>CAZSAL010000007.1:0-77661 GCA_964604825.1 uncultured Elusimicrobia bacterium
CGGGATATATCAGACGGGAATTACGCCGACCTTTTTTACCAGCGGGGAAGTTCTGCACGCGCCTCACAACTGGACACAAACTACCGTTGATTTCTGTACATTTAAAGACCGTGGTTAACAAAAATATCAATCAATTCCAAATAGCCATAATCGCCCCCGCAATCTTCCGGAGGACAGGCTCGGGCCCCGGCCAGACAGAGCGGATATGCCTTCCCTGGTTCCGGCGGCAGGATCTTTTCCACAATAACCTCATGCTCCCACCCGTCGCCGAAATCGTACTCATAAACCAGCAGGGCCTTCTCCGCGTAAACCAGCCGGTTTAATTTCACGGTCTTGGAATTTATAACGGCATCCATGCGCTCAGGATCGGGAGGGCCGTAGTACGTTCCCCCCGTTCGGAACCCATATAAATGAGTGCCCGTCCACCCCATGGCGCAATTCAAAATCTTGTGCAGGACATGTAGGCTGATGTCTCCTTCCACCTGGACGCGCCTCCAGATCGGCGGCTTGATTCCCTTCAGCGTGATCTTGATCTGGTAGATGCTGGACATCCTATGCCTTCCCTTTTTTCGTAGGCGGCGTCGCCACATATTTTTGCTTGGGGCTGCGGGGTGAGCCAGGATCCGTCATCGCGAGGAGTTTTCCTTTAAGCAACGGACGCAAATAGTTGGACATGAAAGTCTCCCTGTCCTTCAACCCCATATAGGCGAGCATTTCGTGAATAGTGCGGGGGTTCGCGCAAAACTTCAGCAAACTAAGCTTGTCGGGTACTTGTCGGGTACTTGTCGGATACTTGTCGGGTACTTGGGGGGTACTTGTAAGGTCTACCACCTCTGGCTTCGCCAGGGCAGCCCATTGCTTATCGTCATAACGCGGGAAGACTAAATCGAAAAAGGTGTCGAATTTAAACTTAGGCTTGAGGGCATGCTCCCGGCTGACGGCCTCGAAAATGCGGCGAATGCCGCTCCCTGCCCGCTCCACCCTTCCGACCCGATGAAAAAGATCGGCGATCAAGGCGTTCCGACGCATGCTGGCCTGGCCAAAACGGCTCGGAGCAAGTCCGGGCGGCAGCCCACCGGGACTTGAAATCAAGAGCTTGGATGGGTCAATTTCCATCGCGATGTTACCGCCGTAAATCGAGTAATCCCTGTGAATCAAAGCGTTAATGATTCCTTCCCGCAGCGCGGGAATAGGAATCTCCCTATGATCGACTCGTCTGAAGCCCTTGATCTCATAACGCAACCTTAGATGCCTCAGTAAAAAGACTTCGGCTTGCTCCGCGTTTTCAAAGAGTGCGCAGATAATAGCCGTCGGAACAACCGTAAGGTTTGCTTTCACCCTCCAGCACCTGAATCAGCAGAAGATTCTTATCCTCTCGCTTAAAAGAATACTGTTTGATGGATACCGGCGGATCACATTTTCTAGCCGTGTCCTGAATTTGTGACAGCAAGCGGTTGCTGATGTCGATTCCCTTGATTTCTTTGTTATCCGCCATGCCGATATAGATTCGTCCGCCTTCGGCATTGGCGAATCCCACCATTTCGTGAGCCAAATCCGATGCGGATTGCTTGAACTCGACAAACTGCCCCTCATGCCCGGAGAGATCAAACGTAACCTCGGATGCGATTTCAGGTGGCAAATTTACCGGATGTTTTGTTTTAGTCATTTCTCTTACCGCACTCACTCCAACGGCTAACACCCATTTTATCAAACCCCATGCATACGTTTCCGAGTGGTAGAGCTGCCGGCAGGAGAACGCCGGGGAGATCGATGAGATTCAAAAACGTCTGCAGTTCCTTCAGATTCTCTTCAGTCCCACTGTCTGCAGAAAATCGAGAGGAGACTGAGAGAAGGAGACATAGTTATCCGCGTGGATCAGGCAGGTTTTGACGCCTCGAAAACGGGATACAATTTAATAGATGCGTCTAGTATTTTTACTAGACAAACCTATTATTTTACCGGACACTTTTCCGGACACTTTCTTACGGAAAACATCGGTAATGGTAGGTAAGGGTGGAAGGAGTTCACCGTCAATGACGGTAGCCATCGGTGTCCATTTTTTACAACTTATAAAGTCCGCCACGCAACTGGCGGATCTGTCGGACGTCTGGCGGACTGCCAGCCCGCTCTAACCAGCTGTCCCGTCCTCTATTTTGCTCGCCCCAGAGGGAGCTACCTCGACGGGACTGCACCGCCCCGTAAGCCGCCTTTGGCGGCGAGTATAGTTGACAGTGCTGAGCTACCCCGCCAAAAAGTGTTGTTTTTACGTATCGTTTATAACAAATTAATCAGAAGTTCAAATGAGCAATCAAATGCCTTCGCTCGTGTTTGATCTAAGCAATACCGCAGAGTGTCCCTGAGAAAAAATCATCGAATCCCGGAATGGATTTACGGCGCCGGCGCCGCCATAACGGACATCATTACTGGACCAGATCATGGACCAATGGGGGGCCGCCCCGCCACCTGACCGGTCGCCAGACGTCTGGCGACCGCCATCTTTTGGCGTCTGGTCAGGTGGTGGGGCCATCAGCGGTTCGGGAATTGGGTCTATCTTTAGATCAATCCCCAAATTGACCAAAAGCAGCCTGTCGCCATGCTCTCCCCCGAACCAGCGCATGGCAAAAACCCTGTCAGCTATCAATGCCCCGTCAATGGAATTGCGTGATTGCGCCACAATAACCGGATCTTCCCTGCGCAGACGAATCAGGTCCTGATGGAACCGGTAGGCCCCGGCATGCGTACGGCGTTCTGCCAGATCGAGCCGGGAACGTTCGAAAGTTCCGGGATCTGTGGGCAGGGGAATCGACGCCTGAGCATTTTCAGCTGCATAGCTTGGGAACTGCGATAAAAGCCGCTTCCGCCCTGCATTGACCAGCTTGCCCAGTTCAGGATTGTGGTCGACAAAAAAGAGGAACGGGCGGCTCGAAGCGAATTCCTGCCCCATGAATAGCAGCGGCGTTTCCGGTCCCAGCAGGAGCAAAGCCGCCATGCAGCGGTACAATGCGGGGTCGGCCAGCGCGTGAATCCGCTCGCCGTGAAGATGATTGGCCACATGATCGTGATTCTGAAGAAAATGGATGAAGGCCTCAGCCGGTTCATTGGTAACACAGGTTCCCCTCCGGGCCTTTTGAAAGGAATGATACTGCCCCTGATAGAGAAAACCTCTTTTCATGCAGGAAATCAGTTCCTGCGGCGTACCCCTATAATCGGCGTAATAGGCTTCGCGCCTCCCGGTAAGCGCCACCCGCGCGGCATGATGGAAATCATCATTCCAGGTGGCGTCAAGGCCGTATCCGCCAGAGGAACGATCCCGTATCTGGCGGATTTCCCGCAGATCGTTTTCAGATGTCAGGATAATCGAGCGGCCGCCTGCCGCTTCACGGGCGCGATCGGCGATTTCGGCAAGGATATGCACCGGGCTGGAATCATGGATATCCTGGGTCGCGTCAAAGCGCAGGCCGTCAATATGGAATTCCCGGATCCAGTAGCAGGCGTTCTGGATAAAAATATTCCGGACGTCTTTCGAATGCGGACCGTCAAAGTTGATGATATTGCCCCATTCGTTCTTTTCTTTCTTGAATAGATCATCCGTGAAAATGCCCAGATAATTGCCGTCAGGCCCGAGATGGTTGTAGACAACGTCGAGTATTACGCCCAGCCCCAGGGAGTGGGCGGTATTCACAAAGCGCTTGAAGGCCTGAGAATCTCCGTAGATATGTGCGGGAGCGAAAAGGGACACGCCGTCATATCCCCAGTTCCAGCGTCCGGGGAATTCCGCTACCGGCATGACTTCAATGGTGGTTATTCCAATGCTTTTAAGTTCGGCAAGTTCTTTCGCCGCGGCGTCAAACGTTCCTCCCGGAGTAAATGTGCCTATGTGCAGCTCATAGATCACCTGGCCGCGCATCCCGACGCCCGGCCAACCGGAATCCGTCCAGCGGAAAGCCTTATGGTCAACAATCATTGATGGGCCATGCGGTCCCTCTGGCTGATAATTAGACCAGGGATCAGGATAAGGGCCGGAGCCATCCGCGCGATATCGGTAAAGCTTGCCACCACGCAGCCCGGGGATAAATCCTTCGAAGTGGAAATTGTTTTTTTTAAGAGGAAAGGAACGGCCATCTTCCAGAATGACGTCTACCTGGGCGCATTTCGGCGCCCAGATACGGAAATGGACGCCGTCCGGCTCCACTAGCGCGCCGCAGTACTGCCGCTTAATGGCCACAAGAGACCTGGACATGGGCACGTCCGCGTGACGGGATCAGGATATTTTTACGTCGGCCGGAGGCACGCCGGCATGCATATCGGTTTCGATTTTTCGCCTGCGGCTAAACTGGAACATGACAAATAGGCCTGCGGCCAGGGCGAAAGATACCTTCGCGATTGCCCGTGATCCAGTTAGAGGATGACCGAAGGCTCCTTCGACCAGGGAAAGAATAAACAGGATTATTGACCAGCGAAGCACGATGGAATGTCCCTCTTTTCTATCCATTCATAAGACACCCAAAAACCATACAAGTTACACATCCCACTCCTATGATTTACAGGAAGGGACAGCCCCGTGTTCCAGAGCGCAACCCATTTCTTCCCTTGTGTGTCTAAAAATGCGCATCGAAAACATTGGAGAATCAATTGGACATCAAATGTATCGACCAAACAGAGTTCGACGGCCTTGAGAAAGAATGGAACCAGTTGCTGGCCCGGAGCTCAGCCGACAATGTGTTTCTGCGCTGGGAATGGATGCATACCTGGTGGGACGTTTTTCGGAAGAACCGCCGGTTACTCGTCATCACAGCCAGGAGTGACGGGAAACTGGCGGCCATAGCCCCTTTTTATATCGACAGGTCCGGACCGTTGCGGACAAAAACCTTGCGTTTCTGCTCAGACGAGCTTTGTCCCGATTATCTGGATATTATCGCTGAAAAAGCCCACGAATCAGAGGCCGTAAACGCCATATGCGCGTTTCTTCAAAAAGACCATCGAAATGACTGGGACATGATGGCATTGGAAAATTTACGATCCGACTCAAAACTCCCTGCTAACCCCATGTTGCTTAATCATCACAACCATCATACGCAGCACTCTTTTGTATGTTCCTATATAAAAATAAACGGGTCATTTGACAATTACTGGTCGGCGCGCCCTTCCTTACGCTCGGAACTATCCAGACAACAACGAAAACTATTTAATGAAAAACGGATAAGGCATGTGCCCATCCGTGATGAGCAAATTTTAGCCAAGGCAATGGAAGACCTGTTTTTCTTACATGCGAAACGGGTCAAAGATAAAAACATCGTCAGCCGTTTCACCGCTGCCGACGTACGCCGTTTTCATCAGACGCTGGCTCCGGCGTTACTCAAGAATGGCATCCTGAACCTTCATCTCATTTATCACGGCGATTCACCCGTATCGGCCATCTACTGCTTCAACTACAACAACAAGGTTTATTTTTTCCAAAGCGGCTTCGATCCCCACTGGGGCAAGCGGAGCGTTGGATCGGTGCTTCTGCGCCTGGTTATCCGCGAAGCTTTTGAAAAAAGATTTGAAGAATTCGATTTTCTAAAGGGAGACGAAGGCTACAAAACGTTCTGGACGAATGCTTCACGCAGAGAATCGGAACTGATAATTTACAATCAGACTTTCAGAGGAGCTTTTGGGCATGCAATGAAGATTATGAAAGCGCGCATAAGACATTTGACCAACATTCGGGAAGATTCAGGCGCGCCCGTTGGTCTTGAGAAAGCGATAGGGGCCCCGCGCCACCCCTAAACGGCTTTTACCTACCCCCTGCCCCCCAGAAACATATCCACAACGGAGATGAAACCGTGAAGCTGATTGAAGCTTTAAATATTATTTCTAAAACGCCCGGAGACGGCACGCCCATGAATGTGGCCCTGATCTGCGGCTTCACACCCCTTCATTTGTCGGCCTTTCTTCATGCCGAACTAAACAAATGTTTTCCGGATAATAAAATAATTTTAAGTACGGGGCTGTATGGGGACCTGCTCGGCAATCTTAACGCGATAAATGAGAATAAGCCTGATGCCGCCGTTGTGCTGATAGAATGGGCCGATCTCGATGCGCGGCTGGGAACACGTCAATTGGGCGGATGGGGCCCTCGGCACCTTAAGAGCATATGTGACCGGGTTAGTTCTTATCTGGCTGAAGTTGGGCGCAGGCTGGATCAGGCCTCGGCCAATTGCCCGATTTATTTGTGCCTGCCGACTCTTCCTTTGCCGCCCCTGTTTCACACCTACCGCTGGCAGGCCAGTAATCCGGAAATGCAGTTGAGAGGCGAACTGTTCAGTTTTGCCTCAAGATTCTCCAACAATAGCAGGATTAATCTGCTTAACATTCAGCGTCTGGACCACCTGTCCCCTCCATCAGAACGGCTTGATGTGAAATCCGAGTGGGAATCCGGGTTTCCCTTCAGTATTCCGCACGCATCCGTCGTCGGGGAATTGCTGGCGAAATTAATTCACAACCCTCCCGGCATGAAAGGATTAATTACAGACCTGGACAATACCTTATGGAACGGCATCGTTGGCGATGTCGGAGCGCAGGGCGTACACTGGGATCTTGATCATCACAGCCAGTCTCACGGTATCTACCAGCAGTTTCTGCGGACTTTATCTGAAGAAGGGGCGCTTCTGGGCATTGCCAGCAAAAACGATCCCGCCAATGTCGAAGAAGTATTTCAAAGGGCCGACATTCTCCTGCCAAAGAACTGTTTATTCCCCTGCGAACTGGGATGGCAAAGCAAATCCAGGTCCATCGGACGAATTTTGAAAATCTGGAACATCGGCGCCGACAGCGTAGTTTTTATCGACGATAGCCTGGCGGAAATCGCCGAAGTCCGCTCCGCCTATCCTGACATAAAGTGCATCCAGTTCCCATGCGGCGACCATCGCGGCGCCTATAAACTCATCGAACACCTGCGGGATTTATTCGGCCGGCGATCAATATCTCAGGAAGACGCGCTGCGTTTGAACAGTATTCGTGAACACGCCCGTTTTGAGCAGGACGGCCAAAACGACGAAAACGGTTTTTCTGAAGAACTCTTACGTGAAATGAAGGCTGAACTGACGCTGAGTTTTGTAAAGGACGAACGGGACGGCAGGCTGCTGGATCTCTTGAACAAAACCAACCAGTTCAATCTAAATGGCAAACGCTACACTGAAAGCTCGTGGCAGGATTACATGCACAGGCCGGACACCTACGTACTGGCTGTAAGTTATAAGGACCGTTTCGGCCTGCTCGGGAAAATAGCGGTCCTTGCCGGGCGGACAGACGGCAATTCATTATGGGTAGATACCTGGGCAATGAGCTGCCGGGCCTTTGCCCGCCGCATAGAACACCAGTGCGTAAAGTCGTTATTCGATTTTTTTGGCGCCGCTCAAATACTTCTCAACTACACAAAGACCACGAAGAACATTCCCCTGGCCCGGTTTTTAAAAGAAATCATTCATAAAGAACCTGAAGGCCTGTTAACGCTTTCACGGGAATCTTTTTTAAATTCATGCCCGAAACTCTACCACCAGCTGGTTATTCCCAGGAATGCGGATTTAACCCATGTCTAGTCCGCGAGAACGGCTGATCAAATGCTTTAAGGCTGTCTTCCCTGAACTTAACGAACAGGAAATTCAAATGGCCAGTACCGCCTCCGTAGCCAATTGGGATTCAGTCGCAGGCATCACCCTGCTTACCGTTACAGAAGAGGAATTCAAAATAACGGTCAAACCTGAAGACCTGGAACAACTGAGTTCATTCGAGCTCATTCTGGATTACCTGAACAGCGAAAAGCTTGTGGCGTCCAATGCAGCCATTTCCTGAGGCAACCGTCCTGACTCCGGAACAAATCCGGGTTGGCCTTTCAGCGCAATTCGAGCGGGAGATTACCAACGAAGACGTTTTAACTTTTGCCGCAAATTCGGGCGACGCCAATCCTCTTCATACAGATAAAGAATACGCCGGGCAAAGTAATTTTCACGGCGGAATTGTTCATGGAGCCTTCCAAATCAGCCTTGCATCAGCCCTGGCCGGCATGCACCTGCCGGGAAGAAATGTGCTGCTGGGATCTGTGCAGGCCAGATTCCCCAGTCCTCTTTATTATCCCTGCCGTGTCCGGGTGCATGGACAAATCGTTTCATGGAATCCTGCCACCAGGGCGGGGAATTTGAAAGTGATCGTTTGCGAGCTGAATTCCCAGATTCCCACGGCGGATATTTTTATGGGGTTCACCCTGCATGAACAAAGACCCGTTCAAATCGGCGCTCTCCCGACGGCAATCCCCTCCGCCAGCCTGTCAAATGATGGCGGTGGGAAAACCGCAAAAGTCATAGTCGTCACAGGAGCTTCCGGCGGCCTTGGTTCCAGTATTATTCCTGATCTGGCAAAACACTTCGATGTCATCGCTTTGGCGCACCGCAACTCCATCCAGGATCAGATCCTGAGGATATCGAACGTATCTGCCGTGCAAACAGATTTACAGATGCCGGGCTGGGAAAACGAACTAACAAAGACGCTGGGAAATCGCCCGCTCTACGGCATAGTCCACACTGCCTGGCCCAGCAAGCCGCATGGCGGTCTTCTTGAATGTGACAACGGCGTTCTCACTCAGCAGCTTGTTTTTGGAACTTTCCCTATCGCGCTTTGCCGTTTTCTAATCAACCATGCAGGAGAAACCGGGGGGCGATGCGTCGTACTTGGCTCTTATCCGGGAAGCCTTGCCGCTTCGCTCTCCTGCGCAAGTTATTTCCTTGCCAAATTAACTCTGGAAAATACCGTGAGGCTCCTTGCCCCTGAACTCGCCAGGAAAAAGATAACGATCAATGTTGTCAGCCCTTCTTTTCTTCACCTGGGGATGAACAAGCAATCCGGGGACAGGCAGATTTTGAAAGAAACCGCGGCGATACCGATGGGCCGTCTTTGCCAGCCGGAAGACATTATCGGGTTATTGCGATACCTTCTTTCTCCGGAATCAGCGTTCGTTTCGGGCCAGGTGATTTCACTTACAGGAGCACAAATCCGATGAGCATTGAATTTTCCCCCATAGTTGAATCCGACATTATCGGGATTCGCGCTTTGATGCGAACGGCTTTTCAAGTTCAATCGGACGCGCCATTCCTTAATGTCGATTTATTGCGCTGGAAATATATCGAACCCAGACCTGACTGGGAAGGCTCCAGAGGGTTCGTTTTCCGGCAAGGGGACAAAATCCTGGCGCATTGCGGCCTGGCTCCCGTCCGTTTTATGATGCCAGGAAACGAAATCTCAGCCGTCTGCTTTATGGACTGGGCCGCCAGCAGCAGCATCCCCGGGATAGGCGGCCTGCTTCTGCGCCGCCTGATGAAGATGGGAGATATCGCCGTAGTGGCCGGGGGCACAGCCGATACCTGGGCGGCTATTCCAAAACTGGGATTCGTCCGCCATGCCGACCTCTTGCATTATGTGCGGGTGGTTCGCCCGTGGAATATTTTTCAGGAAAAATCATCCGAACCGTCATGGAAGCGGATTGCGCGCCTGCTGCGATATACGGCCCGGGAGATTATTTCGCCAAACACCGTTCCGGCGGGATGGGAATTGAAACCCATAACCAGATTCGAAGCGGAACCATGGCAGAATATGCCTTCGGAGCGATACGTGGCGATTCGACGTGATGCCGAGCTTCTGAACTACTGGCTGCGCTGTCCCCTGGCAAAATTTTCGGGTTTTCTGGTGTTACACAACGGCAGGGTCTGCGGACATGTGCTGATTAATAAATTGCGAAAGCAGGCGCGGATTGTTGATGTGCGCTTGAATAGGGAAGATCCTGCGGCATGGCAGGCCGCTTACGCTCTGGCAACCCGTCAGGCGATGTCCACTCCGGAAATTGTGGAAGTCCGCGCTATTGCATCAGCCCCTCTGGCGCAATTCGCGCTGAACAAGAACGGGTTCCACAAGAGCTACCAGGCGTCGATCTTTCTTTACGACCCCAGGAAGATTCTGGACAGTCAGCCTTTGCACTGGAATTTCATAGACGATGATTCCGCGTTGATTTGACCGCGTCCTCGCGCAGGCAGGGATCTTCGCAGCATATCCACACATACCCACCAGAGAATCCTGGGATTACCTTTAACCTGGGAAAGACAATAAGGAATCCAGCCATGTCCGTAAGGAAGATACAGCCGCACGTGCACACCCATGGCCCGCGCCGTCCGGCAGGAAGGCTCCAGCGGCAGGCCATAAAGCAGTTCTAATTCACATGGAGTTCCGGCATTAAGCAATCTCCCTAGAGCCTCTTTGGCAAGGACAATGTCGTGGGTTGCAACCGCCACATGCCGGGCACGCCCCGCAAGTTTATCTATGACCGCAAGAAATCCTTTTCTCAGGTCTTTGTCAGGATTAGTTTGATCATCCCATTGCCCTTTGACTACACGCACAGGCAATCCATTTTCAACCGCCCAATCGCAATCGCGCAAACTGCGGAGCCATCTGCCCGGCAAAGTGCAGCCGGGCCTGACTCCGCGTGAAAGCCATCCCTTAATTACGTCAAATGTATCGTCCGCGGCCTCGGGCGCGTGCGAATCAAAATGCAGGTGGATGTTGTTATTTATCCCACCATCCAAAATTCTGTTCAAACACTGGCGGTTGAAATTTAATGCCGGAACCTTAAGCGAAATGTAGGAATTCATTTTTTCAACCCTCGCTGCATCTACGGCGTCAAGATACTTCGCAGTAATCTGCTGAGGAGATTCCTCAAGGTCATTCCAATAACAAAAAACCGTTGATATCCCCTGCGAAGCAAGTTCGCGGGATATCCGAAGAGCATCGGAGAGTTTCTCTCCAACGATATAGGAGGGCGCCGCCAGTTTCGCCAGGCGCTCCCAGCAACTCCATAACCATTTTTTAAATGCGGAGGTCACGCAATAAGCTCCTTCAATTTATTGATTCCGGTTGATACGGGGTGAGAATGATAGTAATGACGGACTACATCGCCGACCAGCGCGGCAACCCCCTGAAACCCAAACGGGTAGCCGCGTAACACCGAGTAATTCCTCTCCAAGGGCGTCCAAACTTTCCAGCAGCTTTCAACTGTTCCAAGAAACTCGTAAGAGTTAAGGCCGCCCGCTGCGGCATGTCTGATACTTTCCCTCAGCAGCAGCATCCCCGGGGAACATCGGGCGAAGCGATTGTCGTATCCAATCTTCAAAAGCCAGAATTTCTTTGCATACTCAACGGCTATCTGCATGGCGGCGGTTTTGTCACCTATGCGCAGAAAACAAATTCTCAGGATTCCCTCTTCACACGCAGAAATCGCATATTCGCGATAAAACTCCCCCCTCAAAGGATCCATCGCCATCGCAGTTCCGCTTTGCCCTTTCCAACTGGCAGCCTCCACCATGAAAGCCTGCTGAAGCAATGCCGGAAGATTTTCCTTTGAAGGGACAATGATTTCACACGAGACCGGTCCGATTTCTTCCGCGTTACGCCGGGCCCGGCGCAAATCAGACCGGCGACCGGAATTAAGATGCGTTTCGGGGTCCAGCCAGCTTGAATCAAGCGCTATCCAGGGCGAGCCTGTATCCCTTGCGCAGTTCAGCAGACCTCTTCCATGGAACGCAGTTTCCATGCTCTTTTTGAATGGCGAATCACTCGGGACGCGTTTAAGCAGCAGCGGCATCCCCAACCCCCGTATGGCCGCCGCCAGACGATGCAAAGCATTTTGGTCGGCATAAATTACATCGGTAGGTTCCCCGTACTCTTTCACTCCAAGAACCTCAAGATAGCGGTTCCCATGCTCGCGCGCCAGCGGGGCGAGTGCATTTATTTTTCCATCTTCCTCGATCGCTACTACGCACAGGTCATATTTATGCCTTAATACGGAAGCGCACGCCCTTGCCCAGATGAACTGCTGCATGGGCAGTTCACATTTTTTCTCTAATGCGTTCCAAGCGGGGGCCAACGCGTCAAGAGCATCAATATTGTCAATAATTCGAATGTTCATTTAAAAACTTCCTGCGAACCCGGAACGCGAGATGCGTTATATTTGCGCTGCGTACCAGGTACGAATGGCGACTGCATGGAGCGTGTGCCTCCCAGCCCGGCAAGTATTGCGGAAAAGTTAAAATTAGACATCCCCGGTTCCACTCCCGTTCTTCTTAACAGGAAAGGATTAACCCCGCGGAAATTGACTCCTCTTTCCGTTGTCACTGCCGTTTCAAATCCGCATTGCGAAAGAACACCCGTCACCCGGTCATCAATATCTTCAAAGTTCCCGTTCGGATAACAAAAATGGGTCATGGGCCTGTTTAATTCTTCTTCAATCCTCCGTTTACTGCCGGAAATCTCGGAATGAATTTCCACTTCATTAGACAACCGCGATAAAATCGGGTGCGTTACCG
Source organism: uncultured Elusimicrobia bacterium (assembly GCA_964604825.1). GTDB lineage: Bacteria > Elusimicrobiota > Elusimicrobia > 2-01-FULL-59-12 > 2-01-FULL-59-12 > CAZSAL01. The sequence goes on from CAZSAL010000007.1 coordinate 12,384, forward strand.
TGTGAACGCCAAAATCTACCCCCCGGTCAGCCATATAACGCACGTCAGACCATTCCAGCGGCGCGAATGGTTCGGGAGCGGTCTCCGGCATATTTACTTCGAACAGCGAAGGTATATCGTTCATAATTCTAATCCGGTCCTCATCAGGCATGTCTTTTAACGCGGCAATAATGGCCAGGATCGCCTGACGACGCTGTTCTTCCGTCTCGAGCCTTATATTAATAGATGACTGTTGAAGCAGAAGGGGAATCTCAACCCGTTTCTTCCGTGTGTGTTCGATTGCAAAGGTAATTTGATCCCACCACAACCATATTTTCTTGTCAAGAAAACCGCTCACCAGGAAAACCGTAACAGGGATCTGAAACTTCTGAAAAACGGGAAATGCATTGCTGCCGAAATCCTTATAGCCGTCATCAACTGTGACGATAAGGGCGTTTCTCGGCAATGGAGTTCCTTCGCGAAAACTGCCGGCGATTTCCGCGAAGGATATTACATGGAAATTCCGGCGGATATAAGCGCATTGTCTGGCAAGAGATGCCTGCATTCCATTGCCGGATGCGAACCGGTGATACATTACAATTCGGAAACCATCCTGATTCCACGAGTTGATCCTTTTTATTTTCCCAGAGGGATAAAGAAGCAGGCGGGAGAGAAGCATCGTTTTCAATCGCTGCGTGAAATTGCCGCCGCTTGAATGATCCGCGAAATAGTTGCGCGTGATTCCCGTCGCGATCGGAGCCGTATCAATATTCAGTTCCGAATATATCTCTCTAAGCCGCCGAATCCATTTATTCTGATTGAATTCCTCAGTGACACGCTGCTGGAAGCGGATCGATTTTTCCAGCAGCTTAGCCTGGCCTTCCTTTGAAAGACACAGTTTCAGGCGCCAGGCGGATTCCTCCGGGAATTCGTCTTTGGGAACCAGTTCACCGTAGGATTCATCCGGGAATAAATCCGTAACGCCTCCGACCCGCGTGCACATTACCGGCGTTCCAGCCCAGCCCGCTTCTATGAGATTGATGGGTAAACCTTCCGCCCTGGAAAATGAAAGCGCCAGATCCAGGCCCGCAAGTTCTTTTCCCACTTCATCCCTGTATCCCATCCACTTAATACGGGATGCCGCGCCAAATCGGTGCGCCTGCAAACGGAGCTTTTTCTCTAACGGACCTGTTCCGAAAATCAGACAGCGCCAATCCATCACGCCCGGAAGACGGTTCAATAAAGCCAGAACCTTGATAAGCCTGTCGTGATCTTTTTCCGGCATAAGACGCCCGATCACGCCCATAAGGAAAAGATCGTCGCGGCGCATCTCATCCGGCAACCAGGCGGGACGTATGCGCCGCGATTCAACGGCTCTTTGCTCCAAGGGCACCAGACGTCCTTCTATTCCATTTAAATGGAGCCTGAGCCGTCCTTTGGGAATGCCGGAACGGGCCAGAATTTCATAGTCGGCACAGGAAACGCAGCACACACGATCAAATTTATTCAAAAGGTACATCCGGTAAAACAATTCGAACATCTTAGTTTTCCAGTCGGGCCTACCTTCAACCCCGTGGTGAGTTGAAACTATCGGGAAATTCTTATCCGTCAAAGCCTGTTTTGCCTGTTGAAGATAGGCGGAAGCTTTCACATCGTGGGCATGCGCCAGAACAGGATTCAAGCGCCGGAGAAGAAGGCATAAATCCCGCATGGCCACGTGATCCCATTGTCCGCATACACGCACGTCATAATAGGGCAGATTAAGTGAACGGGCATATATCTCGAGAGGATCCGACTCACGCAGGCGGGCAATTCTTTCTTCTCGCAGATTGACGATTACAAACCGTTCCTGCAGCCCGGCAAGAGCCGGCAGAACAAGCCGCTCAGGACCGCTGACAGAACTGGAATTGAATAAATGGACAATCATTTACCTATTTAATGACGGCCAGTTTCCCTCTTTTTGCCTGATCGCCCGCCTTGACGAGGTAAATGTAAATCCCTGACGCGACTTTGTCGCCGGAATCATTTGTCAAATCCCACGCTGCAACGCCGCTGTTCGGAGAAGGCAATATCCTGACCAGATGCGCAGACACGGTAAATATTTTGATCGTGCTGTTATCAGGCAAATTATCAAAAGTCACAGGCACCCCGGAATGTTTATCGCTCCGCCACGGATTAGGGAAAACCCGCATATGAGTGAGGTCGGCCGCAGTGGCAGCGATCAACTGGACATTTGTCGTAGCAAGGCCGGAAGTATTCCCCTGGCTGTCGACGGCTTGAACGCTTATGGTATACGACCCCGGCGACAACGAATAGGACGCCAGACTGCAAACATTACTTTTTGTCTGGAAACTGACGACATTCCCGCTTTGTGCAGGGGCCTGCGCCGATGGACTTGAAATAGAAATGTTAGCCTGGGTGACCGCCCACTTGAAAGAAATGCCGGAATACCCCGAAGGATATCCCGCTGTCAGCGAGGCATCGACTGGCAGCGTGGCAGACAGATTGAGAGTGGGGGTCGGCAGGCTTGCGCCAATTTTTGGCCCCTGCCCGCCGGTGATTATATTCACCAGTTGCGCGCGGGCTGTTTCCCATTTGGCAGGATCGTTGGACCAGCTTATATCGGTTAACACATACGTGGGGTCACTGGGATTGGCTACGCCGTATTCCCATACGACTTTGGGAATGATCGAGTTAACGATGTTCTGGACCTGAGCCGGGTTTACCGCAGCCGCCATGGTCAGGTATTCAAAGTCCTGGAGGCCACGTCGCCAGTGTTTAAGCCGCAGACTGGCAAAGGGGCCGTTAACTCCGTAGGAATCCTGCGGGTATACGGTGTCTGTTCCCGGATAAAAAAGGACGCCGTCGCCATTGCCGTAATTCCATCCAGTTGCTCCCAGTATTGCATCGACGTTGCTGTTGGTGCCAAAAGTCTGGGCGTTTTCAAAAACGTTGGTTTCACCCATGCCTCCCTGATAATTGTTGTAGTAGGTTGATTCCCAGAAAAACCAGCGGTTAACGTGCTTCTTGTATTGCGCCCAAGCTATGACTGGGAATGCTACGCCGTCGTCTTCAATTGCATCGCATCCGGTCGCGGGCCGGTGTCCGTTATACATGAAAAAGCGGTGTCTGGGATCGTTTGAGTATTGCTGCGCCAAGGGATCCCATTGCGACGGAATGCCGTATCCTAAAGTTGAAGTCGGGATATCCAGCGCCGGAGTGTTGTTGGCGGCGTCGACAAGAGACATGGTTGCCAATGACCTCATCTGCTGGCCCGGACCGGGGTCATTCAAGATCTCCTGGGCCCAGCCCTGAATTGCGGCGTAATTCGTAGATTCGTCGATCAGGTAGAGGAAATATTCTGTCCCGGGAGCGTTCTGGCTGAACCAGGTGGCCCAGGCGTCGCAGTGTTGATTCATCACTGTTTGCCCGCCGGTCTGCCAGCCGGAACTGCCGTAAGTACCAACAGAGTAAACGTTGTTCCCTATCCCGACGCCGGGGCCGGCATATCCGTTGGCGGCAGTGAAAAGGCTGCCGTCCAGGCGCGGGCCCATCTCGGGGCAGGGCTGATCACCGGAACCGCCGCATTCCGCCGGATCATCGGCGATCAGCGAAATCCGATGCCGATGCGCAAGCATATAATGGCGGTCACGAATCTGTATGGCCTGGGCACTGGAGTTGGTAGAAGCCGATCCCAGATAACGGTGATCGATATTTAGATGAGAGTAATAAAGCATGGTCCTGGCAGAAGGCTTATCGGGGAGCGAAAAATTATAAACAGATAATTGGACAGGGATGGTTTGTACCGTAGTTCCGCCGGCCTGAACGACAAAATTTCCGTTATATGTTCCGACGGCCGTTCCTGGGGGGATATAGACATCCACCCAGATGCTCTGGTTGTGTCCCGCCGCTATATTAAAGGTTGGAACCAGCTCCAGAGGCACGGCGATGTCCGGGTAATATTTATTGTGGTCAGGCCTGTCCTGCCAGCCACCGCTTGCGACCCCGTTGCCGGTCCAGGGACGGCGCATCCGCTGTGGCACGTGCCTTTCATCGTAAGTGCCGTAAGCCACCAGGCTTAGACCGTTAATCTGCAGGTATCTCACGTAGAACAGTTCGACAGGCCGCTGCGTCCAGTTAAAAACGCCGTCCCCCGTTGCGGCCTGTGAGGCGATAGTTGCGCCCGAAGGCCCGGTCAGCTTGTTGAAAGTCACAGATATATTCGATGCGGCGCCCGCACCGGCTTCGAGAATAACGTTAAAAGCTACGACTTCATTGCGGCCGCCAAAAATTGAGATTTTGGTTCCATCCCATACAGGGTTGGTGACGTTAGTGCCGAGGGTTGCCCGGAGCTCATCCTGTGTGACTTTGTCTTCGCCATTATTGGCCCAGATTGCCGAGATATTGCCTGCCGCATAAATCGCCTGCGGCAGGCCGGCAAAAAACAAACCTAAAATAAACATTCTCCACCGGGGCATTAATTATTCCTTCCTTTAACCTACCCTCTCCCCCAAGGGACAGGGGAGTGCCGCCAAAGCTTCGATCGGCTGTTGCTGCGTACCGGAAATTTTTTTCAGTTCCTTCAGGAATTGATCCGCGATTGATCTGGCGTCAAAACGGTCTCTGGCCTCAAAAAACGCCTGCCGTCCTATTTCTCTGCATCGTTCCAGCGTAATTCCCTGAAGAACATCGGTCCATTCCCTTTGATTTTCAGCCCGGAGAAAGGAAACTCCTGCAACCAATCCCGTTCCTTCCGCGCCCAAGGCAGTACTGACAACAGCACGCGCATAACGCGCCGATTCCAAAATCTTAACGCGCGTACCGCTCCCTTGAAAAAGCGGCGCGATTGCCAGCGTGCATGCGCGATAAAGTGGAGACAGGTCTTCGACGCGCCCCATAATCCGGACTCCCGGAAACAGCCTGAATTTTTCCAGCCATTGACCGTTTCCCACTCCCGCAATCGTCAGCGACAATTCGGGACGTTTTTTTACAGCAGCGGGCCAGACCTTTTCCAGAAACCATTTCAACCCATTGCGATTGGGGATCCAGTCCAGTCTGCCGACGAAAAGCGCCCTCATTTTACCGGCATTTACGTTTACCGGATCGATCCGTCCTTCCGGAGGGAACTCCATGCCTATGGGGATACTGGATATGTTCGCATCCGGCGCTAATCCTCTGAATCTTCCTGCATCCTCTTCAGATACCGGCGCAATCAGCGCCGCTTTCTGGGAAACGTTCCGCTCAAATTTCCTCATTAATTCCGCCTGGTACTGATATAACCACCGCATTAATGGCACTCGCGCTTTCTGAGCGCACTGTGTCCACAGGGCCGTCTCAAAATTATGGGCGCGATAGATCAAACCTCCGCATATTGCGGCGATATCTTCCCGGTCCTTCGGAAGCAGGGAAGCAAAAGCATGCAGGCCATCAAATACGATAAACGTACCGGCGCTGTCGGAGGAATGCTTAATAAGATCACAAAGTTTTTCCTTCAAAACCGTCTGCACCTTTTTCGCGGCAAATTCGCGCAGGGTATAGGGTTGGTTAACTTTTAGAGAAAGCAGCGCGGAATCCGGTCGGGTTATTAACGTGCAGCTGGAAACGCCAAGGTTTTTCATGGCGGCATCCGCGTCCGCCGTCTCCCTGCTGGAAAGCAGACATATCAGATCGACACCTACGCCCGCCGTGGTTAAATGACGGATCAGGGCGCAGGTGGCAAGCCTCGCGCCATCCGGAGTACCCAGAGGATATTTTGGCGCAATCCAGACAAGACGCATATCAGGCACTTACTGATCCTGCTTCCCGGCTTTCCTTCACCGAATCCGAAGCCAAAATGAGCCCATAAACAAGATAAGGGAACATTAAATAGGTGTGGGAGAGAAACGACATCGCCACACCGTATCCGCCAAGGGCGTAAAGCTGCTCGGGCCTTTCTCTGCGATTGAGCCATGCCGCCTGCAATACCGTGAAAAAGAAAGCAATAAACAGAACCCCGCCCAGCACGCCGGATTCCGAAAAAGCCAGCAGCCAGCTTGAATGAACCGTCCGTTTCCCCGCCTCAAACTCCAGAGTCGGGCTGTAGGCCTCGTACTTTTCAGGGAACTGGTTGAATCCGACGCCTAAAAGCGGATTCGCAATAGTCATCTTTACCGCCGTCTTCCAGTAGGTTATGCGGCTCTCCCTGGATATTTCCATATCCTCCGCGCTTCTTTGCACTGTTCCTAGAATAAACAGATACCCTAAAAAAATTAAAGAAACCATTGATACCGCAAGCATTCGGCTTTTTCTGAATCCCCTTATGAATTGAAAACCTACGGCCTGCGCGACTATGCCCAGCAAAGCCCCCCGGGACCTCGAATACCAGATAGTGAGCAGCGAAACTGCGCAGAATAATAATCCTGACAATCGCTGCGAAATTCCTTTTACCCTGCTGAAAAGAGGAGCAAGCGCCAGTGGAAGCGCAATAACGCTCATCGCAGCCAGATCATTGGGATCAAGCATTGCTACGGCGCTGAGACGGCTCCTGGCGGCCAGGGGCGCGTCAGATGAAAAGAACTGATAAAAACCGATGATTGCGACGGAAAATATGCCGAGTAAAATCGTGTACTTGAATTCCGAAACGCTCCTTTTGTTCTCGATAAAAAATGAACTCATAACAAAAACGACCAGAGATTTGAAATAAATATCAAACCAGGTGGCCTGTGCATCGGTGATATTAGGAGTGACGAAAGTGGACAGGAACAACCATAGACTGAATGCCAGAAGAAAGAATAAAGCCCGGAATGTCAGTCTGCCTGGTTTGTGGTACTTCCAGGGATAGAGAATCCAGGAGACCAGGCATGTAAGCGCCATAATCCTGGGCAGCGCCAGCAGGAGATGATTCCCTGTAAGAATATCCCACGGTCTCAAAAACAACATCTGCACAAAAAAACACAGGGCATTGACCGGGTGGAGCAGCGCCAGGGTGAACCCAGCCGCCAATTCGAAAGCTAATAAAGGAGAAATATCTGAAAGAAAAGAACTGAAAACACAGGCAAGGATCAGGAACATTCCAAAAAGACCCATAGCCTGCATCTGTCCGTTTCGGACAAAATGGGCCGGCTCCCTTGCGCGGCTCAACTGAGTCAAAACCAGCATGGCAAGAAAAGGAAGAAGCAGCCATGTTTCCAGATGCAGGTACTGGTAAGCGAGAGAAATGCTCAAGAATCAGCCCTCATTCTCTGACCGGCACACGCTGCAGATACATCTCCCGTGCCAAACCCCATGAAATAACGGGCAATTTTCCCAACATTGCGATGCCCAGATATTCCGATAAGCCTGTGGTATGAAGAGCAGCGCGATGAAAATATTCACGGATTGCCGCATAAAAGAATGTCCCTGCCAGCCCTACGGCCATGCCCCAGAGAACAAAAAGGCCCTTCTTGGGCCAGAGAGGAGCGGCGGGGTACAGAGGACTTTCCAGAATAGCGATATAACTATTTTGATCGGAATCTAAAAAGACGGCGAGGTAATTCAATTTTTTCGTTAAATCCTTGTAGATCTCCATGAGCGCTTCCCGCGGCAACTGGACGGATAACGGAGTCTCCTGATGAAGTGCGCCAATCGGTTGAGGAGCAGCCGAATTGCCGACCAGTTCGCTGAGAGCCTTTTCTCTTTCCCTGAGTTCCTTTATCAGCGGATGTTCTTCCGTATAACGAACAGTCATAACGCGAAGTTCATTGCGGACATCTTCAAGTTCCTGGTCGACCTTTTGAGGGCCTACGACAACAGGGGCAACCGCTGCTCCCGGAGTCGCCGCATCGAGGGCCGGCATACTGGCCGCCAGCGACTCCAGCCGCTTTTGAATGGCTGAATGAAGAGCGTTTAGATCATTTTTCCGGATTGTCGTAAGGCCGCGCAAAACCTGAGCGTAAATGTCCTGCGTAACTTTGAAAGCCACATCGGGATCAGAATAAAGGAAGCTGATCTTAAACGTGTCGGGGTTGATGTTTAACACATCAATGCGGGACATCAACTCTTCGCGTTCCATAGAACGAGCCCTCATTTCTCTAATGCTCGGTTGAATGGGCTTTTTTCTCCCAAGCATGCTCATAAATCGCTCAACCAGCCCGCCGCTTGATATGGAGCGGTACATACCGTACTTCTTGCCAAGGGAATCTACAAATTCCGGAGACAGCGACTGCCGTATTAATGATTCCCTCTGCGACTTCATTTCGGATGTATCGAAAATATCGGCCATCAGGTCATGCGTCAGGGGATTCTGGAAATAGCTGGAATGGATCGCCATTACAAATGAAACCTTGAACTTTTTTGGGATCATGTACGACGCCATGATAAAAAGCGCCATGAAACAGAGTGTCCCCGTCACTATTAAGCGGCGGTATTCTGAAAACAACCCGTAGATATCTGCCAATTGGATTGATGCCTGTGTTGTAGGATTCATATGGAAAACTCCTCATTTGAAATCATCCCGATCAAATTGATCAGGGGATCCTTTAGTATCCGTAGATGCCCATCCAGATTCGCGTCATTTAACAACTGCTTACTAACGACCAGAACGGAAGCGTCTGCCATTCTCGCCACCAGCAGCGGATCGATGTTCCCCTTGTTCTGCGCCAAAAGCGGCGCAGTATCGAGAAGGATAAGGCCGTACTGCTCAGCCCTTTCTTCCACCATCTCTCTCACAATAGATTGATCACTTTTTCTTTTTATCATCACGGTAACGGCGCCATCCATTACGCTGTCCGCTTCCAGCGCATGCGGCATATGTTTCTGACCGCCATTAGCGCCGTTGCCGTTCCCGTTCCCGTTCCCGCTTCCGCTTCCGTTGGATCCTCTTTTGTACTCTTCAACGGAAATAAAATCGATCATCGGATGCGGCGGATTAAAGCATTGCTTCAATACCAATGACTGCGGATTTTTACGCGTTGTCGTGTCCACAAGGAGGACTTTGTTCTGCCCGCTGTCATCGATATAGGCCCTGGCCATCGCCGCGCAGAAAAGAGTCTTCCCTTCCCCGGGGAAGAAGCTCAAAACCGCTAAAAACCGAAAAGGTTTTTTCCGCTGAAGCATCATGACGTTATCTGTCAACCGTTTCATCTCTGCATACTGAACGACAGTATCAAGTTGACTGCCTAGCGTCAGAATTGACGAACGTAATTGAGCCTTCATAAGCTGCCTCCCTCACCATTGCTCTCTCCTGAAATGGGAGAGGGAATCAATGGTTTTGCATTTCCCTTTTAAAGATCACAGTTCTCTAGCCAGCACAACCGCCGTTGCGACACCCGCAAGAGCCGCAAGCACACTGGAGAATATCGTAATGCGCCGTTCCGCTCTTGTTTCCTTGTCGGCATGGACAAGCACCACATCCCCTTCGTGCGGGGCCGGAGCGCGCCCCAGGTTATCCCAGGAAAATTCATAGACCTGCAGACGCCCTTCAGTGCGCCGGATCACTTCAATCCGGTTAAGATCCGCTGACTCCGTGAATCCGTTTGCCTGCGTGAAGAAATCCAGGAAGTCATATCCCGACTTGGCGGAATATTCGCCCGGTTTTCTGACTTCGCCAAGAACGTATATCGGCAGTGGATAATACGTCGAGGTGCTTTTTTGCGCAATGTCCGAAAGATCCTTCTGGAAAAATACCTGTTCGCCTCCGAGCCACGCTACAATTTGCGGGCGCTCTTCGCCTTTGCTCAAATACTGATCAAGATCGAGCACCTGCATCCTTTGCCCTTTCTGGATCCGCACAAATCGCGGCATAGATTCTTTGCTCAATCCACCTGCTGCGGCGATTAATTCATCAAGCGAAGAATTCTGATCGACCAAGTAACGCCCCGGCTTAACGACGAGCCCGCGGACATCTACCCAGTAACGTCTCTCTTTCACGTGAAGTTTTACCATCGATGACGTTTTAAAATACGGGCGGTATAATTCCGTCAGCTTTTTTTCAAGGGACGACAAAGTCATTCCCATGGTGTTGACAGTCATGTCATATGGCAGCTGCAAATTGCCGTCAAAATCTACACGGAAGTCTCCATTTAACTTCGGGTCGTCCGGAACGCGCATGTTCAGCAGGAAGCCGGGAGCGATTAAGGGGTCGGTAACCTGAGGCCCCTGAGCTTCTGCCCCCCACCGGGCCGATGAGACAGTATCTACCGGCTTGGATTTGTTTTGAGTTCCAAGATCGTGCCACACATACTGCGACCGCACGCTGCAGGCAGTCAGCGAAAAAACAAGAGTGCAGGATATAAAGACTTTCCAGGGTTCTCGGTTTGTTGGGGGCATTTTCATTTCTCCTTTTTTATCCGCCAATAAAACGCCGGCGGATCCGCCAACGACTCAGTGGTTGATAAGCCTCAATGGCGGACTTATAAAGCGGCATAAACATTTTCTGGCATTTCTTTCTCCGGGACTTCCCACATGGAATCAAACACGTTCACATATGAAGTGGCCATAGCTTCTTCGGACCATCTTTCCCGGAGAATGGTTGCTGCGTTCCAGCGTTTCTGAAAGAACGAAGGACTTCCTTCTTTTTTCATTTCACCGATGATCTCGATAATTTTTTTTGCACCCTCAACGGGCTTTTCAGGATTGAAGTAATAAGCCCAGGATTTCAAAAACGAATGCCCGGGGATGTCGCTTAATAGAGCAGGCAGGCCTGATCCAGCAGCTTCGAGAGGCGCCAGCGGCATCCCCTCGTGCCGTGATCCTGAGACAAAAATATCAGCGGCCTGCAACCACTGCTGAGGATGACGGGAAGGCCCAACGATAAATATTCGTTCCGAATCGGGAGATCTCCTGATTTTTTGTTGAACGAATATTGCGCACCCCTTTTCCGTCTCGGGGCCCACAAAAAACATTGCCAGTTCCGATCGGATTTCACGCGGCAATGCGCACCACACATCGAGAGCGATATCCTGTCCTTTGCCGTGATGGAGGCGCGCCAAATACAGGATCCACTTAGTCTTTAAAATGCTTCGATCCGCGCCAGGCATTAACATTCTCCTCAACGCCAACTTCTCATCTTCTTTAATAAGCGGCGCCGAAAAGGAAACCCCATTGGGCACGATATCAATGCGTTCCGGATCTATGCCTAACTCGATAAGGCCGTCTTTGACGTTTCTGGAGACGGCTACTATGCGGTCGGCAAAGCGAAGAAAACATTTGAAATAGAACCTGTATCTGTCGCTTTGATTAACCTGCAGAAGGGTATGGAGCGTGACCACGAGTTCCACACGCCCCATCGAAAGGCATTTAGCCAGACTGCCATAAATGAGGGGGCCAAGATCGTGAACATGAAGAATCCGTCTGTTCTCAAGGAAGATTTCTTTTATCAGCTTAAATACGACAGCCGGCGAGAAACCCGGCTTTTTCTCCCATTGGATGAGAGGGACTCTCGCCTCTCCGAATTGCCCCGCAAGCGAAGAATCATCGCTGTCCTCAAGTCGATCATAGGCAGCCACCGCAGGGACAAACCGCTCCGTATGATTCAGCGCCCGCGATAAAGATAAAACCATGCGTTCCAAACCGCCGACGTTCGGGAACTGCACTAACTCAAGGATGTGGACAGGTTGAGAGACCGTTTTTTTGGATCGCACGGTCAGCCAGTAAGCTCCCCACAGATACAAGACGGCAAAAAGCGCCCCGGAGACAAAAAACCAATCCTTCTCACTGGCGAAAACCGGGCGCAGCGACAATGAGACGGCTCCGGCAGATAGAACAAGTGCGGTTTGAATGGCCATATTTCTCAATGGAAGGAACTGAGAATAGGGAACGGCAAACCAGCGTCTTTGATAATAGAGTGAATATGCCCGGATTAACGCCTGGACGGTCAGAAATGCGATCAACGCGCCCATGGCGCCCCAATGAGTGGCGGAAATCCACGTTGCACAAATGGACAAGGGCGCAAAAATCAGAGCCATCCTTAATATCCAGACTCCATCACCTTTCGCGCGGGCAGCGCCATCGTAGGGGATGGACATAATCAAATAGAACAAGGCATAGAAACGGAGATAGTGCGCCGCGGCAATGTATCGGTCCGTAAAAAGAATTCGGATGATCGGGTGAGAGAAAATAATCAACCCCGCGGTTGCGGGCAAAAGAATACGGAATAGTTCCTCGACGCTTTCCGACATCAATTTGGCGCCGTTCTTTAATTCCTTTGCTGCAAAACAATGGGAAAGGCGCGGGATCATAACCCGGTTGACGGACATTTCAAGCACCTGCAGAGGAGGGATACTGAGACATCCCATGGCATAAAAGGCAAACTCTGCCGGATGAAGCCGGATTGAAAGAATAACCTGGTCGACATTCTGCAGAGCGAAGCCGGAGAGAGCCGCTATGGACACAGGAAAAGCATAATGCAGGACTTTTGAAGATTTTTCTGCCGAATAAAAAAGTCTGACATCTCCGGACCTGCGATGAAGGAACCATCCAACAAAAGCGCGCAGGATCGTTGCCCCCAGAAAAGCCCCCAGGACCCATTCAATAGTTCTCCCCCACCATGCAGCTGCCATTACAGCCGCCGCTCGAAAGACCTGAGTTCCCGACCCGTAAAAAGACCCTTTCCATATATCCCCGCGAGCAATCAACAGATCTTCAAAAAACACGGAACAGAGGCTGAAAGGACACAAATAAAGGAATAGCAGCAGGTCCGTTTTGGACATCTTGAGCAGAGGAGCCAGCCATGGTGAAATCGATAACGAAAGCGAAACGACCAGCAGGGTGATTACCAGGAACCACGTCCAGCTCTGTCTGACCTCCGTCTTTGTTTGAGGATATTTACCGCCCCAGTGATACAAACCGTTGGTTAATCCGCCAACCAGGAATATTCCCGGGCTAAGCATCACATAAAGAAAAAATATCTTGTACCGGCCAACCTGATCGGGGGACATGATTCGGACCAGGGCGATCGGCAGGAAAAGATTAAAAAGCGTAGCTGCGCCGTTTGTTAATGAAATGGGCCAGTGAGCTGAAATCCTTTTATCTTCCACTGTTCCCCCGAATTATCAGAGCAAGAGTATTCACCAGCGAACGGAGGTCAAGGCGAGGCGACATGTTCTGAACGTAATAAAGGTCATATTCCAGTTTGGTCCGGCATTCATCAACAGAGGCGGCATATCCCTGCATTACCTGCGCCCACCCCGTGACGCCCGGCCTTACCAGAAGGCGCAGGGAGAATAGAGGAATTTCCTGGTTAAGGATCTGATAGAACTCAGGACGTTCCGGTCTGGGCCCGACAAAGCTCAACTCGCCATGGATTACATTCAACAGTTGGGGAAGCTCATCCAGGCGGGCGGAACGGAGCCATCTCCCAAACGCGGTTGTCCGGGGATCATCCTTGGATGCCCAGCATGGGCCGGATTCTTCCGCGCAATTGGACATGGTTCGGAATTTTAGGAGGAAGAATCGCTCCCCAAGATAACCCAGCCTTTCCTGGCGATAGAGAACCGGCCAGCCGCTGGTTACCCATATTCCAAACGCTATCAGAATCCACAACGGCATGAGCAGTATCAGGAGAAAAAGCGCCAGAACCGGCTCCAAAAAAGCTTTAAGATGAAAATAGCAGCGGATAATAAAATTCTGATGCAAGGCGCCCTGAATGAATGTCCAGGCATCTGCATTACGCAGGTCGAAACGACAGCGTAATTCCTTAAGCAGTTGGCGGAAATCGACGATTTTTTGCCCGCGGAGATGAATCGAAAGGAGATTTCGATGATCCCGCAGATCATGCACGGCCCCTCTTGAAATAACCAGGGTTTCATTGCCTGCCAATGTCACAGTTCCGCCATCAGACGGATTGACCGGCATAACCCTGATCCAGTTAGAAGCTCCAGATTGGGCAATTTCTGCGCCCAGGATTTCCATTTCTTCGGGCTGCAGGCAGGCAGCCAGCACCCATCTTCTGCCTGCAGCGCAATGTAATTTGAACGTAACCCACTGCGATAATTCGAAAACCAGCGCGACCCAGATGGAGATGCGGAAAATATCGTGATAGGGGATTGGAGATCCTTTAACGACCCACATTATCAGCCTGCTGGAAAGTACGGCTGAAAAGGGCAGGACAAGAAGTAGGCTTACAATTCCGCTCAATTCCGGCTGAACAGTGTAACGCTCAAAATATCCCATCAGGTTTAATGAGACCATTAGAATTGCGGTGGTCAGCAGAACCCAGAAGACAAAGAGGGCGGGAGGATTGTGAATCGTCAGGAAAAAAGTTCCAAATGCGAACCAGCTGGCCACCAGCACAAAAATGTCCGCTTTTAGTCCCATCCCCAGCCTGCTTTCCATGCTCAGGCTCATTTCCAGGCCTCTGCCAGCTCACTGATAGGGAACAGGGCGCGGAAAGGCGCCAGAAAAGATACGATCGCCGCGGCTGCAAGCTGTCTGAAGTTCCTGGAAAGGATGCCGAAAGAGGCAAATATCAGCATTTCCGCGAACAAAAAATGGAATCTGAGGCCAATCCCCAGCGCCGTAAGCGCAAACCAATAAGCCCAAAGCAACCTGAAAAACCGCCTCATGGCAACCATGCCCGCTACCGGGTTCATCCGGAAACATGAAGGCCACAGGGCGCGCAGCCATTGGAGATTTCCGGCGAGCATTCTTTTTCTTCTCGCAAAATCGGAGATGTCATTCCTGACTCCGGCATCATGGACTTCCGCCGCGGGATAAACGATCACTCCGTCAGGGAAAAGAGCTCGCATGCCCAGCGGGATTACGACATCATCGTTAAGCCAATTCCTGTCGCCAAGAATTGCCAGGGTCCTTTTCAGGCAGGATGTTTTGTAACAGACAGTCGCGCCATGAACGCTGACCGGTCCTCCACAAAGGCCTTCGACTCTCTTTAAGAAATATTCAATACGCCAGACCCAATGATGCAGCCAGCCTGCTGTCATGGGGTGATACGCGGGAGAAATCGCCATGGTTCTCGGATTTTTTCCCATTTGCGGGATTACTATCGAGAGAAAGTTCTCAAACCAGAGGGACCCGGAGTCGACCAGGATAATCCAATCCGCGCTTGAATTTTCGCACAGGGCTTTCAAAGTAAGCCACTTGCCGCCATTTTTCGGGAATTCAGTAACCTGAACGTTTTGAAACCGCCGGGCAATACGGGCGGTTTCGTCAACGCAGCTGTCCGCTCCAACGTGAACTTTGATGTCCGAAAGGTGGAGGGAATGTCCCTCGAAATAGCGAATCGAGCGCAAAACGCTTTCCAATGTCGAACCAATGATATTCGCTTCGTTATGTGCCGGGATTATTATCTCGATGGAAGACGGATGTGCGGTCTCCAGCTTTGCAGGCGACTGCAGCAGAGTTTGAAAATAATACCCCGGTATGGCAATCAACGGGAAAAATATCGAAAGCCCCAAAAAACCAACAAAACTGACCGCGAGTAGTGTCCGGCCGATTTCAACCATATTCATGATTTTCAGATTAGTTCTATAGGAAAGTCTTTTTCCATTTGCGCGTCATTTAGACACGCGATCAAATGAAAAGTTACATCGCCGCGGGCGCGATCCCGATTGAAATTTATTGTCTGGGAAGTGGATGAAATAATATTTCTGGAATTTGGTGGGTAATCAGGGCTTACACTTTGCCCGTGGAACTAAAACGCATATCTAGGAAGTCCCTTGCCCTGGCGCTGAGTGTTGCGATAATTTCCACAGGCTGGATAAATCCCCGCTCCGCTCGCGCCGCAACAGGCATATCTGCCATCTGGGCCAATGAAGGAAGCGACAAAGTCACTCAGGACGACCTGCGGGTAGCCAAGGGGACAAACGTAAACAACTCGGTTTGGAACGGTTCTCAGATAAATATTTTTGGCGCGCGCAATGAGGTTGTTAATTTCAATCTGATTCTGGAAGCTCAAAGCGGCGCCAGCAATGTTAGCGTAACTTTTAACAAACTTACCGGACCAAACGGCGGCACAATCACTTCTGCCGCCGCCACTGGAGATCAGGTCTTCAGCTACGTCAATCGCAATATCGAGCTTTTTTACATTCGCTATCTGCAGATCAACGGTCTGAGCCTTGTTTCTTATAACACCTATGACGAACGGCACATTCCCTGGCGAATGCGCCGCCCGTGGACGGGCAACGGCGTTGGCAGCGGGACATGGAATGACCGCCCGGATCACAACAAGTATTACCCGGAAATTGCCGTTCCCCTGGAACTGGCTTCAACATTCAATATCGCATCGAGCCAAAACCAAAGCATCTGGTGCGATATCTATATTCCTAAAACGGCTGTTCCCGGCGTATATTCCGGCACGATCACCGTCCAGGAATCCGCAGGCACGCATCAAATTCCGGTTCAGCTGACGGTGCGCAACTTCACCCTGCCGGACACTCCTTCGGCGAAGACGATGCTTTATTATTCGTACACGAACATCAATACCCGTTTTCTAGGGACCGCGAATGAATATCCGAATCCCGGGACTGCGGCGGAAACGCAGGCTGAGCAGATTCGGGACAAATATTTCATGCTCGCGCACAGGCATCGCATTTCCCTGATCAATGACGATCCGGCGGAGTGCGGCGGATCATCCGACCAGCCCTGTGCTGAAATGGTTCCACGGCTGAACGGGAGCCTTTTCACCGCAATCAACGGGTACGACGGGCCGGGCGTTGGCATAGGGAATAACGTCTATTCTATCGGTACCTATGGAAGCTGGGGCTGGCAGAGCGGCGGGCAAAGCGGCATGAATCAGCATGCCGATGCCTGGGCGAGCTGGTTCAGTCAGAATTCACCGCAAACGGAATATTTCCTTTATTTGATCGATGAGTCCTCCAATTATTCCCAAATCCAGACATGGGCTCAATACATTTTGAACGATACGGGGCCGGGTCACGCGCTCAAATCCATGGCGACGATAGACCTGCCCAGCGCCGCAGCCAATTGTCCTGCCCTGGACATCCCCACTTCCACGCTGGTGCAGGGCGTAGCCTCGCAATGGGAGCCGCTTGATCAAACATACGAGAACGATTCCCGAAAAAGATTTTTCATGTATAACGCTCATCGCCCCGCTTCAGGATCTACGGGGACGGAGGACGACGGGGTTTCTCCGCGAGAACTGGCGTGGGGACAGTATAAAAAAGGCGTGAACCGCTGGTTTGAATGGGAATCAACCTACTACAACAATTATCAGGGAGGGATGGGACAGACCGATGTTTTCCATAATGCTCAGACCTTCGGCACATCCAGCAAAACAGACTCCGTATTGGGGCAGACAGGATGGAATTATTCCAATGGTGACGGCGTCCTGTTTTATCCCGGGACGGATATGGTTTATCCCGCGAGTTCCTACGGAGTGCACGGCCCGTTTGCCAGCCTGCGCTTGAAATACTGGAGAAGAGGCCTGCAGGATGTGGATTACCTGACTATGGCTGCGGCAATCAATCCGAGCACGGTTCAAACGATTGTCAATAATATGGTCCCAAAGGTTTTATGGGATTACGGAGTGACGGATTCTTCAGACCCCACCTGGGTTCTCACGGACATCAGCTGGCCCTACACAACTCCGGACAGCTGGGAAACGGCGCGCCTGCAGCTGGCAAATATCATCGACGGTGGAACAACCTCATCCCCTCCTGGTATGGTGACAGGGGTCACTGCTGCCGCGGGCAACGGTCAGGTTGCATTGAGCTGGCTTGGCGTCAGCGGAGCTACGTCTTACAACGTTTATTACAAACAGGGAACAGGCGTCACTACAGTCAATGGCACCAAAATTGCAGGGGCGAGTAATCCGGTAAATGTGACGAATTTAACCAATGGTCAGGCTTATTCGTTCATAGTCACTGCCGTCAACAGCGCCGGGGAAGGAACACCGTCTGCGGAGGTTGATCAAACTCCCTTGGCGCTGCCGGGAACACCTGGCGGCCTGACAGCGACTGCGGGAAACGGAAGCGTAACTCTCTCCTGGAGCGCGGCGAGCGGGGCCACTGCTTATAACGTTTATTACACACAGGGCGCGGGCGTTACAACCTCTAATGGCACCCGCCAGGGAAATGCCGTCAGCCCGCAGGTTGTAACAGGCCTGGCCAACGGCCTGCTTTATTCTTTTATCGTTACAGGTATTAATGCCGTCGGAGAAGGATCGCCTTCTGCGGAAGCGGATCAAACGCCGGAAGGGCTGCCGGGTATTCCAAATGGCCTGACCGCAACAGCAGGCAACGGCCAGGTAACATTGTCATGGAACCCAGTCAGCCAGGCAACATCCTACAACGTCTATTACAAGCAGGGCACCGGAGTGACTACGTCAAGCGGAACTGAATTGACGGGAGTTTCCAATCCAGTGAATGTGACGGGGCTGGCCAATGGACAGGTATATTCTTTCATCGTCACCGCGGTTAATGCGATGGGGGAAGGATCTGCCTCTTCCGAATTGGATCAAACTCCGCAGAGCGCGCCGGTCCCGGGCATTCCAGGCGATTTAACCGCTGCGGCGGGAAATGGCAGTGTGACTCTGGGCTGGAGCGCGGTAAGCGGCGCGACTTCTTATAACGTCTATTACAAACAGGGGGCAGGTGTCACAACGGGAAACGGTATTGAGATCAGCGGCGCAAACAATCCGGCGGCTGTGACCGGCCTGACCAACGGCAAGCTCTATTCATTTATCGTCACTGCCGTAATCGGCGCAACTGAAGGTTCTTCTTCCGTAGAAGTAGATCAAACGCCTTTGGCGCCGCCAGGAGTCCCAGGCGGGCTGACAGCGACCCCCGGAGACAGCAACATTTCACTGACATGGAATCCAGTCAGCGGGGCGCAATCCTACAATCTTTACTATAAGCAGGGCGCTGGAGTGACTATGGCAAACGGGACGCGTTTGAGCGGGATCACCGCGCCCTGGGACGTAACGAACCTGGCAAATGGGCAGCTTTATTCATTCATCCTGACGGCAGTCAACAGCGTGGGAGAAAGTTCCCCTTCTTTAGAAGTTGATCAGGCGCCTCAGGGGCTTCCCGCAATCCCGACCAACTTAACCGCAGCACCATCAGACGGTCAGATAGCCCTGACATGGGATGCCGTAAGTAATGCGACTTCTTACAACATTTACTACAGCCTGTTCCCGGGCGTAACGACTACGACAGGGCTCAAAACCTCTGCTACGGTAAATGCCCGGACGCTTACGAACCTGACAGACGGCTTGGCTTATTACTTTGCCGTAACTGCGGTCAACAGCGCCGGAGAAAGTCCGCTTTCGATGGAGGTTTCCGCAACTCCCAGCGCTCCCGCTGTTACAAATAATCCTCCTGCGCAACCGGGTTTCTCTTTGCCGGACCAGCCGGTATTTATTAACCTGCAAACGGTCTACCCTCTCTCAGCCAGGCTGCAGGCCGTATCCAACAACGCCGCTCAAATCAGTTTCACGCTCAATTATGCCGGGGCTTATCCCACTGCGCGTATCCTTTCGGGAAGTCCCTCTTTGACTCAAAGCTATTCTTCGATCAGCAACAACGGATGGCTTGACTTCAGCTCCGTCTCAGGCCTGATGCCCGGAGCCTATCAGGTGACAGCCATTGGCCAGAACCCGGCCGGAGCTTCCGCTCCCGCAAGCGCGAATATCTTTTTAATTTCCGCGAGCGCAGGAACAGGAGCAACACCGCGCATCTACCCGAACCCCTGGCGACAGGACAAACACCAGGGTGATCCGATGATATTTGATCAGATGAATTTAAACAGCACGGTGAAAATATTCACCGTTTCAGGACATCTTGTGCGGACGTTAAACGCTCCGGCAGGCGGTGTGGTCTGGGATTTGACAAATGACTCGGGAGACAGGGTGGCTTCGGGGCTTTACATCTACCTCATCACATCTGACGGCTCCACCACGCGCGGCAAACTCGCCATAATCCGGTAAAAGGTCAGGGTCAGCCTCACCCCTTCCCTCTCCCTTAGGGAGAGGGTGGCCAGAGGCCGGGGGAGGATTAAACGGGCTATTTCCATCCCATGGCTCATGGAAATGGTGCGGCGCCGCACCATTTCCTGTACCTCAGGAGGCAATTTCAGCAAAGTAAGGTACTTGCTTGGGGTATTTCTGTCATCAAAACCTGCTTCTTTTGATATTTCCTCTATTGTCTTATTGTATGGGGCTTCTGTTAAAGCATTGAAAGCATCAGCCTTTTCCATGGGGTTAAGCTCATCCCGCTGGGTATTCTCAACCAGGGACAGATATTCCGCTTCTTTTTCGGCCTTTTCAGCCATTTCTACCTGCTCTTTCGGGGTTTTAAGCCTTAAAATCTGCAAATAATGCTTCAATCCCAGATTTACCGCTCGAGCGGTATTTTCCCGTAGAGCTTCCGGCAAGCCGCGCAAGCTTACATATTCTTGGAGTTTACTCCAGGGGACGTTGCTGCTTAATTACCTTTTCAAAATTGCGGCAAAACTTACACGTTCAAAAAAGTAAAAAGCAGTTAAGCAGCTGCGTCCCCTGACCAGTGGTGGGATAAAACAAAAGCCGAGGATCGGACTTGAACCGACAACCGCCTGTTTACAAAACAGGTGCTCTACCAATTGAGCTACCTCGGCAAATCGACTATTTGGGCCGGCACATCTCATACAACAAAATCGAAGAAGCGGATGCAACATTCAGCGACCCTACAGCGGACCGGAGCGGTATGCCGATTAACCTGTCGCAATGTTCTCTGACCAGGCGGCGCAGCCCTTTCCCTTCGTTACCGACGACCAGGGCCAGACGCTTTGGCGGCGCATAATTCCATGCAGGTTCGCCGCCTGCTTCGGCGCCCGCGACTTCGAAACCGGCTTCTTTTAACTGGTCGATGGACTGAACAAGGTTGCCAACGCGTATTAAAACCAGATGTTCGGCAGCTCCTGCGGAAACTCTAACCGCGGCCTCGCTTACCGGAGAACTGCGCCAGCGCGGAATTACGGCAGCCGCGACATTAAAAAAACCCGCCGTGCGCAGGATGGCTCCAACGTTATGCGGGTCCTGGATTTCATCCAGCAGAATAACGAGCGCGGGCTTATCGGACGCCAGGCCGCGCAAAAAATCATCAAGCTCCAGATACTTTGCCGCGCTCACCTGCGCCACTAATCCCTGATGATGCGCGCCGCGGACCTTTTGATCCAGAACTTTCCGGTTCGTCCATTCTATCGGCACGCCCCGCTCACGGGCCGTGCGGACGATCTCGTCCACCTGCCCGCCCTGGATTCCTTCCATGATCCAGAGCTTGTGCAATGAACGCTTTCCCGCCTGCAGGACTTCCCAAACCGGGCGCCTGCCAAAAACCCATTCGTCCATTTTAGCTTCCTGCGCGGGGCAACAAGCGTGGCCCCTGAGGAGTATCTTCTACCGTATAACCGTGCTCCAGAATCGCCTGGCGCAGACGATCCGCTTCCTTCCAGTCTTTGCGGCCGCGGGCTTCTTCCCTGCGGTTGGACAATTCCGTGACCTCTGGCGAGATGAAAAGGCTCTGCATGAAGGAAAAAAGGTCCAGTCCAAGGAGATGCGACATTTCCTTCAGACCGTCAAGGATGCACCGCACGGAACCGATCTGGACCTGGTTCCCGGAAAATTCTTTTTCCAGCTGACCTGCCAGCTGATGCAGTACCCCCAGCGCCTCCGGCGTATTAAAATCATCCCGCAGCGCTTCACGGAATTCCTCGACCGCCTTTTGGGTCGTGACGAATTCCTCAGGCGCCGGCTTGTCCGCAGATTCCATGACGCGGCTTTGTTTCCGGATCAGAAATGTGGCCCGGGCAATGGTGTCCATGAGGTTGGCCCGCGCTTCGCGGCTCTGCTGCAGCAGATCTTCGGAAAAATTCAGAGGAGAGCGGTAGTGCACGGTCAGCAGCATATAGCGCACAACCGCCGGATGGAACCGTTCAAAAATGTCCGACAAGGAGAAAAAATTCCCCAGAGACTTGGACATTTTCTCCTTGTTTACCGTCACAAATCCGTTATGAATCCATACGCGCGCGAACGGCGCTCCGGTCGCGGCTTCCGACTGGGCAATTTCATTTTCATGATGCGGAAAAATAAGATCAAGCCCTCCGCCATGAATATCGAACTTCGGACCCAGATGCTTCAGCGCCATAACCGAACATTCTATATGCCAGCCGGGGCGGCCGCGCCCCCAGGGGGAGTCCCACAAAGCTTCGGGAGGATCTTCCGGTTTGGCCGCTTTCCATAAAGCGAAATCCAGAGGATCATGTTTATCCTTGTTGACATCCACCCTGGCGCCGGCCTGCATTTCTTCCAATGGCCGTTTGGACAGCTTTCCATACTGCGGGAACGCTTTTATCGAATAATAAACGTCTCCTCCCAGCACATAAGCGGCTTTTATCTCAATCAGCCTGCGGATAAGGTTCTGGATATCCGGGATATGCTCCGTGACGCGAGGATACACCTCCGCGCGCTGGATGCCCAGGGCATCCATTTTGTTGAAAAAGTCATCTATGTTCTGGCGGGCGATTTCCGTGGTTGTCTGGCCTTTTTCTCTGGCCCGGGCAATGATTTTGTCGTCGACATCCGTAAAATTCTGCACAAAACGGACGTTGTATCCTTCCGCTTTTAACACCCGCCGGATGATGTCAAAAGCGACGTAACACCGCGCATGGCCAAGATGGCATACGTCATACGGCGTAATCCCGCAGACATACATTCGAACGGTATTGCCTTCACCCGGAGCGAAAGGCTCTACGGTACCGGAAAAAGTGTTATAGATTTTAATCATCTGACCGTTTTCAGAAGCACAACCGCCTGCGAAGCAATGGCCTCGCCCCGTCCCACGGCATCAAGCCCTTCGTTGGTCTTTCCTTTCACCTGCACATTTCCAACGTCAATCTTCAGTAACCGGGAAATAGCGGCGCGTATCGCCGCGCGGTGCGGCAAAAGCTTCGGCGCTTCGGCGATTACAACGCAGTCGACATTCGCTACGCTGCAGCCCTGTTTTTCAACTTCGTGCAGCGCTTTGGAAAGCATCTGCCCGCTGGCTATGTTTTTTGTCAGCGGATCGCCCGGAGGGAAGTAATGACCTATATCCGGAAGCGCCGCCGCGCCGAGCAGGGCATCGGTGACGGCATGCAGCAGCACATCGGCATCGGAATGGCCGTCCAATCCCTTTTCAAAGGGAATCCGTACCCCGCCAAGCATCAGCGGCCGTCCTTTTTTCAGCCGGTGGATATCGTAACCTATGCCGACTCTGTATTCGTTATTCATATTGATCTTTCATTCATAATACTTCTGGCCAAAATCAGGTCTGGAGGAAATGTAATTTTCAAATTTTCCGCCGACGCCTGTACAAGTTTTACCCGGACACCCAGACGCTCGACAAGCTGGGAATCATCGGTCGCAGACAGATTTTTACCGGCCCCGTAAGCTTTTTCCAGCAGCCTTCGTTCGAATATCTGCGGGGTCTGCGCCAGCCATGCCTGCTCGCGCGGCGGCGTCGCGCGGATGAATCCTTTTGCATCAGCAAGTTTGACTGTGTCCCTGCTTGGCCAGGCCGCGATCGCGGCTTTGTACTTTTTCGCCGCCTTCAGGACCGCCTCGATCTCCTTCGTCCGGATCAACGGCCGCACCGCGTCGTGTACTGCGACCCAGCGGAATCTGTCAGGAACTTCTGCCAACCCCTGTCTGACAGAATCGGTCCGGGTTTTCCCTCCGGGGACGATGGACAACAGTTTGGAAAATGACCATCGGCGGCAAAGCCGGCGCACTTCCGGAACATCATCTTTTGGAACAACCAATACAATCGATCCAAAAGAAGGGCTCTTTTGAAATGCCTGCAGGGACCACCATATGATGGACCTGCCGCGCAGACTTAAATACTGCTTGCGGACCGTCCCTCCGAAACGCAGGCCTTTTCCACCTGCCACTATCACTGCTGCCGCGTCTTTAGCCATCAATCTCTATCTTTATCGCGTATCTTTGTGAAAATCATCCGGCCGGCAGAAGTCTGGAGAACGGACGAAACCACAACATCCACCTTCCTGCCTACCGCTCTGCGGCCCTCTTCCACGACAACCATGGTACCGTCATCAAGATAGCCTACGCCCTGTTCTTTTTCCTTTCCTTCCTTGGCTATATAAATCACCATCTGCTCACCGGGGAGAACGGCCGGCTTAAGCGCGTTGGCAAGATCATTGACGTTGAGCACGGCAACCCCCTGCAGGGCGGCCACCTTGTTCAGATTGAAGTCTGTCGTAAGGATCTTCGCGTCCACTTCCTTTGCCAGTTGAACAAGCTTGCCGTCCACATCCTTTATCTCCGGAAAATCCTTTTCGTAGATTTTTATTTTTATATCCGGATGGTTCTGCAGCCGCTGCAGGATATCAAGGCCCCTGCGTCCACGGGCACGCCTGGCGCTATCAGCGGAATCGGCGATATCCTGGAGCTCTTTAAGAATAAAGCGCCCAACGATCAATGGGCCTTCCAAGAACTTGGTTTCATAAACATCGGCAACCCTGCCATCAATTATTGCCGAAGTATCTATGGTCTTGGCGTCGCCGCCCCGGTGACGACCTTTTAACGGTAATCCGTCCTCATCAAGCTGGTCCAGCTCCTGCTGCCGCCGGACCGCAATTACCATTCCCAGATAAGTTAGAACCAAGTATACGTAAGGCGAGTATTTATGATAAGTCACGGAAAGCCTGGGATCGCTTACCAGAATAACGGCTTCATTTAGAAACCAGGCAAAGATCAATCCCAGACCGCCGCCGATAATGCCAAACAGCAGATGATTCAGCGAAACCCTTTGGATAATAATTTCTGCTCCGATGATAACAAGGGCCGCAGCAACGCCGACGATGATTCCTTTGGCATCGCTGGAAACCTGATACCAGCCAATGATCGGGAATATCACAATGGCGAGTAACCGCATTAACCACAAACTCATGCCGTTTTCTCTCTTTCTGAGGCTGGAGCGGCTTCCAGAGCCTCGGACACGCAGTTAACACCCACGTATTCCAATGAAAGATCGCGCAATTCATCCTGAGACTCTTTCAAGCTGCGGCGCGGAACGACCGCCCGTTTGAATCCCAATTGCGCCGCTTCCGCGAGCCGCAGCGGAAGCGCGCCGACCGAACGGATTTCTCCCCCCAGGCCGACTTCACCAATATAAATCGTCTGCTGATCCAGCGACTGGTTCCGGTGAGCGCTGGCCATAGCAAGCGCAACACCAAGATCCGCGGCGGGTTCTTTAACCTTCAGACCTCCCACCACGTTCACAAAAATATCTTCAGTTTCCAGATGCATGCCCAGACGTTTTTCCAGAACCGCGATGAGAAGCAGCACGCGATTATAATCAAATCCCGTAACCATGCGTTTTGGAAAGCCGAAATGCGTCCGCGTAACAAGCGCCTGGACTTCAAGCATCAGCGGGCGGGTTCCCTCAAGCGCGCCGACGACGACCGCTCCGGGAGCCTGCGTGCGCTCATTGAGGAAAATTTCCGACGTGCTTTTTACGCCCGCAAGGCCCTGAGAAGTCATGCGGAAGACACCGACTTCATGAGTCGGGCCGAAACGATTCTTATGAGACCTGAGGATTCGGAACATCTGTTCGCGCTCGGCTTCGAAATAAAGGACCGTATCTACGATATGCTCCAGAACACGGGGGCCGGCGAGATCTCCTTCTTTCGTTACATGCCCCAGAAGAAATACCGTTATGCCTTTCGACTTGGCTATGCGCAGGATCTCTGCCGCGCATTCCCTGACCTGGCCGACAGAACCCGGGGCGCTGGCCAGATCTTCTCGGTATGTAGTCTGTATAGAATCGATGATGCAGAACGAAGGGGATGTTTTATTGATCGCATCAGCCATCCGCGACAGCTCAGTTTCCGAGACAAGGAACAACTGCTGCGAAACAAGCCCCAGCCTGTGAGCGCGGTCTTTAACCTGCTGAAGTGATTCTTCTCCGGAAATATAAAGGCCTTTCGCGCCGCTGCGGCACAGGGCATCTGCAACCTGAAGCATCAGCGTCGATTTGCCGATCCCGGGAGCTCCGCCCAGAAGCACCATGGAACCAGGCACCACGCCCCCTCCCACGACGCGATCGAATTCCCTTATGCCTGCGGGTATCCTTTTGACATGATCGATGACGATATCCGTAAGGGCGACAACATCGGACGAGAAATCTGTAAGCGGCCTGGCTTTTGGATGCCGGCCTGGTTCCTGCGTCTCCTGCTCTTCCACAAATGAATTCCACGTCTCGCATTCGGGGCAGCGCCCCAGCCAGCGTACGCTGGAATAGCCGCACTGCTGGCAGCGGAATAATGTTTTGGTCTTCATGTCAGCGGGCAAAAGTAACGAACCCTATCAGATAAGCGATGTCGCGGTCTTCAAATGATAAATTCAATGTTCCGGTGTAGTCGGTTGTTTCTGCGACGTCTTCGGCCTGCACCCCCGCGGTAACGTACTGATTTATCCTGACACGGGCGCCCGCAGTGTAGTTCGGCAGATTAAACTGCTTGCCTTTGATTACGTCGTTTCTGCCGAAATCAAATCCCTGGCCTACAAGTTCCAGACGGTTCAATACCGGAACGTCCCTGTCCTGGAACGGTCGATAACGCACTTCCACACCGCCACGGGACTGGATAAATCCGACAGCGCCGGTGAATGGCCCCCAATGTTCGCCCAGCAAAGCCATGACTGTATTCTGTCGTTCATAATCAAGCGGTTTATCCTGGAAGGATGTCTTCGTCCCAAGATTCTGGCCTTCAATCAAATAAAATTTCTCAGGCCGCGGATCCAGTTCTATCCCAACATCTCCCCGGCTGACCTGCGCCTTGAAATCGTAGCGGCCGCCAACTTGCCAGAATGCCCGGACTTTAGTAAAGCGTGCCATCACTTGCTTGGCAGATTCTGATGTCGCCTTCAAATTTTCCAGAGTCTGTTTCATATCCTCACCGGCCTGCCGGTTGGAAACCAGAGCCCCAATAGCGCCCTGTCCCTGTTGAACACCCGCGATGATTGTATTCATTCGTTCCAGCGTATCACGCAAGGTATGTACGACTACCTCAATATCATTTTTGCTGTTTGAAAGGATTTCATCCAGGTGGGCGCTGGCCGATTTTGCATATGAGGAAAATCCCTCCATATTCTTAACAATATTAACAAGTGACTTCCGCTGCTGACCAAGGGCGGAATTCAGCGAATCCGTTATGGAGCGCAGATTGGCCATGGTAGCGTTAAGATTGTCGCCCAGTTTGCCCCCATGGGTGATAGATTCAAGCGAATTCGCGGCCTGTTCAAGCAGGTCGTCCAGAGACAACGCCTCCACCCCGTTAATCGTATCGCCGCTGTTGAGCAACTGGGATTCCGGCGCGATTCCCGGCACTGGAGACCCCGGCATCAGCGCTATGTATTTAGTGCCGATGATTCCCGTGCTGCGAATACGTGCGCTCGCGTTTCTGTACAAAGGAATATTTCTAGCGACACGGAAAAGAATTACGCCCTTTTCACCCTTAAGCTTGACCTCGCTGACCTCGCCAACCTGCACGCCGGAGATTTTTACCGGCGAATTCTCAGTGATTCCCTCAACGTTATTGAAACGGATGTAATACTTTTCCTGCGGCTTAAAATGGATTTCCCCCAGCATAAGAATGCTGACAATCAGCACAATCAATCCGGCCAGAACCAAAATACCGACTTTGCTTTCCGGAGAAAGACGGGATTCTTGTTCTTCCGCCATTAAAACTCCCTCACTTTCATCTGGATAGGTCCCCGCGCAGATCCGGTGACAAACTGATGCACAATCGGATCCCGGGAATGTTCAATATTATCCGGGACATCCGTTTCGATGATTTTACCTTCATACAGCATGGCGATTCTGTCGGATACCTTATAGGCGGATTTCATATCATGAGTAACCACGATAGACGTAATACCGACCTTCTCCTGCAGTCTTAAAATCAGATCGTTTATGACATCCGCCATTATCGGGTCAAGTCCGGTTGTGGGCTCGTCATACAATATATATTCCGGGTTCATTGCGATAGCCCGGGCTATGGCCACGCGTTTTCTCATCCCGCCGGACAATTCCGCCGGCTTCAGCGCCTCAATTCCCGACAAACCGACAAGCTCCAGCTTCTCCCGGACGACGCCGGCAATTTCCTGCGGCGGATATTTTTTCAATTGGCGAAGGCCAAAAGCGACGTTTTCCCCAACGGTAAGAGAATCAAAAAGCGCGCCCCCCTGAAACACGTAGGCAAATTTGTTCTGAATCTTAAAAAGTTCCGCCTCTTCCATGCGTGATATTTCTTGATCGTCAATGAAAATTTGTCCACGATTCGGACGGAGAAGTCCCACCATCAGCTTCAATGTAACGCTTTTCCCTGTTCCCGATCCGCCAATGATTGTTAATGTTTCTCTATCACGAATTTCCAGATTGCACCCGGTCAAAACCCGGTGCGCTTTGAACCATTTATGTACATCAACCAGGCGAATCAATTCCCACTCTCTTCAGCTGATGCCAATAGCTACAAGCACAGCAGACAGGAAATAATCTGTCACCAGAATCAGGACCATTGAAACCACGACAGCGCTGGTCGTCGCTTTCCCAACTCCTTCGGCGCCGCCTTCGCAGGTAAATCCCTTATAACAGGAAATTACGGCGATAATGGCTGCGAAAAAAACCGATTTGACCAGGCCATGGCTCATTTCTCTCCAGCCGAGACGCTCGATTTCCGTAATATAAGTGGCGCGCGGTACCCCCAGACGGTAAACAGCCACCATCAATCCGCCGACAACCCCGACACAATCAGCTATCAGTGAAAGAATCGGCACGCTGATTACGCAGGCAATAAAGCGGGGCACGGCAAGATACCTTATTGGATTAGTCCCAAGCGTGTACAACGCATCAATCTGCTCGGTGACTTTCATAGTTCCAAGTTCGGCGGCGATGGCCGCGCCAACCCTGCCTGATACGACAATTGCCGTCAATACCGGTCCCAATTCTTTAGTAAGAGACATGCCCACTACAGTCCCAACATACAACGGCTCATTAAACACCTTTTTGAAGGAATAACCCGTCTGCAGAGCCAGAACCATGCCAGTGAACAGGCTCGTCAACATTGTTACCGGCATAGATTCAGTACCGATGGCAACGACTTGTTGTATGACATTCTGTCGTTCCGCAGACTTCAGCCAGAAAAATGTCTGCCGGACAAGGATTACCAGCTGTCCAAGGACATCAGTAAAACGAACCAGCGGTCCGCCAAGCAGGCGCAGCACCTTTTTTTCCCAGGGCTTCTGCGGACTTAATTCAGGAGCAATCATAAGTAAATCCTGTACACGCGCGGCGCGATTCCACAAAGAATCTCATACGGGATCGTACCGGTCCATTCCGCCACCTCGTTTGCCGAAATCTCTCCGCTCTCCTGTGTGCCGATCAGGGTGACATCGTCTCCGACGTGACAGTCCTTCACGTCCGTCACATCCACCATAGTCATATCCATCGTAACCCGGCCTATTACCGGCACCCGGCGTCCATGGATCAGGACCCATCCTTTATTTGAAAGACTGCGCGGAAAACCGTCCGCATAACCCACCGCAAGCGTGGCAACACGGGTGGGCCGTTTCGCCGTCCACGTGCAGTTATAGCTGATCGATGCACCTTCTGGGACACTTTTTATAAAAATTATGCGTGTTTTCCAACACAAAACTGCGCGAAAAGACGAAGAACCGCTTATGGAAGGTGCGATGGCCCCATAAAGGGAAATGCCCGGGCGGGCCATCGTTCCCAAGGCTTCGGGGAAACGAAGTATCGCGGCAGAATTTGCCATGTGAACAAGCGGAATACTTAAGCCCATGGATTGTGCCGCCTGTAAAACGGTTTTGAATCTGCTGATTTGGGAAAAAGTATATTCAGACGGACCGTCCGAATCGGAAAAATGCGTGTAAAGACCTTCAATTATCAGACCGGGGAGGGTTCTGATCTTCTCTAAGAACGCCGCCGCTCCGGCAGTTGACACTCCTATGCGCCCAAAACCTGAATCGAACTTTAAATGAACGGCTATGTTTTTATTAAGCCTGATCGCCAGATCGCTCAGCGCTTTTGCTCCTTCGATGCTGGCAATCGTCGGTGTGAGCCGGTATTCAAAAAGAAGAGGAAAACTGTCGAAAGGATAAAGCGATCCCAGAACCAGAATGGGGAGGTTGATTGAAGCTCTGCGTAAGGCCATACCTTCTTCAATGCTGGTAACCCCGAGGTACTGGGCTCCTTCTTCGGCCATGATACGCGATATCTCAATTATCCCGTGGCCGTAGGCGTTGGCCTTTACGACGGCCAGTATCTTTGAAGATGGGCCGGTGATATTGCGGATAGTCTGGAAGTTGCGGCGCAGCGCAGCGGTATCAATCTCTACCCAGCAGGGGCGATGAAATGCCGTGGACAGCCGTTTGTCAGGCGACTGGTTCTGAGACATTGGGGGCAAGATTTTCGAACTTCGTATACTCCTTGATGAAGGCAAGCTCAAACTCGCCCGTCGGTCCGTTACGCTGCTTGGCGATAATAATTTTCGCTTTGCGGTCTGCGTAAGGATCCATATCCACGGCCTGCTTGTACATCGATTCGCGATAAATAAAAGCCACCAGATCAGCGTCCTGTTCGATGGCCCCGGATTCCCGCAGGTCTGAAAGCTGGGGCCGTCCTTCACGGCCCTTTTCTTCAGGCCGGCGTGACAACTGCGATATGGCGATAACAGGGACTTTCAGATCTCGAGCCAGCCCTTTAAGATTACGGGATATTTCTGAAATTTCCTGCTGGCGGCTTTCCGTCCTTCCCATTCCGCGCATCAACTGCAGGTAATCAACAACGATCATAGCCAGCGTAGTTCCTTTACCGTTGAGCTCTGCCTGCAGGCGGCGCGCCCGGGCGCGCATTTCCAAGACGGAAAGCGACGATGAATCATCAATGTAAATCGGCGCTTCCGCGATTTTCCCCGCGCAGGCGGTAAGCGTATTCCAGTATTTTTTCTCGAGGTATCCGCGGCGGACCTTGTCCGAATCAACACGCGCCTGGGAACAGAGCATGCGCATCATCAACTCCTGCCTGGACATTTCCAGAGAGAAAATCGCCACCGGCCTTTTATCGTTAATTGCCACATGCTCGGATATGTTGAGCGCGAGGCTGGTTTTCCCCATCGACGGTCTGGCGGCGATAATGATCAGATTTGAAGGCTGAAAACCTGAAGTTTTCGCATCGATCTCGGCAAAACCCGTCGGCACGCCGGTGACGTGCGATTTGCGCTGATAAAGCTTTTCGACAGTTTCAATAACGTCATGGATCAGGTCGGAAACGGGCACGAACCCCTTTTCGACTTTCGACTGTGCTATGGCAAAAATGGAATGCTCCGCCTGGTCGAGGAGAGTGGCGACTTCGTCACGCTGCTCGTAGGCCGCAGTCACAATCCTTGTAGCGGCCTGGATCAGCCAGCGCAGCGTGGCCTTTTCCTTGACGATGCGCGCATAATGTTCGATGCTTGCCGCGGTAGGAAGCATCTGCGTCAGGTTTGTCAGGTAGGAGGCGCCGCCAACATCGGTGAGAAGACGCTGATTCTTCAGCTCTTCGGCTACGGTGACCACGTCAACAGCGGTTCCCTGCGAAAAAAGCTGGGCGATGGTACGGAAGATCTGCTGGTGTGCCGTTTTGTAGAAACAGTTCTCATCGAGGGCATCAAGCGCCTTGGCCTGAGCTTCCCGTTCGATAAGCATGGCGCCAAGAACCGCCATCTCCGCTTCGATGGCCTGGGGCGGCGTTTTTTCTATGAGCTCGACCATGTGGACAGCCTCCCTCCGAACGACGACTCAGGCTTCCGGCGCAGCTTCTGGTTTTACGGTGATGGAGATCTGTGTCTGGATACCGGAACCCAGGCGAACGGGGACCGTCGCTGTTCCAACCTGTTTTATCGGTTCCGGGAGATCAATGGCATGCTTGTCAACGGTAATGCCCTGCCCGGCCAGCGCATCGACAATCTCCTGGCGGCTTACGGAACCAAACAATCGTCCCTCGGTTCCAACTTTCGCCGTAATGACGACCTGCGCAGCGGCAATTTTATCCGCAAGGGATTTAGCCTCCGCGCGCAGATGTTCGGCTTTTGCAAGCCAGCCTTGCCGCTCAGTTTCCCACTGGCGCATATTGGTGTCAGTAGCCAGGAGAGCGAGTTGGCGGGGAAACAAATAATTGCGCGCATAACCCTGGGACACACTTTTAACTTCGCCGGCCTGGGCAATGCCGCGTACGTCCACGCGGAAGATAACTTTTACGTTGTTTGACATGTCTACACCACGCTGTAAGGCAAGAGGGCAAGATTGCGCGCCCGTTTGATCGCCCGTGTCAGCATCCGGTGATGTTTGGAACAGTTACCGGTTGCATGCGCTGAAATCATCTTCCCGCGCTCGGTGACAAAATTTCTCAATATCGATGTATTCTTGTAATCAATATCCACAACGCGGTCCGCGCAGAAACGGCAGACCTTTCTTCGCGGCGGTCCCCAGCGTCGGGGACGTCCGCCTTCCTGGGATGACCGCGCCCCACTTCGATGAGGTGCGCGGGAAACTGCAGTTTGTTCAGCCATAATTTTTCCTTTCTCCGCCCCCACTTCTTTGGCGGATCCGCCAACGACTTAATGGCGGATATATCCACCGGCTAAAATGGAATTTCCTCTTCGCTCTTGCCGGCCGCCTCGACGGGTTCCGAAACAACTCCGCCAGAATCGCCGGTTCCCGCAGTGCCGGCATCCGCTGCCGCGCCGGGATCGCCAACCGCAGTTTTGAATAAAAACTGGAGACGGAAGGCTTCAACTTCTATGCCGGAGCGTTTCTGGCCGTCCTTCGTTTCCCACGACTTGCTGCGCAGCCGGCCTTCAACATATATTGGACTCCCTTTTTTCAGGCGCTCCCGGCAGCGTTCCGCCGCTTCCCGCCACACCGTAACCGGCACAAAAGTGGCCTCTTCCCGCCATTCTCCCGTCCCGTCTTTGAACCGGCGGTTGACTGCGATATCGATCCTTGCAACAGCCTGTCCTTTAGGAGTGTATCGCACTTCCGGATCGCGAGTGAGACGGCCTACGAGACGCACATCGTTTAACTGCAGTAGCCGTATTTCATTCATTTTTTCTCCTCATCCCCCGCTGTGGGAGGAACTGCGGCGGGCGCCGGAGCCGGGGAAGCCTTCGGAGCTTCGCTTCTGTGACGCACTGGACGGCCTGGATGAGCTTCCGCGGCTCCCGCGGGACGCTCCCGTCTGGGCGCGAATTTTTTATTCTTTTTTATTACTTTGGTTGTTAAATTGCGGATAATGGAATCCGTCACATTGAAGAAATGCTCAATTGCAGACACCACCGTCGGCTCTGCAGTGTAGTTCAAGACCACATAAAAACCCTCGCGAAATCCCTGAACCGGGTAAGCCATACGTCGGCGTCCCCACCGGTCTTCGCCAGTCATTGAACCCTTATGTTCAGATACTAATTGTTTGATCTTGTCGACAAGCTGATCGACATTCTCATTCGGAATTTCCGGCTCGGCAATAAAAACAGTTTCGTAGGTATTAACAGACACGGTGTGTCTCCTCTCTGGTCAATGTCCCCGCTCATTGCGGAAGCGGGGAAAAGGAGTTTTCCTTTTTGGACAACGATTGATGATACAAAATACGGTCAGGCACCCGCTACCGTTTACCCTATTTCGAATCTTTTGTTTTTTCAGTAGGGATCAGGCGGTATTCTATTTCTCCTTTTCCTACATAACCCAGGTTCTTACGCACCAGATAATCCACATAGGAAGGATCATGCTGGATCAGATTCAGTTCCCGCATCAGGCGGTCATGCTCCGCATGCAGAGCCAGAAGCGATCGCGCAAGCCTTGCCCGCTCCCGCAGAGCACGAACCGTTCGCCGGAAACCCTGATTGCCCAGCAGTAAAATGGCGATAAAAACCAGGCAGAAAAAAACAACCCAGCGGCGCCTGATCACTACCCTCCAAATGCAGGACGGATGCGGAACGTTTTAATGCCAGGAAATTCCGCTTTCCTGCCCAGTTCCTCTTCAATGCGCAGCAATTGATTGTATTTGCAGATCCGGTCCGTGCGGCTCGCAGAACCAGTCTTGATTTGTCCAGTGTTCAGGGCCACAGCCAGGTCGGCAATAATTGAATCTTCCGTTTCTCCAGACCTGTGAGAGATTACGGCTGTATACCCGGCCTGGTGGGCCGTTTTTACAGTTTCCACAGTCTCGGAAAGACTGCCGATCTGATTTACCTTGATCAGGATGGAATTGGCTATATGTTCGGAAATGCCGCGTTTGAGGCGCTCCACATTGGTTACGAAAAGATCGTCTCCTACCAGTTGCACACGCTCTCCAAGACACCGGGTCAGTTCACTCCAGCCTTTCCAGTCATCTTCAGCAAGGCCGTCTTCAATGGAAATGATGGGATAACGGCGCGTCCAGCCTTCATAAAAATCAACCAATTCCTTGGAGGATTTCTTCTGTCCGCTTTTTTCGCCTTCCAGCTCGTAAATCCCATCGTGATAGAACTCCGTGGAGGCAGGGTCCAGCGCCAGAACCACGTCACGCCCAAGTTCATATCCCGCTTTCCCAACGGCTTCCGCAATTAAAGTAAGCGCTTCTTCGTTGGATTGAAGGTTGGGCGCAAACCCACCCTCATCACCAACGCTTGTCGAGTATCCTTTCCCCTTCAACACGCTTTTTAGAGTATGGAAAACTTCGACTCCGATGCGCAACGCTTCCCGGAACGTCCCACCGCTTACGGGCAATATCAAGAATTCCTGCAGGTCCACATTATTGTCCGCATGTACGCCGCCGTTAAGGATATTCATCATCGGGACGGGAAGAAGATAATCCTTCCGGGGAAGTTCGTAAACTTCGCGCACGAAATTATAAAGAGGCTGTTCAGCCGCGAACGCCGCAGCTCGCGCCGCCGCCAGCGACACCCCCAGAATAGCGTTGGCCCCAAGATTCTTCTTATTGGGTGTGCCATCCATGTCCAGCATCAGGCGATCGACGGCAACGGGATCGCAGGGTTTTCCTTTTAATTTCCCGGCGATCGGGCCGTTAACATTAGAAACCGCTTTCAGCACGCCCTTCCCAAGGAAGCGCTTCTTGTCGCCATCGCGCATTTCCAGCGCTTCATGCGCGCCGGTTGACGCACCGGAAGGAACGGCAGCGCGGCCCATTTTGCCGTCAGATAAGATAACATCGACCTCCACCGTCGGGTTGCCCCGGGAATCCAGAATTTCACGACCGACTATTTTTGCGATTTTAGACGCCATATTGACTCCTCATGGACGTCATCCCCGCACGTAGTAAGCGGGGATCCAGCCTCCATAAAACTTCTGGATTCCCGATTACGAACTCGGGAATGACATCACTTGCTTTCTATTAATTTTGTACCGATTTTTTCCAAATCCTTCAGTTTTTTAATCGAATCTGCTTCCAGATATAAACGGACCACAGGCTCTGTGCCTGAAAGGCGCACTCCAAGCCAGCTGTCATCCTGAAAAATAAATTTGAACCCATCGAGGCGATTTATCCGCTTTACGACCAGGCCGTCAATGCTGCTTGGATTGAATGAAGAAAGCCTCTCCCGAAGCGCCTGCATGACATCGTTTTTAAGATGCAGATTAACACGCTTGCTGAAATAAGGTCCGACGTCCCGCCGCAATTGTTTCAGGATTTCCCGGAAAGACTTACGCTCAACGGCCCGGACTTCCGCCATCAGAAGGCAGGCAAGTATTCCATCCTTTTCCGGAACGTGCCCCTGAATGGTGAGACCGCCAGATTCCTCTCCTCCCATAAGGAAATCCCCCGCCAGCATGGCCTCGGCAATATACTTGAAACCTACAGGGGTTTCCTTCAAAGGAAGATTGTGGCGCCGCGCCACCGCGTCGATAAAGTGCGAGGTCATCACGCTGCGCACGACAAGTCCTTTCCAGCCTCGCGTTTTTATAAGGTGCCGGAGGACCATAGGCAGGATTTCATTTGGTGAAAGCATTGTGCCGTCATCATCAATCACGCCAAAACGGTCGGCATCTCCGTCCGTCCCGAATCCGGCTGAAAGTTTCTTTTCGCGCATGACCTTGACCATCTCGTTCAACTGAGGCAGGGCCGGTTCCGGAGACTGACCGCCGAATCGGACATCACGCCAGTTGTGCAGCACCTCCGCGCGGCATCCCGCTTCGCACAAAAATTCGTCAAGATATCCCCGGCCCGTGCCATAAAGCACATCGACGCCAACTTTAAGCTTCGCTTTTTTCAAGGCTCCGGCATCAATAATCCTGTGCAGGGCTTTCAAATAGGAGGGACGGCCATCAAACGTCTGGATGGATTCCTGGGGGACTGCGGGACCTGGGAACTTCCCCTTGTCTTCCCCTCGTCCCGTCTCCCCGTCTTGATTTGCCAGTCTTTCAATTTCATGCGTGACGTCCGGATTGGAAGGCGCACCATCCGCTGTATTGAATTTGATGCCGTTATATTCCGCCGGATTGTGGCTGGCTGTAAAATTGATCGCGCCAGCTGTTTTAAGGCGGCGTATCTGGAAGGAAATAACCGGCGTTGGAATAAAATCTCTGGAAAAAATCACCTGCAGGCCGTTGGCGGCCAGCACATCAGCGGCCGTCCGGGCAAATTCCGGGCTCAAAAACCTGGTGTCATAACCCACTATCACGGGGCGTTCTGGGCCCGCTTTGATATGCGTTGCAATGGCCTGCACGACCCGGCGGACATTGGCAAAAGTAAATTCCTCGGCCATGATGGCCCGCCAGCCGGAAGTCCCGAATTTAATTTTGGCAAATTCCGTCATTTATTTTCTTTAAGATTTTTCTTAACTGCACGAATTACATCCTGCGCAGAAAAGGGCTTCAAAATATAATCTTCCGCTCCCAGACCGATTGCTTCAGCCCAGAGTCGTTCCTCGCCAAAAGCGCTGATGACAATCGAGGGAATGGATTTTTTTTCTTCGCGAAGTTTCTCCAGAAGTTCCAAACCGCCCATATTAGGCATGGCGCGATCCGCGATAAGCAGATCCACTTTCTCCTTATTAATAATCTTTAGCGCCTTCAGGCCGTCTTCAGCTTCCAGGATGTCATATCCCTGGACCGAAAGCATGTCCCTCAATATTGAACGCGTTTCTTCTTGATCGTCTACGATTAAAATTCTTTTTTTCACCTTGCGACCTTTCTTTCCTAGGAGCTAGGCCATCCTCCATTAACACATTGGAAGGATGGTGGGATTTTCTATTCTTCAGGCGGGGTGTTGCCAGGCCTTGATTTTTTCGGAATACTCCTTCAGCAGATGGCGCGCCTGCGTCTTCGACGCTGCTTCGACCCAGATATGAAAAGTGGCTTCATCAGGATCCGGCAGCATTAAAACCCAGCCCCCATCCATGAATACCTTCACACCATCGATGAGCTCATTTTTGCATGACTGCACGTCTTCGATGGCGCGGCGCATAACCAGACCTTTCCGATCCCACGGGCAGGGAATTTTTTGATGGAACGTTTCAAAGGGCGGGATATCCTGAACCAGCGAATTCAACCGAACTTTGTGCCGCGCCATAAGCTCCACAGTTTTTACGACCGCAAACATGGCGTCGAAGCAGGGTTGAAACTCAGGGAATATGAAGCCGCCGACGCCGTCTCCGACAAATTTCATTCCTTCTTCATGGCTCGCTTCCATGATGTGGCGGGGGGCCGTGCGCAAACGGCGCACTTTGATGTTCAGCGGTTGTGCGAGACGTTCGATAACGTTTGAAACGTTAACAGGAGTTCCGATCACGCCGCCATCCATTTCCTGCATCATCAATTTGGACAGGACTAAAAGCGCGGTTTCATTAGGCACGCGCTTTCCCTTCTCATCGATAAGGAACATTTTCTCCGCGCCGGTATCGATAAGGAAACCCGCATCCGCCTTAAGCGTCAAAACAATAGTCGAGATCTGATCCAGGGCGTTCTGGAAATCTTCCGCCGTTTTTGTGACCCGCAATGGGCTCAAATAGGCGTTCAGGCTGACAACCTCAATCCCCAGCCTCCCCAGGATATCCGGGAAGATCAGCGATGCCGAAGAAAAAGCATAATCGACGACGATTTTAAGCTTTGAACTCTGCAGCAGGGGAGCGTCTA
This sequence comes from uncultured Elusimicrobia bacterium, assembly GCA_964604825.1. GTDB lineage: Bacteria > Elusimicrobiota > Elusimicrobia > 2-01-FULL-59-12 > 2-01-FULL-59-12 > CAZSAL01. The sequence goes on from CAZSAL010000007.1 coordinate 50,452, forward strand.
CCGCCTTCAGAAAACCAGCACGGTAATACTCCTGCGCCCGCGGCGGAGTAATAATTTCACCTACGCGATCAGATGGCGCGCGTTTAAAATCTTCCCGCAGAAACAACTGTTCGATCGCGCGCTCCTGGTTGCTGGAAATATCCACGCCGTTATGGTCAAAAACCTTGATATCCACGATATTCGGATCAAAAGGAGATTGGCGTACATGCACCCCGCCGACTTCCCCCTCCTGGCCGATTTCATAGCGGACCACAGGTATCGGCGCAGTCCTGAGATCTCCGACCTTGACTCCGGTAGACAACAGCCCCGATATCATCGCCCGCTTGATCATCCGGCTGGCCATGTGTGCGTCGCGCGAAGTCGTGATATACGCCCCTTCTCCAAGGAAAGCGCCATAAGCGGCACCGATGCGCGTTGCAAGTTCCGGCGTCACCTCAAGGTTGCACAAGCCGGATATGCCGTAAGCGCCGAAGAGCCGGCGCATCCATTTCTCTCCCCAGATCAGACTGCTGGAAAGAACCGCTCCGTCTTCGATGTGCTTATGAGGCCACATCTTCACATTGGAATGGATCGAGGAGCCCTGACCAACGATGCAATCGTCAGAAATGATGGCGCCCTCAGCTATCAGTGCATGGTCATTGATTTTACTGCGTGATCCTATGACCGCTTCGCGAAGGCGGGTTTCAACGCCGATGTTCACATGATCCCAGATTACACAACCGTTCAGCTCCGAGCCCGCCCCGATTTTAACGCCGTCGCCGAGAACACATTCGCTCAGCTTGGCGGATTCCTCAATCCGGCAGCCGTCACCTAAAATAACCTTGCCTCCGATCACGGCGCTTTCCGCAATATGGCAGTTTGCGCCGGCAATCAGCTCTCCATCGCCGTGTTTTATCTTCTTTCCTTCAACAGGCACCCGCACATTCCCGTCCAAAAGATCGTAGTGCGCCAGACGGTATTCGGAGAGATCCCCTACATCTTTCCAATAACCTTCGGCTATGTAACCGTACATAGGCGCCTTTTCTTTAAGCAGCGCCGGAAAAAGATTTTTCGAAAAATCATGGCTGCGCTCTTTGGGTATATGGTTCAGAACCTCAGGTTCCAGCAGATATATGCCGGTATTGATCGTATCGGAGAACACTTCGCCCCACGACGGTTTTTCCAGAAAACGCTCAATGCGATTGTTCTTGTCTACAATTATTACGCCGTATTCCAGGGGATTTGTCACTCGCGTCAGAACAAGCGTCGCTATGGCCTTTTTCTTGCGATGCGCCTCCACTACCGCTTTCAGGTCAAAATCCGTCAGCAAGTCACCGGAAATTACCAGGAAGGAATCCGTCAGATGCTTCTCCGCATATTTAATGCATCCCGCGGTGCCAAGGTCCGATTGTGGCCGGAGATATTCAATACGCACCCCATAGGCCGAACCATCCCCGAAATGCCGGATAATAACCTCTGGCTGGTAATACAGCATCACAAGAATATCTTCAAAACCGTTTTTTTTGAGCAGGCGGACAATGTGTTCCATCATGGGTTTATTTCCCATGGGAACCATTGGTTTCGGGATATTGCAGGTCAGAGGGCGGAGGCGGGTGCCGAAGCCTCCAGCCATAATAATTGCTCGCATATAAATTAAGATACAAAATTCGATCTATATCGTAAAACGGCGAGAGCGTTTCTCGTCGCCCCGGCAATCAGTAAGCCGGCCCTCCACACTTCGGGCGGACCGGTCGCCTGTCGTATGGAGACCCGGGATTCAAGTCATTTAATATTAAGGTCATTGTAGATCCCGTCCGACAACCGTCGGGATGACGATTTTTGGAAGCGTGTTATAATGTTTTTTATGTGGAACTGGTTATATTTGCGCCGCAGTCGTGCAGTAAAATGGTTTGTGCTCGGCGTTCTGGTGCTTGGAACCTGGCTGGCCGGGATGGCGATGCTTCACCGGCTTCTGGCTGATTTGCCTCAGATTGACACCCTTCAAAACTATACTCCTCCTCTAGTAACGAAAATCTACGATATCCACGGTGATATAGTCACAGAGCTTTATACCCAGAGGCGAACGCTTATCCCTCTTGCGGATATCCCAGCCAATCTGCGCAATGCCCTGCTGGCGACGGAAGATGAACATTTCTTTGAACACTGGGGAATTAATATCCGCGGGATTACCCGGGCTTTTATGACCAACCTCCGGCACGGCCGCGTTGTCGAAGGTGGATCAACCATAACCCAGCAGTTATCCAAAGTTCTTTTCTTCACGCAGGAAAAAACGATTTCGCGCAAGCTCAAGGAATTTCTTCTGGCAATGCAACTGGAACGCAACTATTCCAAAGACGAAATACTTCAGCTCTACCTCAATCAGATTTATTTCGGGCACGGCGCTTACGGCGTTGAAGCGGCCGCCCAGACATATTTTGGCAAAAGCGTCCAAAATCTGACTCTTTCGGAATGCGCAATTCTGGCGGGGCTGCCGCGCTCACCGCGCTCCTACTCTCCCTTCATCAATCCCGCAAGCGCTAAACGCCGCCGCGCATGGGTTTTATCCCGGATGCGGAAGTCAGGATTTATCAACTCACAGGATGAAACAGTCTCCGACATGGCCCCCCTGAGCAATCGCAAAATGCCGAATGCTCCTCCTGCCGGGGCTTATTTCGTCGAGTATCTGCGACAGACTCTTGAGCCGCGCTACGGAGAAAACGCCCTATATCAGGGAGGTTTTTCCATCTACACCACCCTTGACATGAAAATGCAGCGCTCTGCGGAAGAAGTTATGAACAGGTACCTGTCTCAATTTGATGCGGAGAAGGCCGGCGAACTGGCAAAAAGCTCAAAACAAAAATCCGGCGCTCCGGTAGAGGTTTCCACAAGTCCCCTGAAGGTGCAGGGAGCCCTTGTCTCCATTGACCCGCGGACCGGCGGGATTCGCGCCATGGTCGGAGGCAGGGATTTCAAGGAATCACAGTTCAATCGTGTCACACAGGCCCAACGCCAGCCTGGATCAGCATTTAAGCCCTTCGTCTGGCTGGCGGCCATGGATGACAGCATGACGCCCGCTACCATCGTCGATGACGACCGGGTCGCCTTTTACAATGACGGCCGAGACTGGAAGCTGCTTAACAGCGCCACTAACGCTTTCGCCATAGCGCAGGCAACCGCTCCATTCCCCGTAGACCAGGTATGGGTACCCCAGAATTATGACTTCAAATATTTCGGCGTAATCACCCTGCGCACGGCTTTGGCCATGTCCCGCAACCTCGTATCAATCCGCCTGGTAAATCATTTCGGCCCGCAAACAATAGTCAGCTACGCGCACCGCTGCGGCATCAAAAGCCCAATCACTCCGAATCTGTCCATAGCCCTGGGTACCGAGCTGGTAAACCTGATGGAAATGACCAGCTCTTATTGCACTTTCGTCAACAGCGGCATCCGCTCCGAACCGTATGGCGTGATAAAAATCGTGGATCAGAACGGCAAGGTCCTCGAAGAACATTCTCCATCTCAAACCGTGGCGCTCAGCGCTCAGACCGCCTACTTGATGATTGATCTTATGCGTGCAGTAGTCACCAGCGGAACAGGCCGCGCTGCCATGGAATTAGAGCGGCCTGCGGGAGGGAAAACAGGAACAAACCAGGACCTCAAGGATCTCTGGTTTGTCGGTTTCACTCCGGATCTGGTGACGGGAGCCTGGATGGGTTACGATGATTTCAGTTCCATGGGCAAGCATTTTACCGCCTCATCAAAGGTTGTGCCGTGGTGGACGGAATACATGAAAAAAGCGCTTTCCGGCGCGCCTGTGAGCAAATTTACCGTTCCAGACGGTATGGTATTTGCCAAGATTGATGCACAGACCGGATATCTTGCCCTGCCCACATGCCCAAAAACCGTGCTGGAAGTTTTCAAAAAGGGGACCGACCCCAAAGAGTTTTGCCCAGTCGACCATTTCCATCAGGCTCTCCCTGAAAACGAAACCGAAGAATAACCCTGTCAATTTGATTTGGTCCGCCCGCAAAAATAGTTCATAATATCGTCGTTAATTTATGCGAAAGTATTGCCCGATGAGACGTCATTCTTTTATTATTTTTCTTTCCTCCATGGTAGTCTTTACAAACGAGGTTCCCGTCCTGGCAAAGTCCTGCCAGCCTTTCAGCGAACGCATAATTGGCCGGGGCGTCAGCGAAATGTCTACAGCCGACAGCAAAGAAGCATGCGACCGGGCCCTTCAACAGGACTACAGCGCCCGCCCCACGGCAATCGACATGGCAGTCAAACAATTTGTAGGAGATATGGGAAAAATACGGAAACAATGCAAAGGCACTCTTGAGACTTACGGTGAGGAAAACACCACTTTCGCCGACGAAAGCATTCACGTCTGGAATTCCTATAATCCTGCGGTCAATACTTCTTTCTACCGCAACTGCGCCGTACGCGCAAATTACCCTCCCAGACCGATCATAGCCGACTGCGTTTGCGGAGGATCGGAATCGCGCGCCCTGCCCAACACCTCATGGCAGCCATCGAATAAAGAACTGAATGATACGGCCCAGTTGATGGCTCCGGAGAAAACCCCGGAAGAATCTGCGCTTGAAACGGCAAAACCCATAAAGGAAGCGGTGCATTCTCCGCTGATGATTCAGGGCGGGCAATCTGCCCAGGAAACAAATCAACCGGGAAATAATCCCGCCCAATAAACTTTTTCATAAAAACAGAACCCCGGCTGCCAGATGTCTGACGGCCGGGGTTCTTAATGTCAGAATTTCTATTTATTTCGAAGTATAGGCGGTCCCCTTCTTCGATTTTCCTTCAATGACCGCCTGGGCCGCAGCCAACCGCGCTATCGGAACTCGGAACGGCGAGCAGGAAACATAACTCAGGTTCGCACGGTGGCAGAATTTCACGGACGCAGGGTCGCCGCCGTGCTCTCCACAAATGCCGCATTTCAGGTCCTTCTTAACTTTGCGGCCCTTCTGCACGGCCATTTCCACCAGCTGGCCCACACCCTGCTGATCCATCGTCTGGAACGGATCATCCTTGAAGATTTTCGCTTCGATATAAGCCTTGATGAACTTGCCTGCGTCATCGCGCGAAAACCCGAGCGTCATCTGGGTAAGGTCGTTGGTTCCAAATGAGAAGAAATCCGCTTCAGTTGCGATCTGATCCGCGGTAAGCGCGGCGCGCGGCACTTCAATCATTGTTCCTACGGTGTATTCGATCTTCACGCCGTATTCCTTCATGGTTGTTTCGGCTGTGCGGACAACGATGTCTTTCTGATTTTTCAGCTCGTTGACGTTGCCCACAAGCGGGATCATGATTTCCGGAACAACCTTGATTTTCTCTTTCGCCAATTCGCAGGCCGCTCCGATAATGGCTCTCACCTGCATCTCCGTTATTTCCGGATAGGTGATGCCCAGGCGGCAGCCGCGGTGGCCGAGCATGGGGTTGAACTCATGCAGCTCTTCCGAGGCGCGCTGAATCTTTTCCACAGGAATGCCGATTTTCCTGGAGAGGCTTTCGGCGTCCTCCCGGGTTTTGGGAAGGAACTCGTGCAGCGGGGGATCGAGCGTCCGGATGGTTACCGGGTATCCCTTCATTTCCCTGAAGAGCCCCTTGAAATCATCCTTCTGGAAAGGCAAAAGCTTTTCCAGCGCCTTTTTGCGCGCTTCAACGTCCGTGGCAACAATCATTTCCTGCATGAAAGGCAGGCGTTCTTCCGCAAAGAACATATGCTCCGTGCGGCAGAGACCGATGCCCTGGGCGCCGAATTCGCGGGCAACTTTGGCGTCGCGCGGGATATCTGCGTTGGCGCGGACTTTAAGCCTGCGGAGGTTATCCGCCCAGCCCATGAATATGCCGAACTCGCCGGAAATGGTCGGTTCGATAAGCGGGACCTGGCCGAGAATAACGCGCCCCGTGGAACCATCAATCGTAACCCAGTCGTTTTCTTTTACAACCGTTCCGTTTATGCGGAACAGCTTTTCCGCTTCGGAGACCCTGATATCTTCACAGCCTGCCACGCAGGATTTGCCCATGCCGCGGGCAACGACAGCCGCGTGCGAGGTCATGCCTCCGCGCGCAGTGAGGATACCTTTTGCCGCATCCATGCCATGGATATCGTCAGGATTGGTTTCCTGCCTAATAAGAATGACGGGTTCACCGTCTTTTCCGCCGCGTTCGGCAGCGGTATCAGCGTCAAAAACCGCCTTGCCGGTAGCCGCGCCGGGTGAAGCGGGCAGCCCTTTTGCAATAACTTTTAACTGCGCCTTCGGGTCAATCACCGGGTGCAGAAGCTGATCAATCTGTTCCGGCTCCAGACGCATGAGGGCTTCTTCCTTGTTGATCAATTTTTCCTTCACCATATCTACAGCGATTTTGATCGCAGCCTGCGCTGTACGCTTTCCCGTACGGGTCTGCAGCATGTAAAGCTTGTTCTTTTCGATCGTGAACTCGAAGTCCTGAACGTCCCTGTAATGTTTTTCCAGGCGTGATGTAATGTCGCGCAGCTGTTTGTAAACAGCAGGCATGTCATTGCCCAGGTTCACAATCGGCTTTGGCGTACGGATTCCAGCCACAACGTCTTCGCCCTGAGCATTAGTCAGATATTCTCCATAAAACACTTTTTCTCCGGTAGACGGATTGCGGGTAAAGCCCACGCCTGTGGCCGAGTCGTCACCCATGTTGCCAAACACCATGGACTGCACATTGACGGCCGTGCCCAGGTCGTCTGCGATCTTGTTCAACCTGCGGTAGGTAATAGCCCGCGGGTTGTTCCACGACTTGAAGACGGCGTTTCGCGCACCCTCAAGCTGCTTCCAGGGGTCCTGCGGGAAGGGTTGTCCGACATGTTTCTCAAAAACTTTCTTATACCCTTCCACGATCACCTTCAGGTCGTTAATATCAAGCTCGGTATCCTGCTTAACGCCGCGCTTATGCTTCTGTTCCTCAAGAACATGCTCAAACTCATTTTTCTCTATGCCTTCCACGACATTGCCGTACATCTGCATGAAGCGGCGATAGGCATCCCAGGCGAAGCGGGGGTTCCCCGTCAGTTTTGAGAGCCCTTCCACAACTTCCTCACTTATTCCGAGGTTCAGGATGGTATCCATCATGCCTGGCATGGAAAATTTCGCGCCGGACCGGACAGAGACGAGAAGAGGGTTGGAAGGATCTCCGAAGCTCTTGCCCATAACCTTCTGGAGTTTTTCCATGGCAGACTTCTGCTGAGTTTCCAGATCCTTAGGCAGCTGCTGCTTGTTCGCATAATAATAACGGCAAACATCCGTTGTAATGGTGAAACCGGCAGGGACGGGCACGCCCGCATTGGTCATTTCCGCCAGGCCGGCGCCTTTGCCGCCCAGCAAATCCTTCATGGTTCCTTTGCCGTCTGCCTTACCTGCACCGAAAAAATACACATACTTTGTAGCCATTTATGTCTCCTTTTATACGCTATCCGCCACTGAACCGCTGGCGGATAAATCCGCAGATATGGCGGGTTTAGATTGCCCAGTTTGATTGTTGTGGAATTCGACTAAGTGGGCTTGTATTTTGAAGCTTAGGAGATTTTATCAAACAGGCGGGGGGTAGGGAAGGGGATGTCCATTTCAATCCCATGAAACCATCGCCGCAAAACCCCCTTTCCCGCAACTAACTTGCGGGAAAGGGGGCAATAAGGTATCTGCTAATTAAATTCCGCTATCGTCGATCCGCTGGCTTTAGAACTGCGGCGTTACATTCGTTATCGTTTCTATTTTGGGCAGTTCAAGGGTCAGCGGCTTCGGCGTCTTGTCCGCCGGGTGCAGCTTAATCAACTCCCCCAGGTCAACCATCTGGATCATCCTGCTGTACATCGTATGGTAGTAGTAGCGCAGGCGGTAAAGATCGCCCATGGAAGTCCAGCTTGTCGCTTCCACCGTTGGCACCTTGTTCGGATCAGCCTTGGGTTCCACTACCGCTCCTTCCGGTATGTCGAACTGGTTCAGGATCCGGAACGCCTGGAGCACCGCATCATCCGGATCGGTGATGGTATGAGCCGGATTATTGAGCGTGGCGCTCAGCATATACATGGCCCGGACGAAGCGCGAGGGCGACGTAAAGTCCCCGGGCAGGCCGATACCTCCGGTGCCATTGCTCATTTTCTTGTAATTGTAAAGGTAGTTGGTATGGAACGTGACATCTTCATGGTTTGTGGTCTGCAGCCCCACATAGTTCCTCAGGTTGGTCGTCTGCCAGTCGTATGTGGGATTGTTGGTTATGACTCCGACCGACGTAAACACCTTCGGTCTGCCGCCCACAAATTCGACCACAATCGCGATGCCGCTTTTGTCGACAACCTTATAATGCAGCTGAGGGAATACGCTGGGATCCGCCACCACGGGCTGACCGCCATATTGCACGAAAAACTGCCGCACCTGCAGATTGGGATCTTGCAGCGCATTTTCGAGATCCCCCACGGTTGCGAAGTTGCCAAGCACCCATGACGGGAAATCCATACCGTTCATGTTCGTCTGGCCGCTGTGGTACGGGGCGGTGGAATATTCTTCTGTTCCCATGTGATAGAAACCGCCGCAGTAGAGGCCCTGATCGTTTATGCCGTCGGTTATCTCCGTCATGGTGTATTCGAACTTTTTGCCGATAGGTCGCATGGGAGTAAACCCAACATATGCGTGCTGAACCACCCATGACGATTTCTCGATCTTGGCCTGGGGATCCTGCGTACAGGCATCGATTCCCGAGACATTGCAGCTAAGATATGTATAACTTGAAGGCACGTAGAGCAGTTTCCAGCTCGTGACATCCGGGCCGAACTCCATGGTCCTTCCGGAAAAAACATATTTGGCTCCAACTTCTCTATCCTCGGTTGTTCTCGGTATTGAAAAATCAATGCCGGTACAAGCCGCGGCGGTTCTTGCCGCAATAACTGAGATGGCGACTACGGCCGCCATTAACAGCAACCCACTGGTATATTTGCGAAGCTTGGTCATATGCGTCTCTCCTTTTAGTAGATTCAGTAATGTCTGGTAAATTTTTATTCCCTGACGATCAGTACCTGCCCCGGATTCTTCTGCCCGGCTGCGGCAAGCGGATCCTTGATTACCCGCGGGGCCCAGCTTGAGGCGCTCGGATCCTTGGCCGGGTCATAAATCACAAGCTCAGAAATCTTCAGTTCCGCGGCTTTGGAAGAAGTTTCTATCTTCTTCGGCTCTTCAGCCATTTTGCGCGCGGTCACGGCCAGAGCTTTCTTGCCGTTTGTGCGGATATAGTAGCTCTCGTTATTTTTCTCCACCAGGGCAAGACCTTCGGACGAAAAGTCCGTGGCCACGGAATAAACCGGAACCAGAACAAAACTTCCCTTCTTATTGATATAGCCCCAGGCTCCGTTTTGCTTTGCCGCGGCCAGTTTTTGCGCGAAGGGTCGGCAATCGTCGAACTGCGGGTGCACGATGAGTTTGCCACGCCTGTTGATTACGCCCCATTTCGTATCGTCCTGCACCACACCTACGCCTTCGCTGAAGCTGAAGGCGGAATCGAACTGTGCTTCGATCGCCCAGGTACCGTTATCCTTTATATAACCCCAACCTTTGTCTGAGCGCGCGGGCGCGAGGTCTTCGCGGAAATTGCCCACGTCCGCAAAGCGCGGGTTGATCAGAAAATGCCCTTTCTTATCGATAAAGCCCCATTTCTGGCCCATGCGTACGGCCGCCTTGCCTTCGGAAAATGCTTTGGCTTCGTCATACTGGGCGGGGATCATCATCTTGCCGGTATTGTCGGCATAGCCCCACATTCCTTTAAATTTTACCGGGATCAGACCTTCGGCGAATTTCCCCACTCCTTCCACAAAATGAGGATTGATCGCGTAACGGCCTTTGGTGTCGATGAGGCCCCACTCCTTGTCTATGCGCACCGGCGCGTATCCTTCATTGAATTTTTTAACTTCCTGATACACCGGCTCGACGACGCACTTGCCGGAAATGTCGATAAAGCCCCACTTCCCGTTGATATTTATACCGGCCAGGCCTTCGGAAAATTTCATCAGCCCATCCGCCAGCGGGCTTCCCTTTTCCTTTGTAGCCGCGCCGGATATGCCGGACAGAAAGAGTCCGCAGATTGTCATGGTCATGATCAAGTGACTGGGATTTTTTCGCATTTTTACCTCATTTATTTTGCAAATTTTTGAGACGGAGACTTTTTTCCTTGCCCTTGGTATCGATAAACATCTGCCGGTCGCCCTTCCGCACCAGGGCCAAGCCTTCGGAGAAGACATCCGCCTGGTCAAAGACCGGAGTGATCGCTATTCTGCCTTTCATATCCACATATCCCCATTTGCCACCTTTAAGCACCGCAGCAAGCTTTTCGCTGAAAGGTCCGGCTCCGTCGAATTTCGGATTGATAACGAAGCGGCCTTCTTTATTGATGAAGCCCCACTGGCCGTCGTCCTGGACTGCGGCTAAGTCTTCGGAAAAAGAGAGCGCCTGATCGAACTGCGCGGGAATTTTAACTTCCCCTTGCTTATTAATAAAACCCCAGGCTTTGCCGATCTTGACCGGCGCCAGACCAGCGCTAAAATCGCCGGCAGCCGCATATACGGGATTTAGCCGCATTATCCCTTTTTTATCCAGATAACCCCAGCGCCCGCCTTCCTGAACCGCAGCCAAGCCTTTACTGAAGCTGCGGGCACCGGAAAACTGGAAATCGAGAAGTTTTTTATTTTGCCTGTCGATGAAGCCCCACTGGCCGTCCTGGCAGGCCAAAAGAAATCCTTCGGAGTACTCGCCCATTCCCTCATATAGGGGATTGATCACGAAACGACCGTGAGCATCGACAAGGCCCCATTTCTTGACCAGACGCACGGGCGCGTATCCGTCGTTAAAATGATTCACTTCACGAAAATGAAAAGGAATAATAACTTTGCCTTCGTGGTCCACGAATCCACATTGATTTTGAATGCAGACCCCGGCAAGATTGTCAGAATATTGAACGAGGTGTTTGACCGTCTGCTCTACAACAATTTCCCCGGCTTTTTCCGCGACGATCGCAGGGATAACACAGAACCCAGGTTCTGGTAGAACTCCTAAAGTTATCAACAAAACCAGATATTTTTTCATTTTGTTTCTTCGACTGGATTTATAGCCATTAGATATAACGCATGTGTTCAAATCTGTCAAGGAAAACTTATGTTATGTCTAAATGATTTCCATAACAGGGGGCGTTTTGCCGCCTCCGGGTTTTTCATAAATATTGCCGACAACTTCGCAGTTTTGAGAGGCGCACAAAGTTGCATCAGACTTGATGATTTCCTCTTTACCATCCGAATACCGGACAATATCACCCTCCCATATATCATTGCCGTTTTTATCCGTCATTGCCGTAACCTGGGAGATCAAGGGAATCGCTGAGCCAGAAAGAACCTCGTTGAAAATACGTCCCTGGCGCAGCACGCCGTTTTGTTCAAACCACTCAAACTGGATGCCGTACTGGTTGAATTCAATGCGTTCGGGATTAATCAGTCGTCCACCGAAAAAAATACGAAATTTTAACGTTTTCACCCGACCCTCCAATATTGATGCCGCGTGCTGTAACCACATCGCAATATTACGCTTCTAATTATAAGAGGATAAATGATTAAAATTAAACGCGCTTACGATAAACCCGAGAAATCTGACGGGCACCGGATTCTTGTCGACCGGCTATGGCCGCGCGGCATAAAAAAGGAGAAACTGGCGCTTGAAGAATGGGATCGTGACCTGGCGCCATCAAATTCTCTTAGGAAATATTTCAAACATGACCCTGGGCGATGGGAAATTTTTCAGAACAGATACCAGGAAGAGCTGCAATCCAGGGAAGCAAACGAGAAACTACACCATCTCGCTGATTTATCACGCAGGGAATCCGTAACTCTTGTTTACGGCGCCCATGACGAGAACCACAATCAGGCGGTAGTGCTCAAGCAGGTGATTGAACGGCTGTAGGTACTGCGTCAGCAGATTCTGGGAAGCTGTTCACCGGTGAGCATGTCGAGAATGCGGGTGGCGCCGATACGGGATTTAAGGGTCACTACCGGGGTCTGACCCAAATAATCACTACGTTTAAGATTAGGGGCGGACTCCGCCGATGCTAAGCCCTCTACTTTTCCGATTACCGCAGCGTCAACACAATGTTTTTTCAGGATTTTTAGGGCCTTTTTCCCATCAGCCTCTTTCACAAAAGCGACAAAACGCCCCTCATTGGCAACATACAGCGGGTCCAGTCCAAGCATCTCACATGCCCCGCGCACATCTTCCCGGACCGGAATCAACGCCTCGTCCACGGAAATATGCTCTCCGGAAGCTTCGGCGATTTCATTGAGCGCGCTGGATAGCCCGCCGCGCGTCAGGTCCCGCAGGCAATGGATCTCGATGCCTGCCTGAAGAAGTGCCTCCACCGGCTTCCATAGCGGAGCAGAATCGCTTTCAATAGCGCTTTCAAAGGAGAGGCCCTCGCGCACAGCCATAATGGCTATGCCGTGCCGACCCAGGTCGCCTGAGACCAGCACTGCGTCGCCTGTCCGGACTTCGGAAGGTAATATGTGGACAGGATATTCCAAAATCCCTATTCCTGAGGTGTTTATAAAAAGGCCATCGCCTTTTCCTTTATCCACCACTTTTGTGTCACCTGTAACCAAAGTAATCCCGGCCTGCCCGGCGGCGTGCGCCATTGACTGGACCACTTTTTGAAGCGTCTCCATGGGGAAGCCCTCTTCCAATATTAGGCCGCAACTCATGAACAACGGTCTGGCTCCGCACATGGCCAGATCGTTTACCGTGCCATGAACAGCCAGGCTGCCGATATCTCCTCCAGGGAAAAAAAGCGGCCGCACGACATACGAATCCGTTGTGAACGCAATGCGTGTATTGCCTACGGAAAGCACAGCCCCGTCATGGCGCTGGGAAGATGTGCTGTTAACAAATGCCGGGATAAACAGCTTTTCGATAAGGTCGTGCATCAACTTCCCGCCGCCCCCGTGTGCGAGGGTGACGTTGGGGTAATTAGAAAAGGGAAGAGGGCATGAATTCATTTTCGACGGTACCGGTAATATGCGGCGCAGGCGCCTTCAGATGATACCATGAGAGCGCCGAGGGGGCGTTCCGGAGTGCAGCGCGTACCGAAAGCCGGGCACTCGCGCGGTTTGTTGATTCCCCGCAGAACCAGACCACTGATACATTCCGGAGACTCTTCCACCGTTACATTAGCTACACCAAAGCGCTTTTCGGCATCATATTCCTGAAAAGCTTCGGACAGCCCGAGACCGCTCGCAGGAATCTCGCCTACCCCGCGCCATTTACGGGGCACGACCTGAAAAACCTTTCTTATAACATCCTGCGCGGGCTTATTGCCTTCCCTGCGCACGGACCGGGAATATTGATTTTCGACTTCAGCGCGGCCTTCCTCCAACTGGCGCACGCACATGAGCACACCTTGAAGAATATCGAGCGGTTCGAAACCGGTGACAACGATGGGCACATGATATTTCCGGGCAAGAGGTTCGTATTCTGTATAGCCCATAATCGTGCAGACATGGCCTGCGGCGAGGAATCCCTGCACCCGGTTATCCGGAGCGGAAAGGATCGCTTCCATGGCCGGAGGAACAGTGACATGCGAGACAAGGATTGAGAAATTTTTGATGTTTTCCTGTTTTGCGCGATAAACCGCCATGGCATTGGCAGGAGCGGTGGTTTCAAATCCAACCGCAAAGAAAACCACCTGCTTTGACGGATTCTTTCGCGCCAGATCCACAGCATCCATTGGCGAATACACAATGCGCACATCCCCGCCTGCCGCTTTGACCGCGAAAAGATCCTTGTCCGAACCCGGGACCCGCAGCATGTCTCCGAAAGAGCAGAAAATTACTTCCGGGCGCGAGGCGATCTCAATGCTTTTGTCTATCAGCTCCAGCGGCGTCACGCATACAGGGCATCCTGGACCGTGAACAAGCGTAATGGATTCCGGCAACAGTTCATCGATGCCGAATTTGACTATGGCATGAGTCTGCCCGCCGCAGACTTCCATGATCGTCCAGGGATGCCTGGTAATCCGGGAAATTTCCCGGGCCAAAGACTGCGCCCCATCGGCGTCGCGATATTCGTCGAGATACTTCATTGGATTATTGAGGAAATCTTATTTCTTTTCCGCTGAGGGAACCGGGTAGGTAGCGATTGCTTTGATGTACTGCGCGCGCTCGAAAGCCGCTGGATCAGCGCATTCCTTCTGGCTCATGCTTCCCAGCATCTGGCGTACAGATTCATATTCATGCTCCGCCATCCAGTCGCACAAATCTTTCTCGATCGTTTTGATGTGGTCGATCCCGTTTCTCAGAAGCGTGGAACAAAGCATTGTCACCCGGGCGCCTGCCATAAGCATTTTCAAAACATCAGCCGCCTCATGGATACCGCCGGTCGCGGCCAGATTAGCCCGCACATGGCCAAAAAGTATCCCAACCCAGCGCAACGGCAGCCGCAGGGCCTGCGGCGTACTCAGCAGGATGTTGGGCATGACTTCAAGGTTTTCCAGATTAATATCCGGCTGGTAAAACCTGTTGAAAAGAACCAATCCATCGGCTCCGTTTTCGTCAAGCTGCTTTGCCATCCAGGCCATATTGCTGAAAAACGGGCTCAGTTTCACTGCCACCGGGATTTTTACGCTTGTTTTTACCTGCTTAAGAATATCGATATAAGTCTGCTCCACTACCTGCGCCGGCGTTTCCGTATCCGTAGGTATGTAGTAGATATTCAGTTCAAGAGCGTCGGCTCCAGCCTGTTCCATTTTTTTGGCGTAATCCGTCCAGCCGCCGACTGTGGTCCCGTTCAAGCTGGCGATGACCGGGATTTTTACCGTTTCTTTGGCGCGGCGGATGTGCTCCAGATACTGTTCTGTCCCAGTATGAAAAATTTCTACGGGCGGCAGGAAGTTCTGCGCCTCGGAGAAACTGTTTGTTCCGTGTGTGAGGTGGTACTGCAGTTCCTGGCGTTCTATCCGGATCTGTTCCTCGAACAGAGAATGCAGCACCACAGCCGAAGCTCCAGCGTCTTCCATCCGTTTGATCAAATCAACATCTTCGGACAGGGGAGATGCTGACGGCACCAGCGGGGTGCGCAGTTTCAGCCCAAGGTAGGACGTGGATAAATTAACTGTCATCAGGCTTTTCCTGTTACAGCCTCAGAAGCCGTGCCGCCATTGGCTTTTCCCTCAGGCTTGGGATCAACCATTGGCCGGGCAGCTATATGTTCGTATATTTTGCGTCTTTCACGCACTGCTTTTTCAGACTGCTGCAGTAGTTCCTTGGCCGTATCGGGACGCGTTTTGGTCAGCACCTTGAAGCGATTCTGCATATATAGCGCCGTTTCCAAAGGCAAAGTCGGGGCAGCGCAATCCAGAACAAGGGGATTTTCGTTCTTGAGAGTTCTTCTCGGATCAAACCGGAAAAGCAGCCACTGGCCGGCATCGACTGATGCTTTCTGCACCTGCATCGCAGTGGTCATATTGATGCCCTGAGCGATACAGTGGCTGTATGCAATAATCAGCGCCGGGCCGTCGTATTCCTCCGCTTCAATAAATGCCTTCAGCGTTTGCTCATCTTTTGCGCCCATGGCAACCGATGCTACATAGACATGGCCATAACTCATGGCGATTCTTGCGAGATCCTTTTTGCCAAGGGTCTTGCCGGCGGCTGCGAATTTTGCAACAGCACCCCGGGGAGTTGATTTTGAGGCCTGGCCGCCGGTATTCGAATAAACCTCGGTATCGAGAACGAGGATTTTTACATTCTCTTTACTTGCCAGCACATGATCCAGCCCGCCGAAACCAATATCATAAGCCCAGCCGTCGCCGCCAACTATCCAGACGCTCTTGCGTACGAGCATATCCGCCACGGATGCGAGCAGTTTGGCCTCAGGTACATTAAGCGCATTCAATTTTTTCTTGAGTTCGGCAACACGCGCACGCTGTTCATAGATGCCTGCCTCGTCCTTCTGGTTGGCTTCCAGGAGTCCCTTCACCAGTTCATCGCCAATCGAACCAGAGAGTTTCTTCAGCAGTTCCTGGGCGAATTCGGTCTGTTTGTCCACTGACAAACGGTAGCCTAGACCAAACTCGGCATTGTCCTCGAACAGGGAGTTCGCCCAAGCAGGGCCACGGCCTTCTCTATTTTGACACCAGGGTGTCGTAGGCAGGTTACCGCCATAAATGGAAGAGCACCCAGTCGCGTTGGCGATGATAGCGCGGTCGCCAAAAAGCTGGCTGAGCAGCTTCAGATAAGGCGTCTCGCCGCAGCCCGGACATGCGCTGGAGAATTCAAAAAGCGGCCGCTGCAGTTGCTGCTGCCTGACCGTGTTTGTCTGTATCTTGCGCCGGTCAATTTCCGGAAGCGACTGGAAATAGTCCCAATTCTTGATTTCCTGTTCACGCACTGAGCTTAGAGGCGTCATGTTAATGGCCTTAAACTTTGTGGCTGATTTGTTTTTGGCCGGGCATACTTCTACGCAGATGCCGCAACCCGTGCAGTCATCCGGAGATATTTCCAGAACATACTGTTTCCCCGGCCAGGCGCGATCCATGGCTTTGACGGACTTGAAAGAGGCGGGTGCGTTTTTCAGCGCCTCTGGATCAACCATATTTACCCGTATGACGCTGTGCGGGCATACAATAGCGCACTTATTGCATTGGATACACACTGCCGGGTCCCATACGGGGATATCCTGCGCCATTGAGCGCTTCTCCCACTTCGTAGTAGCGGTCGGGAAGGTCCCGTCCACCGGTAGAGCGCTGACCGGCAATTCATCGCCCCGGCCTTCCATGATCTGTCCCAGTATGTTCCGCACAAACTCCGGAGCCTGCTGCGGCACCGGAGGAATGCGGGAAAGCGTGCCTTCCGCTTTTACCGGGATTTTCAATTCCACGAGATTGTTCAACGTGGCGTCTACTGCGCGCATATTAACGTTAACGATTTCCTCGCCTTTGTTGGAGTAAGTTTTTCGGATTGCGCCTTTAATCGCCTCCATCGCTTCCTCTTTCGGCAGGATGTTCGCGATGGCAAAGTAGCAGACCTGCATCACAGTATTGATGCGCCGGCCCAATCCGCACTCTTTCACTACGCGGTAGGCATCGATAACAAATACTCTGGCCTTAAGGTTGATAATCTTTTCCTGAACGTCCCTTGGAAACTCGTTCCAGACGGTTTCCGGCGAAGCGGCGGTATTAAGCAGGAACGTCCCGCCCGGAGCCAGATACTGAAGCATATCGTAACGTTCCAGGAACGTGGGCTGGTGGCATCCAAGGAATTGTGCTTTTGTTACCAGGTATGGCGACCGGATCGGCTGCGGGCTGAAGCGCAGATGCGAAACTGTCACAGCTCCGGCTTTTCGGGAATCGTATACGAAATAGGCCTGGACCTGGTTGTTGGTATGTTCACTTATGATTTTGATCGAATTTTTGTTTGCACCCACGGTACCATCAGACCCCAACCCGTAGAAAAGCGCGCTTTTAACTTCCGTGTCTTCAAGCGCGAAGGAAGGATCGTAATCTATGCTCGTGTGCGAGACATCGTCATTGATCCCGATGGTAAAGTGATTCTTCGGCGACGATGATTTCAGCTGATCAAACACCCCTTTGACCATGGCGGGAGTAAATTCTTTGGAAGAAAGCCCGTAACGGCCGCCACGCATCATGGGCATTTTTTTCAGCTGGCCCCAGCCTTTTTCCAGCCCCTCGTTCAAGGCTGTGACACAATCAAGATACAAAGGTTCGCCCATGCTGCCAGGTTCTTTTGTCCGGTCGAGAACTGCCATGACTTTCATTGTTGCAGGCAGCGCTTCCATGAAACGCTGGACATCAAAAGGCCTGTAAAGTCGCACTTTGACCACACCCACACGTTCGCCGTGATTATTCAAATAATCTACGGTCTCATGAACGGTTTCCGTCCCAGAACCCATCAGCACGACAACACGATCGGCATCGGTAGCGCCGTAATAGTCAAACAACTTGTACTGCCGCCCTGCAAGCCTGGCAAAACGGTCCATAATCTCCTGGACTTTTCCGCCACAGGCCGCGTAGAAAGGATTGGACGCTTCCCGCGCCTGGAAATATACGTCAGGATTCTGCGCTGTCCCGCGCAGTACGGGATGATCCGGAGAAAGCGCACGCGCACGATGCGCGGCAATGGCTTCCGTGCTGACCATGGCTTTCAAATCGTCATCCGAAAGTATTTCGATTTTCTGAATTTCATGGGAGGTGCGGAACCCGTCAAAGAAATGGAGAAATGGAACGCGGGTTTCCAGAGTCGCGGCATGCGCGATCAGGGCCATATCCATGGTCTCTTGAACGGAAGCGGAGCAAAGCATTGCCCAACCGGTAGAGCGCGCGGACATGACGTCGGAATGATCGCCGAAAATGGATAAAGCCTCTGTTGCCAGAGACCGCGCCGCAATGTGGAACACCGTAGGAGTAAGTTCGCCCGCGATCTTGAACATATTCGGAATCATCAGCAGAAGTCCTTGGGAAGCAGTGAAGGTGGTAGAAAGAGCGCCGGTTTGAAGAGCGCCATGAACCGCTGCGGCGGCTCCTCCTTCGCTCTGCATTTCATAAACCTGGGGGACTGTCCCCCAGATATTTTTGCGGCCTTCAGCCATCCAGGCATCCGCCCATTCTCCCATGGGAGATGCCGGCGTAATGGGATAAATGGCAATAACTTCATTAAGGCGGTAGGCAATTGAACCGACCGCTTCATTCCCGTCCAAAGTCTTAAATTTCCGCTCCGTCATGATGTTTTTCTAGCCTCCAGTTCGCGTAATTCGTCCATTTGTTTAAGATACTCAAAAATCTGGCCTGCTTCCTTCTGCTCGACTATGCTTATGGCAAACCCCACGTGAACGATAACATAATCACCGATTTTAGCTTCCGGGGTGTATGCGAGGTTAACCTCCTTGACGATTCCACCAAAGCTGACACGGGCGCTGCGCCGGGCGGGGTCTTCTTCAATGATACTTAAAATTTTACCAGGGATGCCTAAACACATTGGGCTGCAACCCCCATTTTTGACCTGACGACCGCCATCACCTGGCCGAGCGCGATGCCTCCGTCATTCGGAGGAATGCGTTGATGCCAGTATGGGTGAAAACCTTCCCGCCGCAGGCGCAGCACAGCCCGTTCCGACAGGCGGCGGTTCTGGAAACATCCCCCGCTTAAAATTACCTTTTCCAAACCACAATCATGCGCAACCTGCACGATTGCTTCCACCAGGGTATTATGGAATTTGGCCGCGATTTCGTTGACTGTCGCCTCCAAGGCAAGTTCCTCCAGAATCGCTCGAACCATGGGCTCCCAATCAATTCCATCCTCTGATTTACGAACAGGATAGCTTTCGCCTGTGTGAATTTTGGCGGCGGCAAATTCCAGTTCCATTGCGGCCTGTCCCTCAAAACTGACTTCCTGGCGTAATCCTGCCAGGGAAGCGATTGCATCAAAAAGACGTCCGGCGCTCGATGTCCGGGGACTGTTCACTCCGTTCCGCAACATCGTATTGAGGATGGACCGCTTTTCCTGATCCAAACCTTTTAAAGGAGCCAGATCCATAGCAAACATTTTTTCGCCAAAAATTTCATAGAGAAGTCCCATGGCGGTGCGGCGGGGTTCTTTAACGGCTTTTTCACCTCCGGGCAACGCAAATGCGCGTAAATGGGAGAATCGCTCAAAACCGTTTTCATCAATCCGCAGGAATTCCCCTCCCCAGATCGTTCCATCAAGGCCGTAGCCCGTACCGTCCCAGGAAACGGCAAGCACCGGCGCAGTCAGTTCGTTTTCCGTCATGCATGACAAGGCATGGGCGTAATGATGCTGCACTTCAACAACTGGTTGGCCAAGACGCCGGGCGAACTGGCTGGATAGATATTGAGGGTGCATATCGCAGGCCACGGTTTCAGGAACCGCCTGATAAAGCGTTTCGAAGTCGCTGATTACCCGCTGGAAAGCATCCAGCGCAGCTGCGGTCTCCAGATCGCCGATATGCTGGCTGATAAAAACTTCCTTTCCTGTAGCCATAGCGATTGAATTTTTCAGGTGTGCGCCGACGCTTAACAGCGGCGGCGTTTCTTCCTGAAGCGTAACAGGCAGAGGCGCGTATCCCCGGGCGCGGCGGATTACCAGTTCCCTGTCCATAAGCACACGCCCCACGGAATCGTCAACATGCCGCGCTATCGGCCGGTCATGAACAAGCCATACGTCCGCAATTCCCCTGAGGCGTTCCAGAGCTTCCTGCTCGTCAATGCAGATTGGTTCATCGGAAAGGTTGCCGCTTGTAGCCACAACCGGCGCCTGAAGATCGGCCATAATCAGATGATGCAGAGGAGAATAGGGCAACATGACTCCAAGATACGGGTTGCGGGGTGCGATCGCGTCATCCGCTGCCGCCGTACCAAGCCGTTCCAAGAGAACGATGGGCGCTTCCGAGGAAACCAGCAGCCGCTCTTCCAGCGGAGAAACAGCACAGTCTCTGCGAGCCTCGTCCAGATTGGGATACATGAGCGCAAAGGGCTTTCCCTCGCGGTGTTTGCGCTGCCGCAGGCGGCGCACGGCTTCGGCGTTGCGCGCATCGGTCAGCAGCTGAAATCCGCCGATTCCTTTCAACGCGACAATTTTCCCGCTGCGGATAGAAGCAACCGCCTGATTCAATGCTTCTTCCTTATCCGCCAGCATCCGTCCTTTATCATCCCACAAATATATTTGCGGACCGCAGTTCGGACATGCGTTTGGTTGTGCATGGAAGCGCCGGTCTGAAGGATCGCCATATTCCTGCAGGCAGCGTGCGCACATCCTGAAGCGGCCCATCGTAGTATTCGTCCGGTCATAAGGCAGATTCAGAATAATCGAAAACCGCGGTCCGCAGTGCGTGCAGTTGATAAAGGGATAGCGATAACGGCGGTTACCGGCATCAAACAGTTCTCGAACACATTCGCCGCAGGTGGCGATATCGGGGAGAACCAAAGCCGCTTTTTTGCCAGATAGCTCGCTTTGCCTGATTTCAAAATTCTTATAGCCGACGGGATCCAGCCAGGACGGTTCCAGGCTCTGGATGAACGAATGCGCAGGTTTTTCTTTTTCCAGGCGCAAAAGAAAAGCCTGGAGCTCTTCCGGTTGTCCCTCGGCTTCGATATTCACACCCTGAGGAGAATTGTTTACCCAGCCTGCCAGATGCATTTCATCCGCCAGATGAAAAACAAAGGGACGGAAACCAACTCCCTGCACTGCCCCGCGGATCGCGACCCGCAGGCGCTGCAGTTTGGTTTTATGAACGTTTTGGGGAATCATCGAAAACGACCTCCAGCAATTCGAGTTCCGGACCTCTTTTCATTTCCCGAAGAGCCCCGCAGGAAGGGCACATAAAAATATAGTTTACAAGGTCTTCGGGGGAGACGTCTCCGGTCCGTCCGCAGGCGCACTGCACATGCCTGACCACCGAGCATACGGCAAGCGGCACTCCTTCAAGAGGCGTGTTTCTGGAAAGGACCTCAAACGAATGCCTGACGGCCTCCTCAACAAAAGTCCCATCAATTCTTACGGACACGCGCCGGATATTTTTAAGTGAATCCTTCGGCGTATGGTGAAGAATTTCATGAACCAGCGTTTCTACGGATGAAATTTCATGCATGATGCAATTTTGCTCCCGCCATTTCTGAAATCATCGCTAAAACCCTGGGGATCGCCTCAGATACGGCTCTGGATAATTCCGGACCGAAATCGAATGCCTGCCCTCCTACGGAAAGCATGACTGCTTCAGGGCTGGCTTTGTACAGAGCCAGAGCGCTCCCGAGTAAAGCGGATGGATTCATCACATGGTCAAGAGCCGGCGGTCTTGGATTTGAATCGGGAGTCACTGTCCGGCAGGAGATCTGTCCTGGAGGCTGGGTACAGTTTACGTCTATGAATACGACTCTCTCAGCCTGGCTGATAGTTTCCGCCAGTTCGGGTGTCAATTGATGGCAGGCAAGAACCTGAACACCGTTACCCTGCAAAGTCTCGGAAAGTCTCGTGGCTGCATGCCAGCCCAGCCCATCATCTTGGCGCAGCGGATTTCCGTAGCCAATGATGAGGAGCCTGGAATTTCTCATCTCAAGGGTCACGTCTCCACTCTTCAAGCATATCGCCTTCAGGGCTTATCAGTTGTACCTGCAGCGGCATTTTCCCCAGGGCGTGCGTGGAACAACTCAGACAGGGATCATAGCTGCGGATAACGGCTTCCACACGGTTCAGCATGCCATCGGTCGGAGTCTTCCCTTTAACAAAACGTTTGGCAACCTGCAGAATGCTTTTGTTCATTGCAAGATTATTGTGGCCCGTAGCGATAATCAGGTTCGCCCAGGTAATAAGCCCATGCTTGTTAATCTTGTAATGATGCATCAGAATTCCCCTCGGCGCCTCCGAAACTCCCACGCCTTCATCGGCATTCGGGCCGGCAGAGGCGCGCACATGCGTGCTGAGAATAATCGGATCATTCAGGAGATTCTCCATCTGTTCGAGCGCCAAAAGGATTTCAACCAGCCGGGCGTAGTGCTGGTGGAAAGAACTTGTCACGGCTCCGTGTTCCAGCGAACGGAATTCCTTCCAGGCCTTTTGTCCCCGGGGCGTTGCGCATCGTGAAATTATGTTGAGTCGCGCCAGAGGCCCGACGCGGTAAATTCCTTCAGGGTAGCCGAGCGGCTTGTAATAAGGGAATTTGAGATACGACCAGGGTTCTACTGCCTCCCCGATAAATTCGTCGTAGCGCCTGGCATCAAGGCCGTCTTTCACGATCTTGCCGGAAGAATCCACGATGCGTACTGTCCCGTCATAATGTTCCCATTCGCCGTCCGCAGTAACCAGTCCCATGAAAAGCGAAGGGAAATTGCCGAAAGATTCGATTTCGTTCTTGAATTTCGGCAGAACGGTCTTAAACCAGGACAGCGTCCGGTCAATAATGCCGTACGCTTCCGGCAGCACGGCCAGGAACTGATCGCGCTTCTGGGCTGAGAGCGGTTCATTGACCCCTCCCGGCACGGGCCAGGAAGGATGGATCTTCCGACCGCCAAGGCCTTCAACGATCTGCTGCCCGATCTGGCGCAGGCGGATGCCGTCGCGGGCCAGCGCCTGATTAGATTCAGCCACTCCGAAAATATTGCGTTTCGCCGGATCGGAATCCATACCCAGCAGCAGGTCCGGAGAAGACAAATGGAAAAAACTTAAAGCGTGCGACTGAATGATCTGGGCAAGATTAAGAATCCGGCGCAGTTTGACCGCGGTCTCCGGGATGCGCACAGCCATCAGGGCATCGCAGGCCTTGGCAGAGGCGAGAAGATGGCTGACGGGACAAATACCGCATATGCGCGCCATAAGCGAAGGCATTTCATGAAAAGGCCGCCCTTCGCAGAATTTTTCAAAGCCGCGAAACTGCGTGATATGCAGCCTGGCGTCATTTATTTTCCCCGAATCGCTCAAATGCAGAGTGATTTTGGCATGTCCTTCAATGCGGGTTATCGGACTGATTTCAATCTTGTCGGCCATTTTAACCAAACCTCACTTTTGTTCCCAAATCGGGCATACGCCCCTCAAGCAGTTCGCTGACCACATAAAAAATTGTATCCGCGGGCGGAGGGCACCCTGGCATGAACAGGTCAACCTTCACAAATTCATGCACCGGACGTGCCTGAGGAAGGAGTTCCGGAACTTCTTCCGAAGGGATCTGGTTTTGCCGTGCCGCATTTTCGATGTAGGCGCGATTCAAAATGGCCTGCCTGCCAACCGGGTTGCGCATGGAAGGCACATTGGAGGTGACCGCGCAGTCTCCTAATGAAATCAAAATCTTTGTGTTCGCACGGATGTGCTTAATTTTTTCCAGATCCTCGACGCTGCTTACTGCGCCTTCGACTAAAGTGACGTCCACCTTATCAGGGAAAATTTTGTTGTCGACAAGCGGGCTGTATACCACCTCAATACGGTCTGCGACTGCTAAAAGGCGCTCGTCCAGATCCAGAAAGGACATATGGCATCCGGAACAACCGTCAAGCCATACCGTGGCGACTTTTACCTTACTCATGTTTTCCTCCCCGCATGACAGTCAGATAGGGCAGGAATTCCCTTTCCTTGGTCATCTCTCCTACGGACTTGCCTTTCTCTGAAAGTGCCCCGGTAGGACATACCTGGACGCACTTCCCGCAGCTGGTGCAGGAACTGGAGTTCCCCCAGGCTTGATTCAAATCCGTAATAATTCTTGCACGCGTTCCGCGTCCCATGACATCCCAGGTATGCGCGCCTTCCACCTCATCGCAAATGCGCACGCAGCGGGTGCATAGAATGCAGCGGTTGTGATCGATCACGAAGCGGCGATGCGTGGCATCTACCACACACTCGGGATAAAGATACGGGAAACGCACATGCGTCATGCCCTGCTTCTGCGCCAGCCCCTGCAGTTCGCAGTGGCCATTCGATACGCAGACCGAGCAGATATGGTTGCGCTCGGCAAAAAGCATCTCCAGGATCATCTGTCTGTATTTCTTGAGCCTGTCCGACGTGGTGGAGACTTCCATACCTTCGTATACGCGGGTTACGCAGGCGGGCAGCAGTTTGTTGACGCCTTTGATTTCCACCAGGCACAGCCGGCAGGCTCCTATGTTAGACAGACCGTCCAACTGACAAAGCGTGGGGATTTCTATACCGTTATCCTTCGCCACATCAAGGATGGTGTCTTCGCCTCTGGCGCTGACGTCGCGCCCGTCTATTTTCAGAGTTTTGATTCGAGTAGCCGCGGCAGCCATGTTAAACCTCTTTGGTCTTAGCGCCATCGCCTGCATCGGTCATGCATACTCCGGCCGAACAGGTTTTCTCGCGCATATGTTTTAGGTACTCTTCCTTAAAATATCTCAGGGTGCTGAGTGTCGGATTCGGCGCAGTCTGGCCAAGTCCGCAGAGGCTGGTGCTCCGAACCATGTCGCAAAGCTCCAGCAGCATATCCATATCCGCATCAGTCGCAGTCCCTTCGGTGAACTTCTGCAGCAGGCCGTGCAGCTGAACAGTCCCAACCCGGCAGGGAATACACTTGCCACAGGACTCGGTCATGCAGAATTCCATGAAGAATTTCGCCACGTCGACCATGCAGGACGTCTCATCCATTACGATCATCCCGCCGGAACCCATGATCGAGCCGACTTTCATCAGAGAATCGTAATCAAGCGGCATATCCAGGTGTTCCTCAGGGATGCAGCCGCCTGAAGGTCCTCCGGTCTGAACCGCCTTGAATTTCTTCCCGTCCGGTATGCCCCCGCCGATAGTAAAAATTATTTCCCGCAGCGTAATGCCCATCGGAACTTCAATCAAACCGGTATTATTAATTTTCCCGGCAAGCGCGAAAACTTTCGTTCCCTTGCTTTTTTCCGTGCCGATTGAAGCGTACCAGTCGCCGCCGTTGCGGATGATCGGAGCTATATTGGCGAATGTCTCGACATTGTTCAACAGCGTTGGCCGGCCCCACAGACCTGATTCCGCAGGGAAAGGCGGTCTTGGCCTGGGGCTGCCGCGTTTCCCCTCAATTGAAGCCATCAAAGCGGTCTCTTCTCCGCATACAAATGCTCCGGCACCGATTCTCAACTCGATATGGAAGCTGAACGTCGTGCCAAAAATATTCGCGCCCAGGAGTTCCATGCGCTCCGCCTGCTTGATGGCGACCTTCAGCCGCTGGATCGCCAGGGGATATTCCGCACGGATATAGATATAAGCGCGGCTTGCGCCGACGGCATATCCCGCAATCGCCATGCCTTCCAATACCCGATGAGGATCGCTTTCAAGAACGCTGCGGTCCATGAACGCTCCGGGGTCTCCTTCATCGGCGTTGCAAACGACATATTTTTCGCCGCCGTTGCCCGCTTTCGAAACGGTACTCCACTTCAACCCCGTAGGGAATCCCGCGCCACCGCGGCCGCGCAACCCGCTTTTGGTAACCTGTTCGATTACTTCGGCAGGCGACATGGAAGCGATAGCCTGGTGCAGGCCTTTGTAGCCGTCACAGGCGATGTATTCTTCGATCCGCTCAGGATCTATTTTGCCGCTGTTCTCCAGAACGATCTTTTTTTGCGATGTGAAAAACGGGATGGAATTATCCAGCGCCAGCCCGGGTACCGGAGCCTTGTCAAGATTGTCTACGATCGCCGCCGCATTCTCCGGTTTCACTTCCTGATACATTGTTTTTTTGGAACCGGATTCCACTGAAACCAGCGGCCCAGCTTTGCAAAGTCCAAGACAGCCTACGCCTTTGACGCAGCATGTCTTTTCAAGGCCCGCTTCCTTGACGCGTTTAGCCAGAGAGTCGCGGACCTGGTCGCTCTGCGATGAAACGCAGCTTGCCGCTACGCAAACGTTGATGTGATGCGTAAATTGTTTGTCTGCTTCCTGTTCTTTTGCGGTTATCGCCTGAAGCTCTTCCGGTGTCATGCCACGACCTCCGTATTATCCAGCCATTTCTGAACCTTGTTCACCGCATCAGCCGCGTTAAGTTTTCCGGAAACAACATTGTCGAAAACAGCGGCAGGAGCAAGACCGCATGCCCCCAGGCAGCGCGCGCCCAAAAACGAAACTTTCTTATCAGGAGTGGTCTCTCCCGGATTGACGCCAAGCAGGGACGACAGTTTCTCGACAATGGCTTTAGCGCCCTTGATGTAACAGGCGGTGCCCAGGCAAATAACGCAGGTATGCTGTCCGGGCGGTCTCATCGTAAAAAAGTGATAAAACGTGGCGACTCCGTAAGCGCGGCTCAGCGGGACCCTGAGACTCTCGGCCACAAAACGCAGCGCCTGATTATCAAGATACCCGAAACATTCCTGAACAGTGTGCAGGGTTTCTATCAACGCGCGCGGGTCATATCCGTGACGGCGCATCGTTGCATCAACAAGTTTCCAGCGGTTGTCTGAAGAAGGTGCTGTCGGTTTTTTGAGATTAACGCTCATCAGATGTTCCTTATTTTTTCAAGAATCCCAAACTGGGCTGTCCGATGTCGGAATTGTAGCTATCGACAATGATTTCTACAGCGAGGCGATCGGCAGAGGTAGTTACACCAGCAGATTTTGCAGTTTCACAACCTTCCCAATCATAGCAATTTTTATTACCTGCAAGTAAATACCCAAAAGCTCCGATAACTTTTCATCACCCGACATTTTGATGTGGGCGATAGAT
>CAZSAL010000008.1:0-38848 GCA_964604825.1 uncultured Elusimicrobia bacterium
TCGCTTACACCCTCGTAGTTTTGCCGATGCGCCATTTTTCGACGCTTGCCGGGAGCGTGGCGCTGGGGGTAATGCTTATACCCATAGCGGTGCGCAGTACGGAAGAATTCATGAAGCTGGTCCCGCATTCGATCCGGGAATCGGCGCTGGCTCTGGGAGTTCCGGAATGGAAAGTCATCCTTTTCGTAGTGCTGCCGACCGCCTTTCGCGGCCTTATCACCGGGACGCTGTTAAATCTTTCCCGCATTTCCGGTGAAACGGCGCCGTTGTTGTTCACGGCCTTTGGCAACCGTTTTTGGAGCTCCGGCTGGCTCAACCCAATCGCCTCGCTGCCAGTCATGGTCTTCACTTATGCGGTTTCCCCATATGAAGACTGGCATCGACAGTCCTGGGCTGCGGCGCTTGTCCTGCTCATGCTGGTTTTGTCGGCGAATATTGGAACGCGGCTGCTGATGAGGAGGTCTTCGGCTTATGTTCAATGAGACGGAAGCGAAACGCAAAATTAACGCGGCGCCTACCAAATCGGCAAAGGAATTGATTATGGATCTTCCAGTAAAAAAAGAAGGAATTGCGGCGGAAAAAATTAACGCCTGGTTCGGAGAAAAACATGTCCTGCACGATGTCTCTATGGATGTGAAACCGCGCCAGGTGACGGCGATTATCGGCCCTTCGGGATGCGGTAAGTCCACGTTTATCCGCTGCATGAACCGTCTGCACGAGGTTGTTCCGGGGTCGCGCATGACCGGCAGGATCGTTATGGATGGGGAAGACATTTCCCGTCTGGACCCGGTTTTGTTGCGGCGCAGAGTGGGCATGGTCTTTCAGAAGGCGCAACCTTTCCCGACGTTAAGCATTTTTGAAAATGTCGCGGCAGGCCTGCGTTTGAACGGGATGAAAAACAAAACCTCTTTGGCGGAAATAGTTGAACAAAGCCTGGCCGGTGCGGCGCTCTGGGATGAAGTCAAAGATATCCTGCATAAGCCGGGAACCGGTCTTTCCGGCGGGCAGCAGCAGCGCCTGTGCATTGCGCGGGCGATCGCGGTTAATCCGCACATTCTGTTGATGGATGAGCCCTGCTCCGCCCTGGATCCCATAGCCACGGCAAAGATTGAGGAATTAATTCTTGATCTAAAACAAAAATATACGATTGTAATCGTAACGCACAACATGCAGCAGGCCGCGCGGGTATCGGAAGAGACCGCGTTTTTTCTGATGGGAGATCTGATCGAATTCGGGAAAACGCAGGAGCTTTTTACCATGCCGAAAGATAAGCGCACGGAAGACTACATCACAGGGAGATTTGGCTGATATGGAACGACATTTTGACCAGGATCTACAGTCTCTGAAAGAGCGGCTTCTTTACATGGGAAGCCTGGCCGAGGCGATGATCAATTTCGCGATTAAGGCGCTTGTCGGCCGTCAGGCGGAAATCGTCCAGAGAGTTTATCAGATGGAAGAAGACGTCAACCGCCTGCAGATGGAAATCGACGATCGCTGTCTCAAAATGATCGCTACCCATCAGCCTACCGCGACCGATCTGCGTTTTATTACCGGCGCGATGAAAATAAATTCGGATCTGGAACGCATTGGCGACCAGGCCGTAAATATCTGCCAGACTACGGAATTCCTGCTCAAAGAACCGGTTTTGAAGCCGTTGATCGACATGCCCCGCATGTCCGATATCGCCAAAAAAATGCTTAAAGACGCCCTCGATGCTTTCGTCAATAAAGACGAAAGTCTTGCCAGGTCGGTTTTATTGCAGGATGACCAGGTTGACGATCTGAAAGAGCAGATATTCAGAGAATTGCTTACCTATATGATGGCTGATCCGGGAACGATTAAGCGCGCCCTCGATTTAATTTTGATTTCCCGGAACCTGGAACGAATTGCCGATCACGCTACGAACATCGCGGAGGACGTGGTTTTCGTAGCTATCGGCAAGGACATCCGCCATCACGCTGAGGAACACGCAGCCGCGCAGCAATGACCAATTGTTGTAGGGGTCATTACCGCATGCTGTAAGCGGCCCTCCATTACGTCTTGGCGGGCCCTCCGCCGAGGCCTCAGTGGAGGACGGGAATCCGGATGTTTCTACTAAAAAGTCTGTATCCCCGATAAAGGCACTCGGGGATGACGGCTTAGTTGTAAAATACCTTCATGCTACGCCGTATGGCCGCCTTCCTTATTCTCGCCCTTCTTTACCCGTTCCCTGCCCACTCGATTTCCTCGCCCTGGAAAACCAACGCCCACGGCAGAGTAAGGCTGATTGCCCCCTACAAAGTCGCTCCGGACAAAGGTCTATTTTTTGTTGGGGTTCAGTTCGAACCTGTTCAGGGATGGCATGTTTACTGGAGAAATGCCGGCGACGCCGGATATGCTCCGAAAATGGACTGGAAAGGTTCCACGGGCATGTCGGAACCGCAAATCCTCTGGCCTGCTCCGCAGCGCATGCAACTGCCGGGCGATATCACTGACTTTGGATATGAAAAGGTAATTTATCCCGTTAGGATGAAGCGCGCCACAGGCCCGCTGCATCTTAATGTCGAGGTCAACTATCTGACATGCGGAACTTCCTGCGTGCCGCATAGCGAAGTTCTGGCTCTGGATATGCCTTCCGGCCTCCGCGAGGAAACAGATCCCGCAGACGCGCAGCTTCTGGAAAGCGCGATGCAGCAGATCCCTGTTCCCGTGGAGCAGGCGCCCGACATCCAATTACAGACACAGATAATTTCCGGCCAAAACGGACCCGTTTTCGAAGCGCTGATCCAGCCGCAGCCTGCTGTCAAAGCGGGCAGGCTTGATCTTTTCTTCGATAAGGCTGATGAACTTCAATTTGGGAAGCCTATGGTTCAGTGGCTTCCTGGGAACCGGTACAGGCTCAGCGCACCCATATCTTCTACTTCTCCTGTGGGATTCCGGCACGCATTATTGAACTACACCCTTACAGGCTTAGCCCGGGACCACCGCCCTCTCGCGGTAGAGGAGACCAAAACGTTTGATTTCTTTATCCCCTCAGCCGGAGCCCTGCAAAAACCCGTGGCAGTTCCGTCCGGGCCGGCGCTGTGGTTTCTTGGTCTGGCGCTTCTGGGAGGATTGCTGCTTAACGTTATGCCCTGCGTTCTGCCGGTTTTATCAATCAAGTTGTTCGGCCTTTTGCGGCAAAGCGGCGGCAGCAGGCTGATCATCGTTCGTAACGCCCTTGCTTCAGCGGCAGGGATCTGGATCTCATTTCTGGCTCTGGCCGGAGCTGCTGTTCTCGCGAAAGAAGCAGGCTACGCCGTGGGCTGGGGGGTACAGTTTCAGGAACCGGTTTTTGTAGCGTTGCTGTTCCTGGTGATTGGTCTGTTTGCGCTCAACCTTTGGGATTTATTCGAGATTTCATTGCCGGCTTCCGTCAGCCAGTTGGGACCCTGGACTCAACAGGAAGGAGCGCCGGGATATTTCTTTTCCGGGCTCCTGGCTACGCTGCTGGCAACGCCTTGCTCCGCTCCTTTCCTGGGGACCGCTGTGGGATTTGCTCTCTCCCAGTCTGCCGGTGTTATCATGCTGATCTTTCTTATGGTGGGGACCGGCATGGCCCTGCCTTACCTGCTTCTGGCCGTATTCCCGGGAGCCTTGGCGATCCTGCCCAGGCCGGGCGCCTGGATGCAGCGCGTCCGTTTCTTTCTGGGATTTTTCCTGGCAGGAACAGCGCTGTGGCTGGGGTATGTACTGGCTGGAGAGGTGTCCGCGCGAGGCAGGATTTTCTTTTACGGCCTGAGCGCTGTTATCGGAATTTTATGCATCGTTCGCCACAGGGTCCGTTTAAAGGGGAAATATCTCTGGTCCGTTTTATTAATGGTTATTCTGCTTGGCCTTGGTATCGCTGCGCTGAACGTCGTGGATATGAGTCGCAGCGCATCCGTTAATACGAATCGTACTGCGGGCAAAAACCTGCTGGCCTGGCAGCCTTTTGACGAAGCGGAAATCAGGAAACTGGCGGATGAAGGAAGAAAGGTGTTTGTTGATGTGTCTGCCGACTGGTGCTTTACCTGCAAAGTCAACGAGGCGACAGTCCTGGAAACCCCGGCCGTTGCGGAAGCTTTCGCTCAACAAGATGTCGTTTTGATGAAGGCGGACTGGACCAACCGCAATGAAACGATCGCCCGATATATGCAAACCTTCGGGAGGTTCGGCATCCCTTTTTATGTTTATTATGCGCCGGGAAAGTCTCCCCTTCTATTATCCGAACTGCTGACTAAACGGAAGGTGCTGGACGCGCTGAAAGGTTAGGGGATGAGTTCTAGGAATGAGTTCTAATCTCTGCCGATCAGCCAGGCAAGAAAGCGGCTGCTGCGGTCGGATATAGCTTCCGCGAACGCTAAATCTTTTTCGAACTGCCCCCATAAAAATGCAGCAATCCGCTCCGACAGCCGTACCAGCCAGTCATAAAAAGTTTCCATAAGGATTCGTAACAGGAATAAGAATTTATTGCAAGGCCACAGGATATTATCTACCGCGAAGTTCGAAAATCTTGGAAGGGCTGTGCGCGCCTTTGATGAGACGAAGAGCTGACGGTGGCACATTAAGATGGCGGGCAAGAACAGCAATGACTGCGGCATTGGCGCGTCCCTCGCGTGCCTCGGCGCGAACCTGGACAATAAAGGCGTCTGGCCCTTTAGGGGTGATTCTATTTTCTTTGGCGTCCGCCGTGACTCTAACTTTTAGATACATTTGATAAGAGACTGATGGCGGCTGCTTCTCCGCTGGCTATGCAGTCCGGTACTCCGATTCCGTTCAGCCACGATCCCGCCAGCGCCAGGCCCGGCAAATGCGAGACTTCATGGGAAATGGAATCAATAAGCTGCCTGTGCCCCACTTCGTACTGCGGCATGGCCAGGCGGTGCCGCCGCGCCTGCATAAAGAGAGGTTTTGCCCGGATGCCCAGCAGCTCTTCCAGGTCTTTTTCGATCAATCGGGCGGTTTGTTCATCCGGATTGCGCCAGATGGTTTCCGATTCATCGCCGGCGATAAAAGCCCTGATCAGCGCTTTCCCGGCAGGGGCGCGTTCAGGGAACTTGCGGTGGGAAAAAGTACATCCCAGAAGAATACGTTTTTCCACGGCAGGCACTACAAACCCAAAACCATTCAAAGGATGTCCGATCACCTGTTCATCGTAGATAAAATTCGCGGTGGCGGCATGCGCATAGCGTATACCGCCCAATTTCCGGGAAAGGGATGGAGCCAGCCTGGATAAAATCCCGGCAATAGTATAGGCGGGAAGCGCGAAAATTATCCCGTCTGTCTCAATAATCTCGCCGCTCTGTAGTTCAATCTTCCATTCCGTGCCCGATTTTTTAAAAATCCGGCGCACAGGCGCATTCAGCCGGATGATGGAACCGAGGACCCGGGTGATGCTGTCGGTCAATTCCTGCATGCCGCTGCGCAGGGTCATGAAAAGGCTGTAGCGCGCGCCGCTCGCCTGTCTCGTGCGGCTCATCCGGCGCACTCCTTTCAGTAGGCTGCGTCGTTCGCGCTCCATTTTCAGAAATCTGGGAAAAGTCGCGGCCAAACTGAGCCTTTCGGCATCCGCTCCGTAAATTCCGGCGACAAGCGGCTGGGCCAGACGATCAAGCGCTTCCGGACCAAGACGCCGGCGCACGAACGACCCCAGAGATTCGTCCTCCCGGCTTCGGAACGGCACGAACGGCTCTGCCAGAACGCGCAGTTTTCCCTGCCAGCTTATGATCGGGGAAGCAAAAAAGGAAGAAAGTCTTGCCGGGGCCAGTAGAAAAAAACCCTCTGGTATAGGATGCAGGCGTCCTTTGCGCACAATAAAACTCTGCCTGCATTCAGAACTGGTTTCCAGCAGATCGCCATTTAGGCCCAGCTCATGACAAAGATTGAGGGCCTGGGGTTTCTCCGTGAAAAATGAGTCCGGTCCTTCCTCCAGAACAAATCCTTCGCGCCTGGTTGTGTTGATGACTCCGCCGGCGCGGGACGATGCTTCCAGGAGTTTAATGTCGAGAGTAATCCCGCGGGATTGCGCCGCTTTTTGAAGCCGGTATGCCGCTGAAAGACCGGTAATGCCGCCGCCGATAACGGTAATTTTTTTCATCATGCCGGCGCCCTGCAGACAAGTTCTGCCATCATGCGGATAAAGAGAGGATGAGTGCCAACAGTCTGCGCGCGGCGGAAATGGATTCCGGCCTTTTCCGCCGCTTCCCGGGCAGCCACGTCGAGGTCAAACAGTACCTCCATGTTGTCGGACACAAAGCCGATGGGGATAACCAGCACGTCTCGGATATCTTTTGCCGCGAGCTTCCGCAGCAGGTCGCGGATATCCGGTTCAAGCCAGCCAATGGAAGCGGAACGGCTGGTGTAGGAGAACGACCAGCTGGAAGAATGGTTCAACTTTCTGCAAACACTTTCCGTAGTGGCAAATAATTCCTCCACGTAATGGGAAGACTGCGCCATGCTGTTGGGGAGGCTGTGCGCGGTAAAGACCCAGTAGGATGCTGGTGAAGAGGCAGCCTCAATGATCCTTTCGCAGACCGCATTTATAAACAAAGGATGGTCAAACCAGGGATCGACGTAAGTAATCGTCGGAGCATTCGGAATACGCTGACGCGCTTCATCCAGAGCTTGAACGTAGCGGCCGTAACTGGCTTCGGAGCGGTGCGCAGACATTATGAAGGTTACTACGCGGGCAATTCCTTCAGATGACATCTTTTGCAGGGTTTCTTCAAGAAAGGGGTGGCAGTTCCGATAGCACACATAAACAGGGATTCCGGCTTCCTCCCCCCTTGAGGGGAAGGATTGGGGTGGGGGGTACATATTCTGGCAGGCAACACCCCCCATCCCCACCTTCCCCCT
This sequence comes from uncultured Elusimicrobia bacterium, assembly GCA_964604825.1. Classification (GTDB taxonomy): domain Bacteria; phylum Elusimicrobiota; class Elusimicrobia; order 2-01-FULL-59-12; family 2-01-FULL-59-12; genus CAZSAL01. Next base: position 6,856 of record CAZSAL010000008.1, read on the forward strand.
CAAGAGGGGAAGGTGCATTGATAGAAAGGCTCCAAGAGCTTTTGCCTGCTGTCGCGTGATTTCATTAACAGGGGAGCAGCCGCCAATCTGTTTATACTGGCTGGTGACCTCCTTGATCCGGGCGGGAGGAATATTCCTGTCCCTGCTGACAGCTTCCATAAAGGGCAGGACATCGTCGGGTTTTTCCGGGCCGCCGAAAGAGACCAACAGCACGGCGTATGGACTGGGGGTCATCGCTGCGTTCCTGGCAATGACATCAGAGTCTTACGGCGCTCATTTCGTGCACCATTTCAACCAGCGCGATTGCATTTTCTTCGGGTGTATCCGGCAATACCCCGTGGCCAAGGTTAAAGATATGGCCCGGGCGGCCTGCTGCCTGATCTAATATGCGCTTCGCCTGCTTTCGAATCTCTTCAGGTTTACCAAGCAGTACGGAGGGATCGAGATTGCCCTGAATGGCAGCATTTCCCAGACGCTGCCAGGTCGCGTCGAGCCCTATCGTGGAATCGATACCGATCACGTCGCCGCCCGCATCGCGCATTAACTCCAGTAAGGCGCTGGTCCTGGTCCCGAAATGAATGACAGGAACACCCCCACCCATACCCTCCCCACTCGAGGGGGAGGAAGTAAGGGAGGGGGGGCATATGCCATCAATAACTCGTTTTGTGTGCGGGAGAACATGCGTCCGGTATTCTTCCGGCGTCAGGCAGCCCACCCAGCTGTCGAACAGCTGCACCGCCTGGACGCCTGCATGGACCTGCGCATTCAAATAGATGCTCAGGCTTTCGGAAATTGATTCCATGAGCGTGTGCCAGGCTTCAGGTTGCGCGTGCATAAATGCCAGCGTTCGCTCACAGTTTCGTGATCCGCGGCCTTCGATCACGTATGAGGCCAGCGTGAACGGGGCGCCGGAAAAACCGATCAAGGGAAGATCCCCTGAAAGAGCCTTCCTCGTTTTTCCGATGGCATCGGTGAGGAAAGATAAAGCGCCCATATCAGGGAGCTTGGCGATACGAGCGACATCTCCCGGCGCGCGCACAGGGGTTTCGATTACAGGCCCGCCGCCTTCCGTATATTCAAGCCCGAAACCCATGGGTTCAAGTATCAGAAGGATATCGGAGAAAATAATGGCGGCGTCTGCGCCCAGACGCTCTGCGGCATAAACGGTTATTTCCGCGGCGAGATCGGAGTCTTTGCACAGTTCAAGGAAGCTCCAGCGTTCGCGCAAGCCCCGGTACTTTTTCATATAGCGGCCGGCCTGGCGCATAAGCCAGATCGGAGTCCTGTCAGTGGGTTCTCGCCGGCAGGCCTTCATGAAGCGGGATTGCTGCAGGTCGATGAGCATGAAAGCATTTTATCATTCGAGGAATACAACATAAGGTGCTAAAATCGTCCTATAAATTTCCGGTTGGAGGACATTGTGAACCTACTTGAAGAACAAATGAGATGCCGCGGATGTTCAGCTTCGGCCTGGGCCGACGGTCGTTTTGCCGTTTCGGGATCAACTACGCATTACGCTCCGGATCGGACGCTTGTCGCCGGGCATCTGCGCCTGGAATTCGAACTCGATTTCAAAACGCGGTCCCTGCATGGATTGGCCGTTGCAGGAATGACTGCCGTAGCGGACGATGTCACGGAAGTATTTTTCGACGCGGTTGGTTTCAAGGATTTGAGGGTTTCTTCGGCTCGAAGGCCGGTCCGCCATGAATATGACGGCCGCAGGATAAAGATTTTGTGGCAAAAACCTCTTCCACGGGGGCAGAGAATTGATTTTTCCATCCGTTATCGCGTAGTACGTCCGAAGCTGGGGCTGCACTTCGTGGGTCCGGACAAGGATTACTCCAACAAACCTGTACAGGCATGGACGCAGGGTGAGGATGAATACAGCCGCTTCTGGTTTCCCTGTCACGACGCGCCGCAGGAGCGCATGACCACCGAAACCTTGATAACAGTTCCCGCGTCTTTCACGGCTGTTTCGAACGGCAGGCTGGCTGGGACTTCCCGCAATCGCCGCAAAAAGAGTATTACCTGGCACTGGAAACAGGATGTTCCGCACTCTCCGTATCTCGTGTCGTTCGTTGCCGGCGAGTTTTCAAAGATCGAAGCCCGCTGGCGCAACACCCCGGTTCTTTATTACTGCGTTCGCGGACGGGAAGACGACGCCCTGCGCGCCTTCGGGAAAACGCCGGAAATGATCGAATTTTTCTCGAAGAAGCTCGGTATACCTTACCCTTACGCGAAGTATTCGCAGGTCGCGGCAGTGGACTTCATTTACGGCGGGATGGAAAACACCTCCTGCACCACGCAGACGGCAATGACGCTGCATGACAAGCGCGCGCACATAGATTTTTCCAGCGATCCCCTGGTAGCGCACGAGCTGTCGCATCAATGGTTCGGGGACCTGGTGACATGCAGGGACTGGTCTCAGGCCTGGCTGAATGAAAGCTTCGCCACCTATTTCGAGGCTCTTTTTAAGGAGCATGACCTCGGCTACGACGAATTCATGTATGAGCTGCGCGAAAACGCTCATGCGTATTTTGAGGAAGACAAGGATCGCTACCGGCGGCCGATGGTGACCAATACATTCAAGAACGCCAACGACCTCTTCGACCGTCATCTTTACGAAAAGGGTTCGCTCATACTGCATATGATCCGGCAGCAGCTGGGAGACAAAGCCTGGTGGCGCTCGCTGAACCTGTATTTGAAGCGGCATAAGGGGAAAAACGTCGAAACCATAGATCTGATCGAGGCTTTCCGGGAGGCGACAGGCCGCAACCTGCGGGAATTTTTTGATCAGTGGATTTACAAGGCCGGACACCCGGAATATCGCGTGCGTACATGGTGGGATGCCCGCCAGAAAAAGCAATTTATCCGGGTGATTCAGGCCCATGCGACGGGCAACGAAACGGGGCTGTTTTCGCTTCCCGTGACCTTCGCCCTGCATACCACTAGCGGCGTCGAGCGCCGTATGGAGAAGGTTGATAAGAAAGAACACATTTTCTCGTATGCACTGCGTGAAGAACCGGAATTCGTGCTGTTTGATCCGGAGCATACGATCCTCAAGAAGATAAATTTCGTGAAGCCTGAAGCGATGTGGTTTGCGCAGCTGCGCAGGGACCCGCATGTCTTAGGCAGGATCGATGCCGCTGAGGCTCTCGGGAAGCTCGGCAGTCCGTCAGCCGTAGAGGCCCTGATCCAGGCCCTTGAATCCGAAAAATTCTGGGGAGCTCAAACGGAAATCTCCCGCGCCCTCGGTAGAATCAATACCTCAAGCGCCATGGAAGGCCTTCTTAAGGCTTTAAGGACGATCAGGCATCCCAAAGTCCGGCGGGCGCTTTATGAAGCGCTGGGACGTTATTCAAATCCTCAGGCGCTGGCAGCGTTGCGTTCCGGTTCTTCCCGCGAAGAAAGTTATTTTGCGGAGGGAGAGGCGATCCGCGGCATGGGCAAAATGCGCGATGCCGCAGTATTGCCTGAACTGAAACGGCTTCTGGAGCGGAGTTCCTGGAACGACGTAATCCGGTGTGCTGCGCTCGACGCGATCGCCTCACTGAGGATCCCGGAGTCGATCGAAATATTGAAAGCTCATACTAAGCGCGGCCACTCCGCCAGCGTTCGCATGACCGCGATCCGCGCGCTCGGCGCTATCGGTCATGGCAGAGAAGATATTCAAACCCTGCTGGTCCGTTTGCTGGGGGACCCGTACCTGCTTATACAGATTGCCGCGGCGCGGCAGCTGGGGATAATTGCCGACGAACGCGCGGTCACTGCATTGATGAAATATATCAGTGGAGACCTGGATGGCAGGCTTAAACGTACCGCCGAGGAAGCAGTCCGCAAAATTCGCAAAGGCATGGAGCAGGAACTGCCGTCCGCTCGTCATTCCCGCATGTCGTAAGCGGGAATCCCTCAATAAAGGCCTTTATGGAGGGATCCCCGATTACATCCTCGGGGATGACAGCTTATGGGCCCGGCCTTCCAGAACGACAGAGGTTTTATGATCTCACCATCCAAACAATTGGCGCTCACGGAGAAGATGCGCTCGCTCGGCATCTTCGAGCATGATATCGAAGAGCAGTTTATCCGCTCCGGCGGCAAGGGCGGGCAGCACGTAAACAAGGTGTCAACCTGCGTGTATCTGCGGCACCGGCCTACGGGGATTGCAGTCAAATGCCAGGAAGACCGCTCGCAGGCTGTAAACCGGTTCCTGGCGCGGCGGCTGCTCGCTGATAAGATCCAGGCAAAGGTTTTAGGCGAGAAAACCGAAGCGCAGCGCCTGGCAGAGAAAATCCGGCGCCAGAAGCGCCGCCGCAGCCGCAGAGCCAAAGAAAAAATGCTTGCGGACAAGCACCACCAATCCCTCAAAAAGCAGGAAAGATCCCACCAACTGAAATTTGACGAATAGAAGGTTCTACTCCGGCTGGATTTTGATGATGCTGCCGGTATGGGGTTTGACGGGTTTTCCCTGATAGGAAATATGCAGCAGATAGTCGCCCGCGGAAACTTTGGGGTCGATGGTTAAATCCGCGGAAAGTGTTGAAGGATCAATAAATTTGAACGGAGTAAGCACCAGGCCGGGGTCGTCCACTTCCACCTGAAGGCCCGCGGCGAATTCCGGAGTCATGTCCCGGCCATAAAGCTTTAACTGCGAGGTATGTCCGGGAACGCCTTTCGGAGCCAATTCAAGCCTGTCCGTCCAGTTCGGAGGCACGATCGTGAAGACAGTTTTATTTTCGCTGAGCGCTTTACCGGTCAGTCCCGAAACCGTTACGGTGTAGTTCCCTTCCGGAGCGTTGGAAGGAATTTTAAATTTGCCGTGCATCTCCGTTTCCGACTTCCAGGTAAAGCCCGTGTTTCCCATATTGAGCTCGTTGACTTTTGCCTTCAGCGAACGGGCGTCATCAGCCGTGAACCCGGTGCCATGCAGGGAGATGTCCACCGTGTCCCCGGGCCTGCGGAAAGGCTGGTCTGAAGTCACGTGTTCGGCCAGGCCGGTTTCTCCCAGATTCGGGTGAACGATGTGGATCATCTGCTCGTTGCTGAAAACTTCCCGGGAATTCATGTACGCGGTCAATCCAAAAACGCCTTCTTCGATGCCTGGTCCGATCTCGATAACTCCTTCCATGGCGTAGGGCAGGTGCGCTTCCAGAGGAGACAATTCCAGGGTATCGGTGCTGGGCTTAACACGGAATTGCCTGGCCATGCTGTCATCCAGATTGGTCACCACGCGGAACCGCCCGGACCGGCCGTCTTCGCCCATGGCGATAAAATACATATTCAAAACCTCGCCCGGGCGGACAACGCCCAAAGGTTTTTCAGCGCGGAACACCGGCAGGTTGTGAATCAGAACACGGGGGAAAATATATTCCGTCAGAGCTTCCGGGCCCACATCAATCTGCCCGTGGATCTGGTTGGCGGTAACCAGGCGCAGATTTTTCACATTTACATCCAGACCGCCGCATTCCACCTGAATCATGCTTTCGAATTCCGTCGTAAACCCGGAACCATTGATGTCGAAGTCCAGCGTGTTTTCCGGCCCTATGACATCCTGGCTGTAATACATGCGCACGATGGTAACTTCTTTGGGTATAAGTTCTTTATGCAGGACTATGGGAGGCGGCTTGGGAATCGCCGACGGCGCAGCCGGAGGAGGAGCGATCGGAACTTCCGAGGTTTTCTCCGGCGTGGGAGCCGGAGCCTGGGGCGGAGCGGCGGGCACAGGCAGCTGCTCCGCCACCTTTGACGGCAGCGACGGGACAGCGGGCGTATGTCCCGGAGACAGAGCCCCGGGGGTTCCCGGAACGCCTGCGATTTTTAGGCCCTGGGGCTTCAAAGATCCGGACGATGGAATCATTTTTACAGGAGCGGGTGAAATTGGAAGCGGCGGCGTACCCGCCGGAGGATTAACCGGGATGATCGTGACCGGTTTCACGGGAGCGTTCGCCGGAGACCGATACCACCGCCACCCCTGTCTTAATAAGAACAGAAGCAGTAATAACAACAGCAACGCCAGTAATGTTCGCCGGGTTCGCATATCTATATTATTTTTACTGCATCCAAGTATATTAAAAGCGGAAGCAGAATTGTCCATATTATGAGCCTGGTTCTGATGAAAATGAAATATGCGGAAAGCAGAACGGCCATAACCGCCATCGGCCAGCGGATATCCGCTTTTCTTTCTCCCGGGAGTTTGATGATTGGGCACGAAATAAAACCCATGGCAAGCCCGTCGGAAATTGAGAAAGATGTAACCTGTCGCCGGACGAGTCTGTCATAAGCGGTGACACTCCACACCAGGAGCGGCGATGAAGTTATCACGGTTAATAATCACGGCCCTCAGCATCGGTTCGTTAATTCATGTCCCGGCCGGAGCGTTTGCTTCAGGATCAGGCGAGTCTGCGCCGGATGATCCCGTTGCGGCGCGCGGCGTTGGCGACAGTATGACGTCCGTATCGAAAGAACCCGCCGAATCCTCCCGCGCGGCGTTTGCGCACATAATACCGGAACAGATAGAACCTGAAGTAACGGAAGAAGATATCCACGCGCTTGAAGCCAATCTTCAGGAAGCAATAAACAACAACGGGCCGCTCAGTGCGGAAGCGGAAGCCGCCCAGCGGCGGTTGAATTACATGAAATGGGCGTATAAGAATTCCAGTCACAACCCTTCCTGAGCTGAAATAATCAAGGTACAACCATAGTCCGACAGGCCCGGAAACCACGCTTTTTGAAATGAATTTCGGGCTGAATCCGAGGCCTGGCCGGTCCGACATTCCGTCGGAAAACTCCTACAGGCTTTGCCGGCTAAAAACCCATATACAGGAGCGCCATCCGTTATTTTCCGTCGGTAAAAAGAAAAAATAATTAAATCGGCATTAAGTGGAAAAACCTCCAGTAAAGTTCTTCTAGCAGGAAGATCTCGAGCTGGGGGTTTTTGTGACGGATCAAGAGAAGAAAAAAGCCGGCCGGTTTTTGTCGTTGCCATTGTTGGCGGCGCTGTCTGCTGCCGTCATTTTCATTTTTGACGCCTCCGTGTATGCTTCTTCGGGAACGGAAGGCGCCAGCTTCCTGGATATCCCGGTTGGCGCTGAGCCCGCAGCTTTGGGAGGCGCGTACAGCGCAGAGGCGGCGGATGCTTACGCGCCGACCTGGAATCCCGGAGGTCTGGGTTTCGTTGATAACACCCAGCTTGCCGGACAGCATCTTTCATACCTTGAATCCATTCACTATGAGTATTTGAGCTTTGTCCATCCTCTGCGTGAAGGCAGTTCAATAGGGGGTTCCGTACAGTACCTGGGGTCCGGAGACATCCAGGCTACGGATATCAGCGGTAATAACATCGGAACGTTTTCCAGCTATTATGCGGCGTACAACCTTTCCTATGGCCGGGCGCTGAATTCACGGCTTTCTCTGGGCGTCACCGGGAAATGGATCAACGCGGCGATCGACGATGTCACCGCGAACGCGTTTGCCGCTGATTTTGGAAGCATGTACAGACTGAGGAACGACTTAACTCTGGCTGCCGTACTGACCAACGTGGGCAGCCAGCTAAAATTCCTGGAAGAAGGGGATTCTCTTCCCATGGCATTTCATCTGGGGGCGGCGTACCGCCCGTTTCCCAAATGGAATTTTGCGGTTGAAGGGGTTTTCCCAAAGACGGGCCTGGTCAGCGGACATCTTGGGATAGAGTGGAAACCCGTTTCGGCTATTTCATTATTGACAGGTTATCGGACCGATACGCTTAACGGCTTGTCCGCTTTGGCCGGCTACAGCGTAGGCGTGGGCCTCCACGTCTGGGGTCAGGAGTTTGCCTATGCCTGGCTTCCTTACGGGGAATTGGGTAATACCAATTACATATCGATGATTATCCGCTTCGGCAACAAGCATCCCGCAAGCCGCGATCTTATCCAGTATCATGCGCATCGCCCGGAAAATACCGGCACAGAGGAAGATCAGGATCACCGTCTCTTAATGCAGCTCTTGGACAACAGTTCGGACAAGACCGCAGCTAATCCTGAGGTTCAGCCGTTAAAGACTCAATGAAAATGCAGAATGCATCGTTTTCGCCGGCGGCATTGGCAGGGGCAGGCAACACCACCCTCCAGTTGACCATCCCAGCCAATGCGCCGGTTGCGTTATAAAGGAACTTCAATGAAGGACATCAGCGGCCGCATCGTGTCATTCCGTCATCACAATGTGGTATTGGACAAAGACCTGGCAGACTGGTACGGGATGAAGCGCGTGGAACTGCGGCAGCTCTTTTGCCGTCATAAGAACCGTTTTCCATCCGATTTCCTTTTTAAATTGACCAGGAAGGAAATGCGGGCGCTGCAGGGTGAAAAATACAGACCAGCGCCGCCGGACATGGTGTTGCGCCCGTTCGCTGTAACCCAGCAGGGCATAGCCATGCTCTCCGGAGTCATTCCCGGCAGCAGGCGGGTAGCCGGAGTGAACGTTGTGCTGATGCGCGCGTTTCGTGAACGGGAGAATGGGATCCGGGATCTTGAGGTTTATCGCAGGCTGGACGGGATGCGCCGAAAATATGATGCGCAGTTTAACCAGGTTTTTAAGGTGATCCCTGCCGAGGACCGCGAAGAACACGCTTCCCGGCGGCTGATCGGTTTTAAAATCAGCCCCAACAGGTAGTGGTGCGTCTCCAACAGCTAGTCCTACCTCACAGACAAAAGCACGGGCCTGGCTCCAATCCTTCGGAGCCAGGCCCTTTAAATCAGAAACGTCTAAATTCTTATCCCTTGTCCTTCACTCTATGTATAACTTTTTTATATTACGCGCAGATGGCGATATTGTAAATTCTATGTAAACTACAGCAGTTGAAAGTATCCGTGGGGAAAAGGATTAAAACTGTGAAATTGTCGATGGGCCCGTGGCTGATTGCCGTATTGGTGTGTATTTCCGCCGTTTTCGTTCAGGCGGAAACTCTGGATGACTGGCAGAAAACTTTCAACGAACCGGCCACCCAGCGTAAAATGCTTGAGAGTATCTTCCCGGATCAAATTGAATCTGCCGCACCGGTTAAAAATAAGGAAGGGTTGTGGCTTTTTGAAAAGCAAAGCAAATTAGCTGCGGTTCGGCCAAAACATGTCATTCAATCGTCTGGATTAATAGTTACGGTTCTCATCTATTCCGATCCCGACCAGCCGCCATTAAGTGCGGTGAGTTATCTCTTCAGAGATACTTATCGAGAGCCAATCGCGCTTTCCGATGGATGGGCTCCTGAGGAAAAAGTCGAATCAATAACGCTCAAAGGGATAAATAAATCTTTTATTCTTGTTGAAGATTTATTTGTCGGCAAGGATGCCAGGCCCGTCAGTTCGCGGGCCGCTCTGCTGGATGTTTCGACCGACAACGGAGGAACGGGCTTCCGTACCGCCTGGCAGAATGATTCTTCGGTGCAGTTTTTTGTAATTGGTTTTGCCGCGCCTCATCAGACTGAACAGGAAGATCTTGTTGTAAAGTCGTTCCCTCCTCCTTCGGCCTCCGATTCGAATTCGCTATATGGGGATTCTCGTGTTTTCGGAAACGCGGCGAATACCTATTCAGGATCGTCTTCTACCCGGTATATGGCTTACCGCTGGACCGGATCCCGCTTCGAGCCGGAAGATTTGCAGTCTGAAAACTGGCTGAAATCCCTTCCCGACAGCGCCTGGCAATACAGCCCGCTGAAATAGGTTTTTATGGAAGAGTTACGCGTTCGGTGACTGTGTACACGCCGTAAGCGGTGTCAACGGCAATTTCCGCCATATAGGTTCCCGGTTCAATGCTTGGGAAATGGAAGAAATTGGTCCCGGCCCTGGCGCCCAGCGCTCCAGGCTTGATGTCCCAGGTTTTAATTGTGTCGCCGTTCATCCTGTAGAGTGTGACGGATACCGGAGCTTTTGCGGCGAGGTAGTAGGATAGCCCGTGCGTTTCCTTAATAACGTCCCGGATTATTGCGGTTCGCATTACCGCCGGGCGGTGAAGGCCGGTTTCGCCTGCGGGCGCAATCATGGGTGGGACCGGGATGGCCGCCGCAAGGACAATATTGCCGTCCTGCCTGTCCGCCGCCATGGGTGTAGCGGAAGACGCATGAGCGCGGGCCAGGCAAATGGCGCTGAGCGTAAACCCTATGGAAAAAGCTAATTTTTTGTTCATACGCATAGTTTACCCGGCGAATGTTACAGGCGCATTACGCCAAAGTTAACTCCAGGTAAATTGAGAGTGGCGAATTAATGAGCCACCCTCATCCCCGAGGACGTAATCGGGGAACCAGATTTGTTATATAAGCTGGATCCCCGCCTTCGCGGGGATGAGGCCGTTTTCTATGAGATATTTCGCCGGCCTCAAATTGACAAATACGGCGGAAAACCCTTAGAATCGGTCGAAGGAAGAAAAGAGCGATTATGTCTGATGTTCTGGTGCTGAACAGGAACTTCTACGCCATCCATATCACCAGCTGGCAGCGGGCGATATCCCTTATTTATACGGACCATGCGCGGGTCGTTGATGAGGATTACCGCCAGTACAGTTTTCAGGATTGGCGCGAATTGTCCCTGCTCATGAGGGAATCTCCTTCCGGTTTTGTTTCCACTCCTACCTTCCGCATCGCCATACCTGAAGTCATAGCGCTGCGCAACTACGACAGGCTTCCGGTAGGCGACGTAAAGTTCACCCGCCGCAATATCTATGAACATTATAATCACCGCTGCTGCTACTGCGGGGAGAAGTTTAATACGGCGGAGTTGAATCTGGAACACGTCCTGCCCCGGTCCCGCGGGGGGAAAACCGACTGGAGCAATATTGTTACGGCCTGCATGCCCTGCAACCTTAAGAAAGCGGACAGGCTCCCGGAAGAGGCCGGCATGAAGCTGCTGATCAGGCCGTTTAAGCCCAAATGGCGGGGCAGCTCCTCGCTGGTTTTCCGCGTGCCAGTTAAAATCAAGGCTTCCTGGCAGCGTTTTATAGACAACGTTTACTGGAATACGGAACTGGAATCCTGACCACCTCTCAGGCTGGAGGTCTTCCTTATGAAAAAAGCTGAATCGAATACGCAGTCTTCGTTTTTTCTGTTAACCGCTTCCGGCAAGGATTCTCCCGGCCTTGTGGCGTATCTGACGCGGATTGTTTTTGAGGCGGGAGGCAATATCGAAGACGCCAGCATGACGCGTCTCGGCGGCGAATTCGCGATGATGTTCGTGATCTGGCTGCCGGCGGGAATCAAATCTCCAAAACTTAAGGAATCGCTGGAAGCCGTAGGAAAGGAATCGGGCTTGTCGATTTATCTGAAACCCATCCCGGAATCGCTGGCTCATCGTGAGCCGCAGCCCGAAGCGCAGTTTCTTATTTCCGTTTACGGTACCGATAAGCCGGGGATTGTATATAAGGTAACGCAGGCCCTGGCCGACAGGCAGATCAATATTACGGACCTGAATACGCGATCTGTGCAACGCAACGGGAAGCCGATCTATGTGATGCTTCTGGAAGTGCAGGCGCCTCAGAATCTGCGCCTCAATGATCTGCGCGAAGAGCTTAACCGTCTGGGACGGGAGCTCGGCATCGAAATAAGCCTGCAGGACATGGAACCTGTCGAACTCTAAATGATCCTGGAAGTTGTGCGTTTCCCGCATCCCGTTCTCAAAACCTCTGCCTCTCCGGCGGATCCTGCCGACCCTGCCGTTCAAAAACTGATAGCGGACATGCTGGAAACCATGAACCACCATAACCGCTGCGTCGGGCTGGCCGCGCCGCAGGTAGGCGTTTCCAAATGCGTCATTGTGGTGGACGCTTCACGCATAGATAAACCGGGAACCCGCCATGGACCGGTCGCGCTGGTGAATCCGGTTTTAAAAAGGCTGACGGGCGAAAAAATGCTGCGCGAAGGATGCCTGAGCGTTCCAGACTACACCGGTAACGTGATCCGCGGCACGAAGGCGCTGGTGCAGGGGCTTGATCCTCAGGGAAAAGAATTGATTATTGAAGCGGAAGGATTCGAAGCGATAGTCTTTCAGCATGAACTGGACCATCTGGGCGGAAAACTTTTTCTGGACCGGGTAGGATCTCTGGAAACGGACGTGTTCAGACGGAAGAAATACGCGTAATTCAGATCAAATATCAAAGATCAAAAATCAAAGAGCCGTCTTTTTGCGATTTGTTTTTTGATATTTGAGGTAGTCGCGGAGCGCGGCGCGGGCGAATGGATTTTTTGTGATGCGCGCGGCCTGCCGGACCGGCAGCCATTTGAAGCTTTCCAGTTCCTCCGGGTGCGGACGGATCTTTCCCGCCAGGCGCTTTCCCAGATACACAAAACTGATCATGTAGCTGCCGCTGTCCTTGAAAGTCTCTGAGTAAATCCCCAGCAGCCGTCCCAGCTTTACGCGGATTCCCAGCTCTTCCCGTACTTCCCGCAGCGCGCTTTCGCAGGGATGTTCCGCATAACCGATAAATCCTCCGGGCAGATTCCAGATGCCTTTTGTCAGGCCGCGCGCTCCGCGCACCATAAGCACTTTGCCTTTTTCTATGATGGCCACCTTGGCTGCGCCCCTGGGGAGGCTCCTGTTTACGGCAAGCTGTACAATGACGTCGATATTTTTCAGGCCGGGGATGTCATCCTTGTGAAACCAGCGCTCAGGGTGATGTTGCAGGTTAGGCTTGGCGAAAAGCACCCGCCTGCCGGCAACCAGCATGACGGAAATGGCCTCGAATGAGCAGGGAAGTTCCTTCCGGGTTTTGGGAAAACGCCAGCGACCTCTGTCTTTGACGAGATAAACCTGGCCGTCCGACTCCAAATAGTAAAAATCAGGGGTCATTTTGATCGTCGCTCGTTGCTCATGGCGGCGAACTCCTTCGCGTGGTACGTGATGATCAGGTCCGCGCCGGCGCGCCGCATACCCAGAAGTATTTCCCGGATAACAGCTTCCTCGTCAATCCAGCCCTTTGCGCCGGCGGCTTTAACCATGGCGTATTCCCCGGAAACGTTATACGCGGCTACGGGCACATGCCAGGTTTCCTTGATGCGGCGGATGATGTCGAGATAGGCGAGAGCGGGTTTTACCATGACCATGTCCGCGCCTTCCGCGATATCTTCGGCGACTTCCCGCAGGGCTTCTTCTATGTTTGCGGGGTTCAGTTGATAACTGCGGCGGTCCCCGAACCGAGGCGCGCTTTCCGCCGCTTCGCGGAAGGGCCCATAAAAAGCTGAGGAGAATTTGGAAGAATAGCTCAAGACCGGCGCCTGCTCAAACCCGTGGCGGTCCAGCGCATTACGGATGGTCTTTACCGCGCCATCCATCATGCCGCTGGGCGCAATAATATCCGATCCCGCCCGCGCCTGCGCGAGCGCCGTCTTTGCAATGATCGCAAGCGTGGCGTCATTGTCAACGTCAAACGACTGAGGCCTCACCCGGCCCCCGGCCACCCTTTCCCTGAGGGAGAGGGGCTGGGGATGAGGCTTCAATATCCCGCAGTGGCCATGGCTGGTATATTCGCAGAAACAAAGATCGGTAATGACCAGCATTTCCGGGATGGATTTTTTCAGAGCGCGGACCGCCTGCTGGATGATCCCGTTTGCGGCATAGGCGTCCGAGCCTTTCAGGTCCTTCTTCTCAGGAATGCCGAAAAGCAGAACGGACCGGATGCCCAGCCGGTAAAGTTCTTTTGCTTCCTGCAGGAGGCGGTCGATTGAAAACTGATATTGCCCGGGCATGGAAGATACAGGCCGGGCTGTATCTTTACCGGGACGGACGAAAAGAGGCGCGATCAGCCGGTCCGGCGAAAGAGATGTTTCGTTGAGACGCGAACGGACAAGAGGATTTACGCGCAGCCTGCGCAGGCGCGTAGTTGGGAAGGTCATTCCTTGAGGCCTGCCTTTTTGAGGACTTTCAGCATTTCCTTATGGATGCGGGCGTTGGAAGCGAGCGTCTGGATCCCGTAAGGATTGAACGGCTTCCCGAGAAAATCAGTCATCCGGCCTCCGGCTTCTTCTACGATAAGAGATCCCGCCGCCACATCCCACGGTTTGAGCCGCCATTCCCAGTAGCCGTCCACGCGGCCGCAGGCCACCCAGCAAAGGTCGAGCGCTGCCGCGCCGGCGCGGCGTATCCCCTGGATATGCTTCATGAAAGCGGCTACGAATTTCAGATAAAAGTCCGCGCGCTGCCTGCGGTCGTAAGGGAAACCCGTAAGCAAAAGCGCTTCGTCCAGATGTTTTGTTCCGGACACAGCCAGGCGCACGGTGGACCTCCGGGTTTTCAAATATGCTCCCCGTCCTTTTTCCGCGAAGAAAAGCTCCTCCCGGAACGGATCATACACGCCGCCGAGCTTCATTTTTCCGTCTTTTTCGAGGCCGATCGATACGGCGACCTGCGGGAAGCTGTGAGCATAGTTGGTGGTACCGTCGAGGGGATCGACAATCCATTTAAAACCGCCCCCCATCCTGCACCCTCCCCCTCGAGGGGGGAGGGAGGGGGTGGGAACGGTCCCTTCTTCTGTCAGGAAATTGTGGTCGGGAAAGTGTTTTTTGATAATTTTAACGATTAGTTTTTCAGAGGCGCGGTCGACCGCAGTGACAAGGTTGATGGGGCTGTCTTTGAAGGTGGTATGTTTGGGACGGTGCAGGCCTCTGCGGATAACGTCGCCCGCCTCCCGGAGCGCTTCAAACAGAACGCCCCTTGGGTCAGGCATAATGTTTGATGATTGCCCGGGCAAGGGATTCGGTGGTATAGCGCGGGGGGCGGATGGCGGCTTTTATGCCGTAGCCGCGCAGAGTCCCGGCGGTCACCGGGCCGATCGCCGCGGCCCTGGTTTTCTCAAATATCTTTTTTCTCCGGCGGGGGGTGAAATGCTGCATGAAGCCGTCGACCGTAGACGAGGAGGTAAAACTGATCAGGTCGATTTTCCCGTCGGCAAACCGCTTTTTCAATTCCCGCGGGAAGCTGCGGATTTTCTGCGTGCGGTAAACCGGAGCCAGGGTTACCGAGGCGCCTTTGTGCTCGAGCATTTTGGGCATGACGTCGCGCGCCTCTTCCGCGCGTGCGATCAGGACGCGGCAGCCCTTGTCCGGTTTGACGGCTTCGGCCAGGGCTTCGCCGCGGTATTCCTCCGGGAAGGCGGAAACTTTAAAGCCGCGCTGAACAAGCTGTTCCGCGGTTTTGGGGCCTATGGCTCCCAGCCGTATTCCGCGAAGGTCGCGCACGTCCCCGCCAAGCTGGCGCAGGCGCAAGAAAAACCACTTCACGCCGTGAGCGCTGGAAAAGATGATCCAGTCAAACTGAGGAAGCTCGCTTAAGGCCTTGTCCAGCGCGGCCCAGGTTTTGGGCGGCTGGATCTGAATCGTGGGGAAGGGGATTACTTCCGCGCCCTGTTCTTCCAGCAGTGCGGCGAATGCCGCAGCCTGGTCGCGGGAGCGGGTGATGACCACGCTTTTTCCGGAAAGGGGAAGCGCATCGTACCGTTTGTTCCACAGGGAGACGTCGTTGCCTATAAGCGCGAACGCGGGACCGGAAATATCCGCTTTTATAACTGTTTCGGAAATCGTGGCAATCGTCCCTGCCAGCAGGCGCCGCCCCGTAATGGGCCCGCATTGGATAACGTCAGCCGGAGTATCCGCGCGCCAGTTATGGCGGAGCAGTCTTTCCGTGATGCCCGGGAGCTGTTCGAGATCAAGAAAAACAACCAGTATGCTTTTACGGGAAATCCGCGGCCAGTCTATCAGGCCCTCTTGTTTGCCGGAATCTTCCCGGGCGTCCACGAATGTGATCATGGAAGCGTCCATTGATTCCATCAATGGGATTTCTGAAAGGATGGTGAGCATGTCTGAGCGACGCATGTGAATTCCTTCTGATTTGTCATTCCCGCAGATTGTAAGCGGGAATCCCTCTTAGTTTAGGGATCCCCGCCTTCGCGGGGATGAAACCGTTTCCTGTAAGTTTTAGGCCGGTTTCAGTTTACCAATTTCCACGAAATCGCTCAAATTATCTCTTATTCACTTCGAATGCTTCGGTATCAATGGAGCGTATTTAAAATATTGCTTTTATTCACAATATATGATATGTATATGTTGCTTTTATGCTAATTTCATCTGCTCAAATTCTTGAAGTACTGAGAAGGCAAAATGCCTGGTGGCAAACTGGAAAAGTGCCTGCAGAATTGACTCCCTCCTTCCGCCGATCCGCATACTATGAGATTCAAGGATTTTTAGGTATTGCCGGCCTTCAGAGAGCGATCATTCTTTCGGGGGCCCGGCGCGTTGGCAAGACATTCATCTTACATCAGATTGCCGAAGAAGAAATCCGAAAAGGACTGGCCCCGCGACGAGTGCTGTACGTATCCTTTGAAGATTTGACCCTTACGCAGGCGAACCTGCGCGAAATTCTGGATCTTTACGAAAAAAACATCGACCCGATTGGGGAAGGGACTCTTATCCTTCTTGATGAAATCCACTACACAACGGACTGGACCCGCTGGTTAATGACCATCCTTCGGGAATATCCCAAGGCCAGGATCGTTGCTACCGGATCAGCCTCAACATTGATCCGAGATTCTTCGCGAAACGAATCGGCGGCGGGACGGTGGGTCACGGTGCATGT
This sequence comes from uncultured Elusimicrobia bacterium, assembly GCA_964604825.1. Classification (GTDB taxonomy): domain Bacteria; phylum Elusimicrobiota; class Elusimicrobia; order 2-01-FULL-59-12; family 2-01-FULL-59-12; genus CAZSAL01. The sequence goes on from CAZSAL010000008.1 coordinate 23,433, forward strand.
GCCGACGCTTTCCTTTTACGAATATGTTTCTCTCGCGAACATCGCGACTCCGTCATTACCCGCCGACCTGACGCTCGATGCGCTTTTTGTATCCGACGCTCGTGTTCAACAGTCCGTGTTGTCAGCCTGCGGCGCTTTAGAGAGAGAGTTCAATCGCTATCTCTTGCAGGGAGGGTTCCCCGAACCTGTCGCGAAGAATTTTCCCCTGGCAACGGCGCACAGACTGCTTCGAGAGGATGTGATCGACAAAGCCCTCAAACGTGATATGGCCCAGCTTTATGGAGCCCGCAGCCTGGGGGAACTCGATCAACTCTTCGTCTATCTCTGCTTTAATTTTGGAGGGATCGTCGAACGCAGAACGTTATCAAAAGAAATGGGAGTTGCCGCCGCCACTGTAGAAAATCACTTGCAGCGCCTTGAGGACGCTCATTTGATTTACCGGCTGGAGCCGTTTAGCCTGACCGGTAAAAAATCGTTAAAACCCCGTCCCAAGGTCTACGTCGCGGATCCTTCGCTCCGGAACGCCGCGCTCCTTCGCGGGGAAGGGCTTTTCAGCAATGAAGAGGAACTCTCCGCGGTGATCGAAGGATGCGTGTTCAAGCATCTGCATGGATACTACATATCAAATAGCCCGCGCTTTACCTACTGGCGTGATACTCAGGAAAAAGAAGTTGATTTTGTCCTCATTTTTCCGGATGGCAGCCGACTGGCCTGGGAAGTGAAGTATCGGGAAACGCCCGCGCTCAAGATGCGAGACGCTCTGGTTGGTTTGGTTCAAGGACCATCGGCGCCCAGGCGCGCCTGGGTGGTTACGAAAAACACGACCGACTACGGCGCCGCATACGAAGGACGCATATTCCAAATCCCGGCTTTTCTATTGTGTTACCTGTTTGGCCATGAAGAACGCACGCGGCTGATGCGCGAATATCCGCTTGGCCACGGGAAAGTCCCTTACGGAGACTCCTCTCTACCTTTGCCTAAAGACGCAATAAAAGAGTTGCCGAGTATAGAAAAATGAGCGTTTATATAATTTCTTACGATTTAAAAAAACCGGGCCAGGATTATGCTGCGCTTTACGAAGAGCTTAAGAAAACGACGTGGTGGCATTATCTTGAATCCACATGGCTGCTGAATACCCCGGAATCGATCGACAATCTAAGGAAGCGGCTTTTTGCAATGATGGATCAAAACGACAGCCTGTTTATCATTGAGCTTTCGGCGAAGAATAATTACACAGGCTGGCTGCCTCAAAAAGCCTGGGATTGGATTAAACAGAATCTGGCATAAAAAAAACCTGCTGATGCCGGATGTGGCCATGACATATTCTCTTTATATATACTTTGGCATGTCGTGACCTGATTTGAGGACATGCGGCGGATGAGTTAATCGCCGCAAGTCCCGTCGAAGAGGAATAACGAACGGGAGGTCCACCCCATGCCGGATCCAACGATCCTTTGCATCCCGCTTGACCAGATAGGTCCATCGCCTTACCAGCCTAGAAAAAATTTCGATCCCGACAAACTCAAAGCCTTTGCCGTCTCCCTTGAAAAAGAAGGACAGCTCCAGCCGATCCTGGTGAGACGCATTTCATCACCTCAGTCCTCCCCCTCAAGGGGGGACCATCGTGCCGATGTGTTAATGGACGATGGCCTAGCATCCACTGAACATAGGTCGCAAGGAGGTGGGGATGGGGGTGTTAATAGAGGCGACCCCCCACCTCAGTCCTCCCCCTCAAGGGGGGAGGAAGTAAGGTACGAGATCATTTCCGGTGAGCGGAGGTGGCGCGCGACGCAGCTTCTGGGCTTGAAAACAATTGAGGCCAAAGTCATCGAAACCGTGAGCGAGGCAGCGGCAGCGGCCAAAGGCATGGTGGAAAACCTCCAGCGCGAGGACCTGGACCCTATAGAGGAAGCGGAAGGCCTTAATACGCTGGCAAAGCTTGATCCCGGCTACTGGACACAGGACCAGATAGCCAAAATAACAGGAAAAACGCAAAGTCATGTATCAGAAACGATGCGATTTTTAAGCTTTTCTGAGAATTTAAAGGGAAATATCCGTCAACGGATAATCAGCCCTGAACATGGGGCTGAGCTTCTTAGATTACCCACCTCGGAGCTTCAGGATAAGGTAGCAGGCCAGATTGTAAATAAGGGCCTCACTGTAATTAAAACCCGCAACCTCGTAAACTCAATCTTACAGCACAAAACCGCCCCCTACCCTGCACCATCCACCTCGAAGGGGGAGGGAGGGGGTGGGGGTGAAACTGCTAAAAAGACAGGCCGCCCGCTAAAAGATCCCCTGGCAAGCCTGTGGCCAAAACTGCTGGCAGATGGCGCAATAAACCCTGCCGGTTCGTGGACTGTAGCCTTCAAGAAAGAGAAATGGAACTTCGCAGTGGACGTCGCCCCGGCAAGCCTCAGGCCGGGGTCCATGAATGAAGTAAGGCTGGCCCTGGCGGCCTGGTTCCATCAAATGGCGGACGCCCTTGCGGGAACTGATCAGGAAGGTAACGGGCTGTCCCAGCACACCCCGGAAAGTATCCCGACACCGGAGGAAGTGCGTAAAATCCTGGAGAGGTATAAAAAACAATGAGCCTATCTCAATATCTTACCTATCTGGTGGACAAGGCCATGTTGTCGCAAGGAGTTGCCGAGGCAATCAATAAAGATTACCCAGAGGAAGCAGACCAGTACAAAGCGGCAAAAGACTACATCGCCTTGAAGAATCACATTTTGGAAAGAAACGCCAATGTCACGGAGGACTGCAGGAACCGCCTGCTGGTCATGAAAGTTTTTGACCTGCTGGGGCCATACAAGGCGTACCTTGAAAATAAGGAGTTAGAAGCTGACTTTGAAAAAATGATGATAGATCTGCCGATTCTTTGGAAAAAGTTGGGCAATCCTCCCTGCATCTGGTGTGGTGACCCCTTTACAAGCGTTGAAGATCACACCTATCAGTGCCTTATGATGTGGGCGGCAATCAGCTTAAGCGATATGCTGCGCAACTGGGAAGCGGCAGGAAAGGCAACCCCGGAGGATAAGGCAAACCGCATAGAGTTGGACAAAAAGCTGGAAGAAATCAGCGCAAACCTGGACGCCCTGAAGAAGAAAGCCGCAGCGCCTAAAGGCGAAACTCCGCTGGCTGAATCCTGTGAGAGGGAGCAGAGGGCCGGGGACAATAAGGATCCAGGTGCTGTTACCTAAGGCCACACATTGTTCAGAGCCCTGAACAATGTGTAAATATGGTAAAAACATGCTGTAATATAGGCAAATAAAAATGACATTTAAGCGCGACAAAATCCTCAAGCCGCTTCAAGAAAATCTTTCTCGACCCGTTCATATTCTTCAGATTTTGGTGGGGCCGCGGCAGGTCGGTAAGACAACGGCTGTCCAGCAATTGCTTGAATCCTGGCCGGATTTCAAGCTGTATGTTACAGCCGATCAGTTGATTCCGCCGGATACCGAATGGCTTGCGGAGAATTGGCGTCAGGCCAGAACCCTTTCCGGCAAACATCCCATCCTCGTCATCGATGAGGTTCAAAAAGTAAATCGTTGGAGCGAAGCCGTGAAGATGCTCCACGATGAAGACGTTCGGGAAAAAAGACCGCTGCGGGTTATCCTTCTCGGATCTTCCGCGCTACTGCTCCAGCGCGGAATGCAAGAAAGCCTGGCCGGCCGTTTCCAGTTGATCCACTGCCCGCATTGGAGTTACGCGGAATGTCGCCGGGCCTTCCAATGGACGCTGGATCAGTTTCTCTTTTTCGGAGGTTATCCTGGAGCCGTTCCTTTCATTGATCATTTCGTTACCTGGCGGGATTACATACAGAATTCCCTGCTGGAAGCCGTGATCGGCCGGGATATCCCGACTGTGCAGCGCATTGATCAGCCGGCGCTTTTCCGGCAAACGCTGGCGCTTGCCTGCCAGCATCCGGCGGAAATCATAAGCCTGCAGAAGCTCCTCGGACAGCTGCAGGACCGGGGAAGTATCAATACATTGGCCAATTATCTGGAATTTATCGCCGGCGCATTCCTTGTCGAAACTGTTCGAAAATATAGTCCACATGCTATCCGTGTCCGTGCCTCCATTCCAAAATTCGTTGTCCGAAACAATGCGCTCGTCACAGCTCTCCGAAATATCCCGTTTGAACAAGCATTGAAAGATCGGCCTTTTTATGGGCGTCTCGTTGAAAACGCTGTGGGCGCCGCTTTGGTGAACGATGGGGAGAAAGTCTTTTATTGGTCCGAGCGCGATAAGGAGGTCGACTTCGTTATTCAGCGGAGCCAGGAGATCATCGCAGTGGAAGTCAAGGCTGGTCAGGATAGCCATACACCGGGGCTAAAAACGTTCTTGAATCGGTACGCCGAAGCCAGACCTGTGCGTATCGGCGGCTCGGGTGCTGATTTATCTGTTGAACAATTTCTGTTGTCAGGTTTATGACGCGCGATGTAAACTCCGGACCCTTCGATCTTGATCAGGGTGAAACCCCGCGCTCCGACTCTTTCGAGGTGGAACTGGTTAAGGCGTAAGATGAAACAGCTTTACGCCCACAGCAGGCCCGGAAAGCCTCCGGAAGAATGGCAGCCGCTGGAAGAACACCTAACGACATTAAAGATTAGGAGTGGCTATGGATTCTGATCAAATGACAATTTATGAAACCGAGGACGGCAAGATACGCGTGGAGGTCTTGTTTGGAAAGGAAAATGTCTGGCTGACTCAGAAGTTGATGGCCGACCTGTTTGAGTGTTCATCGGACAATGTTTCTTTGCATCTGAAGAATATCTATGCCGAACGTGAATTGAATGAAAAGTCAACTACCGATAAATTCTCGGTAGTTCAAAAAGAAGGAACAAGAAAGGTCAAGCGCGAGATCACTTATTACAGCCTCGAAGCTATTATTGCCGTAGGCTACCGGATCAACACCGCCAGGGGAACTCAGTTTCGCTCATGGGCAGAAAAACTGGACGCATTCCTTAAATTCAATGAACAGGAGATCCTGAACTATAAGGGAAAGGTGTCGCACGATGTCGCCATCGCCCTGGCCGAAAAACAATACGAAGTATTTCGCGTTGAGCAGGACAGGCGCTTTGAGTCCGATTTTGACCAGGAAGTTAAATATTTGATGGCGCGAAAAAAGAGGAAAAATGACCAGATGGATTAGTACGATTGGCGCGCAACTATCGCGCGAACAAAAATGAAAACATGAGCCGGGAAAATGAGTAACATCCAGAAGCTGCTTGAAAAGATCGTCTACGCCCACAGCAGGCCCGGAAAGCCTCCGGAAGAATGGCAGCCGCTGGAAGAACACCTGAAGGCGGTTGCGGATAAGGCTGCCGAATTCGCCGCCGATTTCCAATCCGCAGACTGGGCTTGGAACGCCGGCTGGCTTCATGATGTGGGAAAGGCCACAAATGCATTTCAAAAGTATCTCTCAAAAAGCAACGGATTAGACGACTCTTCTTACGACGATGACGGTAGTATGTCCAACCATGCTAGTGCAGGCGCAATGCTTGCCAGTCAGACTCTTGGAGATTGTGTGGGGCGTATTTTGGCCTACATTTCCACTGGTCATCATGCTGGTCTGCCAGATTGGTACACGGTTGATGCTGGCAATGCTGCCCTTCCAAAAAGACTGGAGGAAGGTCGGAAGAATCTTGAGTACATTAAAAGTTTTGCCAAAGATATTGTTAGCAGGCTTCGCCCTCTTCGGTGTCCCCCGGATTTCGTAAAGAAGCCGGGACATTTCCATCTTTGGGTGAGAATGATCTTCTCCTGCTTGGTGGACGCTGATTATCTTAATACGGAATGTTTTGTGGCACCGGAGAAGGCGGTATTCCGAGATGGGTATCCGAGCTTACAACATCTGGCCAAGAGATTCTTTGATGCTCTTTATAAATTGGAGAAAAGCGCCTCATTAACTTCAGTGAATATTATCCGTTCCGAGATTCGACAGGCTTGTGAAAAGAAGGCCAATGACCCTCGAGGATTTTTTTCTTTGGAAGTCCCAACCGGAGGCGGGAAAACATTTTCAGCGATGGCATTCGCTTTTCGCCATGCTTTGAAGCATGGTCATCGGCGTGTAATCTATGTCATCCCCTATACGAGCATTATCGAACAAACAGCCCAGGCCCTTTCCAAGTTCGTTGGGAAAGAAAATGTAGTAGAGCATCATAGCAATCTTGAGCCTGATCGCGAGTCTCAACGATCTCGTTTGGCGGCGGAAAATTGGGATGCTCCCGTCATTGTCACTACAAACGTTCAATTTTTTGAGTCACTTTATGCTGCGAAATCAAGTCGTTGCCGGAAACTGCATAACATTGTTAACAGCGTTGTGATTCTCGATGAAGCCCAGCTGCTGTCTCCGCGATGGCTTTCACCTTGCGTTGATGTCATGAACCAGCTTGTGCAAAATTACGGAGTAACCATGGTATTGGCAACTGCCACGCAACCCGCATTAAATTCCTTGCCGCCACCCTGTCCGAATCTTGATCCGCCAACAGCAATTATTCCATCGGAGATGAATCTATATGAGCGACTAAAACGTGTTGATTACGGGTTGCCAGTAGATTGGATTAAAGGCAATGACTGGCAGGATATTGCGGAAAGACTGCAACGACACGAACAAGTCCTCTGTATAGTAAATACTCGCCGGGACTGTCACGATCTATTTAAGCTCATGCCAAAAGGAACCATGTACCTTTCTGCTCTGATGTGCGGGAAGCATCGTTCTGAAAAGATTGCCGAAATAAAAAAACGGCTAAAAGATGGACTTCCAACTCGCGTTATAAGTACGCAACTGGTCGAAGCTGGGGTCGATATTGATTTCCCCGTGGTTTACCGTGCCTTGACGGGTTTGGATTCTATTGCACAGGCTGCTGGTCGATGCAACCGCGAGGGTCGGCTGAATGAGAGCAACCGATTCGGGCAGGTATATGTCTTCATCCCGCCGAACCCTTCGCCAAGTGGCTTATTGCTCAAAGGCGAACAATCAGCACGAGAAATGGCATCTCTTCCCGAATTCGATCTTCATACTACAGATACTTTTAATCGCTATTTCCGATTATTTTATTCGGCAGTCAATGATACGGGGATGGATTGGCTTATTGGTAGGCTCATTAGGGATGCTGCCCCTGCTCTCCATTTTCAATTCCGTACGGCTGATCGGGAATTCAACATTATTGATCAGGCTCAACGTCCCGTTTTTGTGCGGTATGGTGATAGTGACAAGTGGCTTGATGAATTGCGCCGGATCGGTCCGACACGGCAGAATATGCGCCTGCTGCAGCGCTATGTCGTGAATTTGCGAGAAAATAATTTTAGGAAAGCCGTTGAAAATGGTTTGGTAGAGCAAATTCGAGATGGATATTGGTGCTGGGCTTTGAAGTACGATCCTGAAATCGGCTTGAACATTTTTACTGGGGGTTGGACGCCGGAAGATTTGAATCAGTAAAGCGGAAAGTGGGAGATGAATTATGAGAGGTTTTTGCCTAGAAGTCAGCGGTCCCTATGCTTGTTTTACTCGTCCTGAGATGAAGGTGGAGCGGGTCAGCTATGACGTGATTACACCGTCAGCTGCGCGGGCTATTTTTGATGCCATCCTTTGGAAGCCTGCTATTTTCTGGCGGATGATGAAGATCGAGGTTTTACATCCCATTCGATGGATTTCTGTTCGAAGGAATGAGGTTGGTAAAGTGGCGTCAATGCGATCAGAAGCTATCTTTATTGATGACAATAATACGCGACAACAACGTGCAGGGCTCTTACTTAGGGATGTAAAGTATCGGCTTCATGCAGAGTTCGAATTCATTCCACTAGGAAAACGCAGTGAAGTACGAAATCCAGTCCCCACATGGTTGATGAACTCAGAAGCAGCGGAAGATCTTAAAAGACCGGGGAACCGAGCGGATGAGACGGAGGCCAAATACGCAGCCATGTTCGATCGCCGTGCTGGGAGAGGACAGTGTTTCACTCAGCCATATCTGGGGTGCCGTGAATTCTCCGCAGCATTTAGGCTCGTCGATCCGAAGGCCGAACCGGCCATTTGGAGAGAGGAATATAAAATTCGCGATCTTGGTTTTGCCGAGTGTCGTGATCTAGGTTGGATGCTCTACGACATGGACTTTTCGTTCCCATCGGATCCAAAACCACAATTTTTCCATGCCTATATCGAAAATGGCTCTATTGATCTTCGCAATGTGGAGGTGCGCTCGTGATCCTTCAAGTGCTGAAGGAATACTATGAAAGAAAGCCTGCTCTGCCTCGTTTCGGCTGGGAGGAACGTAGGTTCCCATTCCTTGTGGTGATTAGCGAATCTGGAGAATTTCTCAGATTCGAAGATACGCGTGAAGGTGAAAATGGGCATTTATATCTTGTTCCTGCTCTTGGGGAAAAGAAGGGCAATGGGATCAAGGCAAATTTATTTTGGGAAAATATCGAATATATGTTCGGCATGCCTATGCCCACAGCGGTTAAGCCGAATCCTGATCAGGTTCGAGTGCAAAAACAACATGAGGCGTATTGTGACAGGATCAAGGAGCTCAAAGGCTCAGGGAAGACGTTTGACGCGATTAATCGCTTTGCGCGCTCACGTGTAAACACAGAACGGATAAAGAAAGATCCGCTTTGGGAAAAGGTCAGGCGGTTAAACACTTTTCTGTTGCCTAAAGTAGAGCACATTGGAGTTATCACCGAAGAATCAGAAATCAAGGATGCGGTAATTCGGCTATCCAAGAAGACAGGTGATGGCAGCGTTTTGACACGGGCTTGTCTTGTGACTGGAGAGATGGGGAAAATAGCTCGATTGGAACCTCCGATCAAAGGAGTTCTTGGAAAGGATCGGAAGGCAGAGCGTTCTTTGATCTCGTTCAACGAGGAATCCTTTCGGTCATTCGGTAAACAGAAGAATTTTAATGCTCCGGTTGGGGAATTAGCCGTTTTTTCTTACACAACGGCATTAAATTATTTGCTCCGTTCTAAGCAACGAATGTGGGTAGGAGACGCATCCACTGTTTTTTGGTCCGCCAAAGCCACGAAATTTGAGGGACAATTCAAAGATTTTTTTTCTGAGCCGATCGAAGACAATCCTGATCGTAATACTGACGCAATAAAAAGTCTTTTCAACGCTGTGCAAAACGGTACGTTACCTCCGATGGATGCCCATAGTAAGTTCTATGTTCTTGGCCTTGCCCCAAACGCTGCCCGTATAGCCGTTCGTTTCTGGATCGTGGACACCGTAGATGGGATGGCAAACAAAATTTGCCAGCATTTCATCGACACGGAAATAGTGCACAAGCCTTGGGAGCGAGACGCGTTATCCTTGTTCCGCATGTTGGTTTCTACTGCCGTTCAGGATAAAGCAGAGAACATCGCCCCGAATCTTCCAGGCAATACTATGCGTGCAATCCTAGCAGGTTTGCCATACCCGCAAACGCTTTTGTTCGCCGTTATCCGGCGCATTCGGGCAGAACACGATATCACTTATCCTCGCGCCGCCATCATTAAGGCATGCATTAATCGCTCAACACGTTATATGAACCCAAAAATCAAGGAGGAACTTAAAGTGAGTCTTGACCTCGAAAATACAAACATTGGTTATCTTCTGGGGCGACTTTTTGCTGTTCTAGAGAGAGCCCAGATTGTTTCGCACACCCAAGACGGTGGGAAGGTGCCGAATTCGACAATTCGCGATCGCTATTACGGAGCGGCATCAAGTACGCCTGTGGCTGTATACGGTACACTTCTGAATAAACTGGCTCCGCATCACTTATCCAAACTAAAAAGCGAGAATTTGCGAATATACTTCAAGAAATTGATTGCTCAGATTATGGACAATGGCATTGATGGGAAGATTGGTTTCCCTGCTGTTCTTTCCTTAGACAACCAAGGTCGTTTTGCTATTGGTTACTACCACCAGATGCAAGAATTTTATACGAAAAAAATTCAACCCAAGGAGAAACTCTCATGAATACCTCACTAAAAAATCGGTACGACTTCATTTATGTCTTCGACGTGCAAGATGGGAATCCTAATGGGGATCCGGATGCTGGCAACTTGCCTCGTGTCGATCCCGAGACTGGAAAGGGGTTGGTGACAGACGTATGCCTCAAGAGAAAAGTGCGGAACTTTATTGACATAACGCAACGAGATGAAAATGGTCGTCCCAAGCCCGGGTATGACATTTATGTGAGAGAAAAAGCGGTATTGGCGCGAGCGCATTTTGGAGCTTTTCAAAAACTAAATATTCTGACAGGCCAAGAGTCCCGAAAGTCGGTTCCGGCTAATCTCGTTGATGCTGTCACCGATTGTGCCCTGCCTGAAGGGGTCACTTTCGATGATGGCGGGGAAGATAATAACCCGGTGATCGTAATAGCTGCAGATGCTGACAAAAAAACAATAACTGCGTGGTTTAAAGATGAGAAGCCTCCAAAGGAAATTATTTCGCTCATTCGAGAAGCATTAAAGGATGCAAGGCCTCGCAAACCGACGGCTGAGGAAACTGAGCGGGGGAGAAAACAAATGTGCGAAGACTACTATGACATCCGCACGTTTGGTGCCGTAATGTCCCTTAAATCAGCTCCCAATTGTGGCCAGGTGCGGGGGCCTGTTCAGATGACTTTTGCGCGCTCGGTAGAGCCCGTCGTAACTCTCGAGCATTCTATTACACGTATGGCTGTTGCCACAGAAGCTGAGGCAGAGAAACAAAGCGGGGATAACCGGACAATGGGTCGCAAAAATACCGTGCCATATGGAATTTATGTGGCTCATGGGTTCATTTCGCCACACTTGGCGAATCAGACCGGTTTTGGCGAAGCTGATCTTGCCCTTCTGTGGGATGCCTTAAAAAATATGTTCGAACATGACCGATCTGCGGCACGCGGTTTGATGGCCGCGCGCGGTCTCGATGGAGCCGATGATAAGCCAATTGTTTTTAAGCATGAATCCGCCCTTGGAAATGCTCCGGCGCATCAGTTATTCGATCTCGTAACCATTAAACGGAAAGATGATTCTAAACCGGCACGATCACGCTCGGATTATGAGATCGTGATTGATCGAAGCAGGCTTCCAAAGGGGGTACTACTGGAAGAGAAAATCTAGGGAAATTATGTCGTCCTATCGCGAAGCGGACTTACTGCCCCTCTCTGCCCTCCAGCATCTTCTATTCTGTGAGCGACAGTGTGCGCTCATCCATCTCGAGCAGATCTGGGTTGAGAACCGGCTGACAGCGGAGGGGCGGGCGATGCATGAACGGGTGGATCGAGGCGGCAGGGAATCGCGCCGTGAGGATCGTGTGGCCTATGCGCTACGGTTGCGTTCGATGAAGCTAGGCTTGATCGGGAAAGCGGACGTTGTTGAATTCCATCGTGAAGGCAATAATTGGATTCCGTTTCCGGTTGAGTATAAACGGGGAAAACCTAAGATCGATGACATCGACCGGGTCCAACTGTGCGCTCAGGCAATGTGTCTGGAAGAAATGCTCAGTCAACCGGTTCCTGAAGGGGCTCTTTTTTACGGAACGAACTGTCGCCGGGAGAATGTGGCCTTTGACGAAGGCATTCGCCGGACCACTGAGCAGGCTGCGGTCAGACTACATCAGTTGATCAAAAGCGGACGCACGCCTCCCGCCGTTTATGCGCCCAAATGTGACAGTTGTTCGCTGGTTCAGCAGTGTCTTCCTCAGTCTGCCGGTCGTGGTAAAGACGTCGCTGTCTATCTGAAAAGGATGATCAACTCTTGAAAAAACTGCTCAATACGCTTTATGTCACGACCCAAGGCGCGTATCTTTGCCATGAGGGCGAGTCGGTTCTGGTGCGCGTTGAAAAAGAAACAAAACTGCGGGTGCCGATTCACGCGTTGGGCGGGATTGTCTGTTTCGGTCAGGTCGCCTGCAGCCAGCCTCTCATGGGGCTCTGCGGCGAGCGAAACGTCCATATCAGTTATCTGAGCGAACAGGGCCGGTTCTTGGCGCGGGTGCAGGGGCCCGTATCTGGGAACGTCCTACTGCGTCGGGAGCAGTATCGCGCTGCGGATGATCCGTCTCGGGCGGCGCACATCGCCCGGAACCAGGTCATCGGTAAGATCGCCAACTGCCGCGCCGTTCTCCAGAGAGGGCTGCGCGATCATGGGGATAAACCAGGGTTGAAGGGGATCGAAGAAGCCGTCGAAACTCTCGGGAAGACTCTTGCGCAACTTTCGGAGACCTCGCTGACGGTGGACATGTTGCGTGGCGTGGAGGGGCAGGCGGCCAACGTTTATTTCGGGGTGTTCAATCATCTGATCACGGCTCAAAAGGAAAATTTTTTCTTCCACGAAAGAAGCCGGAGGCCACCGCTGGATAATATGAATGCCATTCTGTCGTTTCTCTACATGCTGCTGGTGCATGACGCGGAAGGGGCGCTGGAAGGTGTCGGACTCGATCCCCAGGTCGGATTTCTGCACGCGGAACGTCCCGGAAGACCGAGCCTTGCGCTGGATATGATCGAAAGTTTTCGTCCGTTCCTGGCGGATCGTCTTGCGCTTTCGCTGGTCAACCTTCGTCAGATTAACGGGCGGGGATTCCGGAAAACGTCCTCCGGCGCGATCGAAATGACAGACGATACACGCAAAGAAGTACTAACGGCCTACCAGAAGCGCAAGCAGGAAGAGATTCAACATCCCTTTCTCAACGAGTCAATCTCGATTGGTTTGCTGTTCCATGTTCAGGCCCTGCTGATGGCGCGGCATTTGCGGGGGGATCTGGAAGCATACCCGCCGTTTATAAGTAAGTAATCGGGAGGCAGTGCCATGATGATCCTCGTAAACTATGACGTCAGCACCAGCGATGAAAACGGGCCGGGGCGTCTCAGGAAGGTCGCCCGCGCGTGTTTGAATTATGGCCAGCGCGTTCAAAATTCTCTTTTCGAATGCAACATTGCGCCGGACCAGTGGGTGGCCCTTCGAGAATCGCTGGTAACGATCTGTGATCCAGAGAAAGATAGCTTGCGGTTTTATTTTCTGGGTTCTAACTGGCAGAACAAAGTAGAGCATTTCGGGACGAAGAGGCCAATTGACCTGGAAGGGACGTTGTTGATTTAGGAGCGAACCGGGAGGTCACAGGTGGAGCGACGGAGGTTCGCGTAAGATGAGAATGGATTGTAATTGCGATTTAAAAGTAACTTCTCGTAATGTTGGCAAGCTGAGTTCACAAAAAACTCAGTTTTAAAAGACTGAGAACGTCGTCAGTAGGACAGTCGCGCCCCGCGTGGGCGCGTGGATTGAAACAATATGCGCAGCTCACTGGCTCAAACATCAACTGTCGCGCCCCGCGTGGGCGCGTGGATTGAAACGAGTAGACGGACAATTCCCCGCCGACCGTCTCAAGTCGCGCCCCGCGTGGGCGCGTGGATTGAAACCGTATTGGTTGGCCCTGTTGAAGAAATAGTAACTAGTCGCGCCCCGCGTGGGCGCGTGGATTGAAACAGGCTCCGAAGCTTGAGACGGTCGGCGGGGGCTGTCGCGCCCCGCGTGGGCGCGTGGATTGAAACTTATACAAATACTGCTTCCTCGTCTGGGACTGTAAGTCGCGCCCCGCGTGGGCGCGTGGATTGAAACATTTATCGATTATGACCGCGCTTATCAAATCCAGGTCGCGCCCCGCGTGGGCGCGTGGATTGAAACTATTTCCCATATTACAACAAGACTCATGTGGAAAGTCGCGCCCCGCGTGGGCGCGTGGATTGAAACTGTGCCTCCGGGGGCTTTGGTTCAGGCTGACAAGGTCGCGCCCCGCGTGGGCGCGTGGATTGAAACTCTTTCGCTGCTTTAGCGTTGGCCGGCAGCAAAGTCGCGCCCCGCGTGGGCGCGTGGATTGAAACCGACGTATAACGCGCTCAATAAAAATCTGACTGTGTCGCGCCCCGCGTGGGCGCGTGGATTGAAACAGGCGATAGTTTGGCAAAATGCCTATAACGCTAGTCGCGCCCCGCGTGGGCGCGTGGATTGAAACAAACAACGTATTACTTAATTGCCATAACAAGCGAGTCGCGCCCCGCGTGGGCGCGTGGATTGAAACGTCAAAAGATGTGGAATTGATTGACCGCGTGACAAGTCGCGCCCCGCGTGGGCGCGTGGATTGAAACAATGTTACGACTTTCGATATTAACGCCCGACTCCGTCGCGCCCCGCGTGGGCGCGTGGATTGAAACTTATTTACTTCGTCGTCGTAAACTTGTTTTACCGTCGCGCCCCGCGTGGGCGCGTGGATTGAAACAGCATAGCGTTAAGCTGTCCCTTTACCGCCTTCAGTCGCGCCCCGCGTGGGCGCGTGGATTGAAACTAACTGGTCAGTCTGGCCTTGGAACCTCGTCGGTCGCGCCCCGCGTGGGCGCGTGGATTGAAACGTGTAATTCGAGGTTGTTGAAAAATCCGTCGGGGTCGCGCCCCGCGTGGGCGCGTGGATTGAAACCTGAATCACAGCTAAAAGAAGCATTAGCAAAGGGTCGCGCCCCGCGTGGGCGCGTGGATTGAAACCGTAAAATATTCGGCGAAGAAACTTTTAAGAAAGTCGCGCCCCGCGTGGGCGCGTGGATTGAAACAATCCTACCGCTAAAACGGTTGTTGTAAATGTCGGTCGCGCCCCGCGTGGGCGCGTGGATTGAAACTTCGCATATAAGCGGCCACGGGGTTGACCTTCGTCGCGCCCCGCGTGGGCGCGTGGATTGAAACAACCAGATCGCGACTGGACAGCCCCACCAATTTGTCGCGCCCCGCGTGGGCGCGTGGATTGAAACCAGAATATTTCCTCTTATCTTGCGGCCAACGCGGTCGCGCCCCGCGTGGGCGCGTGGATTGAAACAGGTAGAAACGCCAGAACAGGCGGCGGCAATCGGTCGCGCCCCGCGTGGGCGCGTGGATTGAAACCGAATACTGAGACTATGTCCAACTACGTCGACGGGTCGCGCCCCGCGTGGGCGCGTGGATTGAAACCATGATCTGGATATAGAAGGGCCCCTGCTTTAAGTCGCGCCCCGCGTGGGCGCGTGGATTGAAACTTTTCATCGTTCTTCTGTTTTTTCCGTCGTTGGGTCGCGCCCCGCGTGGGCGCGTGGATTGAAACTCCATCTTTTAGCTTTAAATCCGCAATCAGCTGTCGCGCCCCGCGTGGGCGCGTGGATTGAAACGCATCGAGTAAAACTCGAATTAACAGTCCCATATGTCGCGCCCCGCGTGGGCGCGTGGATTGAAACTTTCAGGGCTATTGCGAAAACGGCTGCATGGGAGTCGCGCCCCGCGTGGGCGCGTGGATTGAAACTTTATAACTGGATGTCGAAGGCTGAGAAGATGGGTCGCGCCCCGCGTGGGCGCGTGGATTGAAACCATTTGATGCATCTGCGACCACAAGCCCCGCCCCTGTCGCGCCCCGCGTGGGCGCGTGGATTGAAACT
>CAZSAL010000008.1:38948-72172 GCA_964604825.1 uncultured Elusimicrobia bacterium
GTCGCGCCCCGCGTGGGCGCGTGGATTGAAACTCTTTCAAATCGGAGATGCCGTCATCTGTTAAAAGTCGCGCCCCGCGTGGGCGCGTGGATTGAAACGATCGGTGTATGGTGTATGCTTATAGCGATTTACGTCGCGCCCCGCGTGGGCGCGTGGATTGAAACATAGCCGCAATATTGGCATGTCCGATGGATGTGGTCGCGCCCCGCGTGGGCGCGTGGATTGAAACAGCCTGGATTTCCGCGATCTGCGAATCATCCAGGTCGCGCCCCGCGTGGGCGCGTGGATTGAAACCGTGCAGAACGGGCTGACTTATTCGCTGACTATGTCGCGCCCCGCGTGGGCGCGTGGATTGAAACGTTTTGAGATTCGTCGAATCCTCAAAGTTAATCAGTCGCGCCCCGCGTGGGCGCGTGGATTGAAACTCTTTACCCTCCAACCTGGCAACGGCTGCTATGTCGCGCCCCGCGTGGGCGCGTGGATTGAAACTTGTGGACTTGTCTCTGGAACGGACGATCAGGAGTCGCGCCCCGCGTGGGCGCGTGGATTGAAACGATTCCTTCCCATCCAACAAAAAACCGCCCTGTACGTCGCGCCCCGCGTGGGCGCGTGGATTGAAACATTATTTCGGCAGCCGAGGCATCGCCGCCGGTGGTCGCGCCCCGCGTGGGCGCGTGGATTGAAACGGAGTGCCCCGGACATTGCCCCAGGACTTTCAGGGATGGCCAGGCGCCTGACTATTGTTTACTTTGCTTGAAACGGACAGGAGAAAATGTCAGGAGGGGAAAAGCTTTGTCAACACCGCGATTAAGGGAGGTAAATCTTCCGTGACGACCTGCCATACGATATCTTCATCTACGTCGAGATAATCATGAACAATTTTATGGCGCATCCCGATCACTTCGGGCCAGGGGATTTCCGTATGTGATTTCTGAAATTCAAGCGAGACGCGCCGTGCCGCTTCGCCGATGATTTGAATCAGATGCGCCAGCGCCAGGCGAAGATTTTCGTCCTTATCATAAGCCATGCGATCTTTCTTTTTCGTTTTCGCGCAGGCTTTTTGCGCCATATCAAGCATCTGACCAAGATAAACGAGATCGTCTTTAGGCGGCATATTGGATTTGGGCGCTGGAAAGAATCCGGTCTCGGATACGGTGGTTAAGAAATTTAGGAGTGACTAAATCGACCGTTCGCCCTCCGAATAAGGCTGACAGTTCCTGTTCCATCCGAATGAACCGCAAGCCAGGGATGTGTCCCTGCTCGAATTCTACGAGCACGTCGATATCACTGTCCGAGCGGAAATCGTCACGCAATACCGACCCGAACAGCGCCAGCTTGAGGATGTGGTGGCGCTGACAAAAAGCAGTAATTTTATCCCGGTCGATGGAGATTCTCATTTCCATATTCTAAAAAAGTGTATCACATCTGTCGGAGCAGAGCAAAATCTTCGCGGGCGCGTGGATTGAAATGGAGTGCCCCGGACATTGCCCGCAATCTGCAGCTTTGCACAAAACGCATTGAATTTTAGATGTTAAAATTTGACAGTTTAATCCGTCCGGTCCCAGTGTATTTGGGCCTTGCGTGGCAGCTGAAGGTGTTGTAAATTATTACTACAGACGAGGGGGTGGTTATGAAAAACTTGCGATTTGGCGAATTGCTGAAGGATTTACGTATCCGTGCAGGATACACATTGCGGGAATTTTGCCAAATGAATGGTTTTGATCCTGGCAACATGAGCAAAGTGGAGCGGGGGCTTTTGCCTCCACCTTCGCATGAAAAACTGGAGACGATTGCGCAGTCTCTGAAATTAAAACAAAGTAGTCCGGAGCGGGAATCTTTGTTTGATGTAGCTGCTATGGAAGCAGGGCAATTGCCGCGTCATATATTGGATAACGAACAGCTCCTTCAGAAACTTCCTGTTTTTTTACGGACGATTAACAACAAAAAACTGACTCCTGAAAAGCTGGACGAACTTATCGAGAAGCTGAAGAACGCGTGAAGCCCCAGCACATCAAAGCTCCGTTCCTTCCCTATGCTTCTCTGCGTCAAAAGGCGGAGAATTTCCTTGCCCGTTACCACCCGTCCCTAACGGCACCGGTGCCAATAGAAACGATCATCGATAATGAATTCCGGATCAATATTATCCCGGTGCCTGGCATCCGCGAGAATGCCGATGTAGATGGCGTTCTCTCGCGTGATTTCCAGGACATCTGGGTGGATGAAAATGTGTACGAGAACAATCCGCACCGTTACCGGTTCACGCTGGCGCATGAAATCGGGCACATGATCCTCCATGGGGAGATTTATAAAGCCCTTCACTTCAGGTCATTTGCCGATTGGAAGGAAGGCGTTCCCCGGCAGTTCGATGGTCAGCAATATGGATATTTTGAGTCTCAAGCAAATAGCTTTGCCGGGTTGGTCCTGGTTCCGACGGATACGTTAAGAAAAATCTTTCCCGCAGCATGGCAAAAAGTAAAGAAGTTGTTGGCTCCGCAAAACATCCCTGCTGATCCGGATTCTCCGGTTACTCGCCGGTATGTGGCTTCCATCATCGCTGAGGATTTCGATGTGAGTCCGGACACTGTCGAAATCCGACTGGAGCGCGAAAAAATCTGGGAAGGCGCGGCCCCGGCCATGACAGGACAGCAACTTATCCAAAAACCCTGAAATTACTGCAACATTCCTGCAGTATGAAAGCCTTTCTCCCGGCGATTATGTCGAACAATCGCAGTGTGAAACAACGTGCCGGGGGTCAGTTGTGAATATGCTCGTCGCGCCCCGCGTGGGCGCGTGGATTGGGTATAATCAGGACATGGCGAAATCTCTTCCTGTTGACGTCCCTCGCGATAAGATAAGCGACTTCTGTCGAACACATCATGTTCGCAAGCTGTCCTTTTTCGGGTCTGTTTTACGAACGGATTTCAGGCCGGACAGTGATATCGATGTGCTTGTAGAATTTGAGCCGAATCATACTCCGGGTTATCTGGGAATGGTTCGTCTGCAAAGAGAACTTTCCGAAATGCTGGGTGGCCGGAAGGTTGATCTGCGTACGCCCCGGGAATTGAGCAAATATTTCCGTCAGGATGTTATTAATGCGGCGGCCGTTCAATATGCGGCCTGAAGATCGAATACGGCTGCAGCATATGCTGGACGCCGCATCGGACGCGGTAGAGTTTGCCAAAGGCCAGACCCGCAGATCGCTGGATGCCAACCGTATGCTTACGCTTTCCATAGTCAAGTGCATTGAAATTGTCGGTGAGGCGGCGAATCACGTTTCGGCAGAGTCTCAAAAGGAATGCCCCGATATTCCGTGGAGCGATGTCATTGCCATGCGACATCGGTTGATTCATGGCTATTATGACGTCGACCCGGACATTGTATGGGATACAGTCCAGGAAGATCTTCCTCCCCTGATCGCTACAATCAAGAAAACACTGTCCTAAAAAACAATCGCTCCGCGCGGGCGCGTGGATTGAAATTCGTATAAAAATTCTACTGACGGAGAATGTTCATTAATTGAAGAGAGCTGTGCCTGGCTATCAGGGGGAAGTGTTTATCCAAGGAAAAAAGAATGCACTCGTGGCTCTGTGCCAGGACCGCCAGATAACAATCCAGCAAGCCGACTGAAATCCCTTTGGAGCGCAATTTTTGATTGAGTTTTCCGGCTTCAAGCCATGTTTTGTCCGTGGCCGGCAGAATCGGCAAAGCGGATGCCAGATTTTCCGCCGCCTCAAGGTCTTTAGCCGTTGTCGCTCCCTGCAGTAACTCCGCCAGAATCGCCGCGCAAATCCTGACGCGATCTTCAGCGATCAACTGGTCCAATAAATTCCTTAACGGGGGGTCGGCCTGGCGCAGCACCTCAATCCAGATCGACGTGTCAACCAGGACAGGGGATTCAGCGCTCATGGTGGCGCCTGTCCGCCGTTTCAGAATCGAAGCGATATTCGCCGCAGCGGTTCAAAACCTTCTTAAGCCGCCGCCGCCGCAGGAAATCTTCGATTGCCAGCAGAACGGCCCTGGACTTGCTTTTTATGCCGGTTTCTCTCTGAAGGTTTCCAAGAATATTCTGATCAAGCGTAATTGTTGTCCTCATTTATATTCACCTCAATGAATATTTTATCCCGTTAAATTGCATATTTCAAGAGGTAATTGTTCAACGGGACGTCCGTGGTGATTTTCTCAATCTACAGCCTCATGCCCGTCCGCAAGCCGCGCGGCAGGTTTAAAGTCACGCCTGCTTATGTCCCCTGATGGTCGCTCAGGTAATCTCGTACTACATTCAATTTAAATTCCGCTGGACTTTGGAAGGGATGCCTGTTAAAAGAAAACCGATGAAGTTTTCCTTATTTCTTGTCCTGAGCGTCTTGGCGCCTGGCATCGCGTTCGCCCAGCAGATGGATGAGCGCGCCGCGGATTATTACAACAAGGCGGTTGACGCCGTCCGGCGCGAAGATTTCGACGGTGCGAAGCTTTACCTGCAGGAAGTTCTCTCTGCCGACCGGCAGTGCGCGGAAGCGATTTATCTGCGCGGCCTGATCCGGTATCACGACCATGACATTGCCGGAGGGAATGCCGATATAGAAGAGGCCTATAAGCTTAAGCCCAGCCTGCGCAAGGACCGATCGGACCGTCTGGAAAAACGGGCGCACAGCGTCGAAGCCCATCTTACCGACCAGACGTTCGCCCATTTCAATCTGGAATTCATGGGAGCGGAACGGCGCGATGACGCCTGGGAAGCGGTGCAGTATTTGAACGGCATGTATGACGAGCTGGGTTCGCGCTTCGGGGTATTCCCGGAAGGCAAGTTCACGATCATCGTCTTCACCTCAGAGGAGTTCATCGATGTCTGGCGCGCTCCTTTCATCGGGGGATTTTTTGACCGCCAGGACGGGAAAGTCCGGCTGTGCGTGCCTTCGGCGCAGGATGAATTCCGCCACCGGGCGCGGCATGAATTCACCCACGCCTTCCTCCACCGTCTTTATTCCAGGGAACTGCCTTCCTGGTTTACGGAAGGGACCGCGGAATTCTACGCGTTTGAAAATCCTACCAGCGCTTTCTGGATCGACGACCGTCTCGATGCCATCCGCCGGGAATTGAAGCAGTATGGGGCTCCCTGGATGACCATGGCTGATGTCGACATCGCTATTCTCAAAAAAGAGGTTCACCCGGCGTATATTTATTTCTCCTACAAAGAGTCCGAGGCGCTTGTGCTCTATACCGCAAAGGCAAGGGGCGAATCCTGGATCCCCAACCTTTACCGGGAACTCCGCGCGGGCAAATCCTTCGAGCAGGCCTATGAATCCGTCGTCGGGCATCCCCCTTCCGAGATGCTGGCGGATCTCCACCGCAGCTGGCAGTGATTGAAGTTTTTGCCGTTTCCAGCCTCCAACAGGTGTGCTCTCTTTAATCAAACGGTATTTTTTCCCGGCAGGCATTGTCGCTTATGCCGCAGTTCTGGTGATTTTTCATGCGGCCGGGCTTTTCCCGCGGCCGGGCGCGCATGACGTTTCGCGGTTGATCGGGAGCCCGAGCCTCGAGTTTGAGGGCAGGGTGCTGGATGTTCCCATGACGCGCTGGGGAAGAACCCGTTTCCTGATGGAAGGGCGGGGACGTCAGGGATGCGGCCGGGTAGTAGTCACGCTGTTATTTCCCTGCGCCGATCTTCTGCCCGGGGAGACCGTCTGGATCAGAGGCTGGATCCATCCCTTAAAAAAACCTCTGGCTCCCAATGACTTTGACGAAGCCGCTTATTGGGCCGGATTCCGCACGTTTTCCGCCATGCAGGTGTGGAGCGAAGAAAGCTTCCTGCGGCTGAAGCCCCCGCCGTTTTTCCTCAAGTGCGCGGGCCGTTTTCATCAACGGTTTCGCGCTTTCTGGTTCAAAGAACTTGCGCCGGAAGAAGCCGCGCTGATGAGCGCGATTACGCTGGGCAACCACGGGGTTCTGCCGCCGGAAATCAAGAAGGAATGCATCCGTGCCGGGCTTTATCACATCCTGGTGGTATCCGGGCAGAAGATCGCCCTGATCGTTTTCGCGGGTTTTGCCCTGCTGCGCGCGGCAGGCGTTCCCAGGAGATGGATGTTCTGGGCGGGAGCGCCGCTTCTTCTGTTCTATACGCAGGCGGTGGGCGCGGAACCGCCGGTTGTACGGGCAACGATGATGGCTCTGGTGTCTTTAGGCATACTGGCCATGGGCCGCGACAGCCCTTCTTATTACGGACTGTTCTGGGCGGCGTTCTGGATCCTGCTGCGGGAGCCGGAGGCGCTGTTCGGGGCCAGCTTTCAACTTTCCTTCACGGCGACGGCAGGACTTCTTTTCTTTATGCCGAAAGCGCAGCGTTTGCTAAAAAATGACAGCCCTCTGTTGCGATGGATTAAAGAAGCGGGCTTGCTGACGGCCATAGCTTATGTCGCGGCCGGGCCGTTACTGGCCTATTATTTCCGGCAGATTTCCGTCATAGGGTTGATCGCAAACTGGACGATTTTTCCTTTATCCGGAGCGCTTATGATCATCGGGCTTTTTTGCGGCGTATGGGGGGCTTTCTTTCCTGGGAAAATCGCAGATGTCGCCTGCCGCCTGCTGGGGAAGCTGCTGCATGCGCTGCTTCAGGCAATTCACCTGCTCGGCCATTCTTCATGGGCCGCGATCGCGCTTCCTCCTCCGCCGCTTATCTGCCTGGCCGCCTACTATGCGGCGCTTATTTGTGTCGTCTGTAAAGTAAATGGTATAAGACGGTAAATCCATGGATAAAAAAGTCCCCGTTTATAGAAAGATAGCGGTCGTTTACAACCCTGATAAAGAGCGGGCCAGAAGAGAATTGCCCCGTCTGGGAAAATGGCTGCGCAAGAAGGGTGTTTCCTTTACCGTAAGCAGGCCGGACAAGATTTCGCTCAGGCAGGCGGGAATGGTGATCGCCCTGGGCGGCGACGGGACCGTGCTTCACGCTGCCAAGCAGGCGTCGGCATGGGGGATTCCTGTGTTCGGAGTCAATGTCGGCCGCCTCGGCTTTCTGACCGCCACCGAAGTGGACGAAATGTATCCCGTCCTCGCAAAACTGCTGGCGGGACACGGGCGGATTGAAATCCGCACCATGCTTTCGGTGCGCGTCCGGATAAATGGGAAATCCTGCGGCCCTTTCCTTGCTTTAAACGACTGCGTGATCAGGTCCGGCGCTACGGGCAGGGTGTTTCAGTTGAACGTCAGTATCCGCGGGAAATCGCTGGCAACCTATCTCGGAGACGGTCTGATCATAGCCACGCCCACGGGCTCCACCGCCTACTCGCTGGCCGCCTACGGCCCCATAGTTTATCCGGAAACAGACGTGATGCTGTTATCGCCGATCTCCCCGCATACCCTTGCCCTGAGGCCGCTTGTGCTGCCCGCTTTCGAAATCGTTTCCGTGGAAGTGGCGCAGCGGAATCCGTCCGCGGCGTTGTGCCTTGACGGCATAGTCATGCATCCCCTGCGGGGCGGCGACAGAATCGAGGTTCGCCGGGCAACGGAACAGGTTCAGCTGTTTCTCCATCCGGACCGCAATTTCTACGAAGTCCTGCAGAACAAGCTGAAGTGGGGTGGCAATTAATCTCCGCACGATGGTCCCTCCCTTTTCCAAAGGGGGAAGTTAATACCATGTTAAAAGAGCTTGGCATCCGCAACTTTGTCCTGATCGAAGACCTCCGCCTGGAGTTCGCCGAAGGATTGAACGTTTTGACCGGCGAAACCGGCGCGGGCAAGTCGATTGTTCTGGATGCGGTCGGCCTCCTGGCCGGAGACCGGTTCAAAACAGAGCTGATACGGCAGGCGGCCTATAAATGCGAAATCTACGGGCTTTTTGACGCGCCAAAAACCAGAGAGTTCATACGCTGGCTGGAAGATCACGGCTTCGAAAAGTGCGGCGAACTGCTGATCCGCCGCGAAGGGTCCGCCGACGGTCGCAGCCGCGCCTTCCTTAACGACAGGATAGTCACAACCGGAACTCTCCAGGAACTCGCCGCTTTCCTTTTTGAAATTCACGGCCAGCGTGAGCATCAGCAGATCCTGCAGCCATCCGTTCAGCTTGCCAGCCTGGACCGTTTCGCGGGGCTGGAACAGAAAACCGCGGAGGTCGCGCCGCTTTACCATGAATGGCGCAGGCTTCTGGAAGCTTTGACGACCGGCCGTTTATCCGAGCAGGAACGGATTCAGCGGATAGACCTGTGTCAATATCAGCTGTCGGAAATAGAGAAGGCAAAGCTGAAGATTGGAGAGGAAGAGGAACTGGCAGCCCGCCTGCCTGAGCTGAAAAATGCGGAGAAGCTGAGGGCGCTGGCGGCGTCTGCCGCGGGGCTTTTGTCCGGCGATGATGCTTCAGCCGCGCACAGCCTGGCGCAGGCGGAAAAAAATTTCAACGCGCTGGCCGGCCTGACCCCCGCCATGGAACCTCTTGCGCGGGAACTCAGCGACCTCAGGGCGCGCTTTGACGATATCAACCGCCAGTTCGAAGAGATGAGCGGACGGTGGGAAGCCGATCCGCAGGAGCTGGAAAATCTTCTGAACAGGCAGGATCTTATCAGCCGCCTGCAGAAAAAATACGGCGCTGCCGTCTCCGATATCCTTGCACACGCCGGAAAGCTGCGGGAGGAGCTGGATCAGCTGGAAAATACGGACCTTTATCGTAGGGATCTGGAAGGAAAGACAAGCTCGGCGCGCCAGGCGCTTGCGCGCGCGGCGGAAGCTCTGTCCGCCAGGCGGAAAAATTCCGCCCGGCAGCTTTCCCAGGCCATGAAAAGCCAGCTGGCGGATCTTGGGCTGCAGCAGGCTGTTTTCCACTGCGCGATCGAAACTCTAAAGGAATCCTCCCCTTTGGAGGGGGAGGACAAAAGTGGGGGGGGACCCCCATCCCAACCTTCCCCCTCAAGGGGGGAAGGGGAATACAGGTTTTCGACTACCGGCATTGACCGCGTTTCTTTTGAATGGTCGCCCAACCCCGGCGAAGGCGTCAGACCGCTTAAAGACACAGCCTCCGGAGGAGAGATGTCGCGGGTCATGCTTGCGCTCAAAACCGTTCTCGCGCAGGCCGATGCCGTACCTATCCTTGTTTTTGACGAGGTTGACGCGGGAATCGGAGGAATGACCGCCCAGGCTGTCGGCAAGAAGCTGCGCGCGCTCAGCCGGCATCATCAACTGCTCTGCGTCAGCCATCTGCCGCAGATCGCTTCCGCGGCGCATGCGCATTTTCAAGTTTCCAAGAAAACGGAAGGCGGCCGAACGACGGTGCAGGCGGTACGTCTCGGACCCACTGAACGACTGAACGAAATTGCGCGTCTTCTGGGCAGCGCCGTTACTCCGACGAGCGTCAAGCATGCGCGCGAGCTCCTGGAACAGCACCAATGAACATCCTGAACCGGGGCATCGGAGAACCGGAGCGTCGGAGAAGTTCCCCCGTTTCCCCGTTTCTCCGTGTCCCCGTTTCGTTGTGGCTGCTGACGGGCAGCGCCCTTCTCTTTTTTCTGCCGCTGCATCTGCGCGCCCTGTGGGATACCGACGAAGGCCGCTATGCGGAAATTGCCAGGGAAATGCTTCTGCTGCGAGACTGGATAACGCCGCATTTGAACTTTGTTGTTTATTTAGAAAAACCTCCCCTGATGTACTGGCTGACTGCCGCATCTTTCAAATGGTTCGGCATAAGCGTTTTTGCGGCGCGGTTCTGGTGCGCGGTTTTTGGAGTGGGAACAGTCTGGCTGACGTTTCTGGCGGGAAGGCGCTGGCGGGATAAGCGAACCGGTCTGCTGGCGGGAGCGGTGCTGGCCACATCCGTAGAATTTTTTGCGCTGACGCAGTTTTTAGTCCTGGATATGGCTCTCACCTTCTGTACTACGCTTGCCCTTTACGCGATTGTCCGGTTTCTCCCCTCCAGGGTTGCGCGGGAGCGCCGGAATTCGGTGCTGCTTTTTGCCGCTGCCACTGCCGCGGGAACGTTGATTAAAGGTCCTGTAGCCCTGTTCATCCCCTTGATGGTGCTGGTTGTGTGGATGGTCTGGCGTAGACAGGGACTGATTTTGAACGAGCTGGCCTGGCGCGGGCCGGTAATTCTGTGGCTGGCGATTGTGTTGCCGTGGTTTATCGCTGTTTCGTGCAAAAATCCATATTTTCCGCGATTCTTTTTCATTCACGAACATGTGCAGCGTTATTTCACCGCAGTTCATCACCGCATGGAGCCTGTGTGGTTTTTTATTCCTGTGGTCATTGTGGGGTTTGTTCCATGGATATTTTTTCTGCCCAGGGCGTTTCTCTCGGTTTTTAATAAAGGATCGTTCAGAAGCGATGTCATCGGATCTTTTCTGGCAGTATGGTTTCTATCCATTTTTCTGTTTTTTTCTCTGTCTCATTCCAAGCTCGCTGGATACGTGCTTCCTGTTTTCCCGGCCATAGCTTTGCTGGCTGCTGACAGCATAAGCCGGGCATGGGACCAGGAAGGGGTTCCCTCCTGGATGGGGGTGGGTCTTCTGTGCCTGATATTGTTTTTTGCAGTGCTGCTCTTTGTTTTGAAATGGCAGATTTTCTTCCGGGACGTTCCGGAATGGTCTGCGATCACACGCAACTCTGCGCCGATGACTATTACTCTCGGCATCATTGTGCTTATATTGGCAGGCGTCTGGGGAATGCGGCGGGTGCCGGTATGCATTGCGGGCATCCTGCTGGCGCAGGTCCTGTTTTTATGGCAACTGGCATCGCTTGCTGCGGTTATTGACCCGTACCTTTCCACAAAAGCGATCGCCTGCCGGTGGAAAGAACTTCACCGCGCTTCCGAGCCGCTAGTCGTTTACGGCGCTTCCTATGAAAATTATTTTCAGACCCTGCCTTTTTACGCGCAAAACCGCGTGGCGGTATGGGGACCTCCGGGAGAACTTGAGACGGGATTTCAGCACGCCGCTGATGCCGCGGAATGGTATGTCCCTGAAGGGCAGATACGGTCCTCCCTGGGCAATCTTCCCGCAGGCGCGTGGCTGGCCACCGATGAAGAACACGCATCCCAGTTGGCTGGCGACCAGAGCAGCGGCCATTTACGGATCATGGAGAAAAGCGGTAGATTGATGCTGCTGCAGAAGGTTTCATGATGAAGCGATTTTTTCTCTTTGCACTTTTCCCTGTCTTGCTGGTGTTTGCCGGGTGCGTTGATCTTGCGGTTCAAAATCAGACGGTTATGGTCCCGGTCGATCCGGCCTACAGCATGTCTCTGGATCTCCTTTTCAATCCGGAAGTAAGTAACCCTATATTTAATGACCTGGCCATCCCGCAGGTCGCGGAAAACGTTTTGCTGCCGGAAGCCCCACGCGTGGAAAACCCGGAGCCAGGCAGACTGCTGGACGTTCTCATGAATCCTGCGGTAAAGGACCCTTTAGCCGCCATGCAGCGGGTGAGCGTTCCAATGGTTCTGCCCGTAGAAATTTCCCGGGTTGATCAATGGAAGGGCAGTCAATGCGGCATGATAAAACCGGTCCACGTTGTCTTCAGCCAGGCTGGATCATGGAAAATTTTCTGGGAACGGGTGATGACTCCGTATTCCATGCGCTTTCGCCGCATCCCGGCCGTTGATTTCAACAGATATTACGTTGTCGGTGTCTTTATGGGAACGAAGCTGACGCCCGGATATGAAATAGAAATACTTTCTACGGAAATTAAGAAAAGCCCGGGTCTCAGGCCCGTCATGACTGTTTTATACCGGGATATCCGGCACCCGCAGGCCATTTTCCAGCCAGGTTTTGTCGTCCATCCCTTCCATCTGATGCGCGTCCCAGCCTTCAAAGGGAAGATCACCTTTGTGGAAAGCCGGAAGTAGAGAGTAAACGCGCCGTAATGCCGATTTTTTCGTATAATTCTATTTCATCGGGGCGTCAGAGTCCCGGTGTTTTTTATTTATGGCCCTCTCCATCTCAACCAGTTCCCCTATATCGGAGGCGCGGACAATCCCCGCGCCTTATTTGTCTGTCGTTATCCCTGTTTTTAATGAGCAAAGCAATATCCGGCGTCTTCACGAATCCCTGACAAGGGTTTTAGGAAGCATCGGCAGGCCATATGAAATCATTCTTGTAGACGACGGCAGCACGGACGCTTCGCTCGGTCTTCTTCGCGATCTGGCGAAAACCGATTCCCATGTTGTCATTGTGGAGTTCAGCCGCAATTTCGGGCAGCATGCCGCCGTTTTTGCGGGGTTCGATCAGGCGCAGGGGAAAATCGTCGTAACGCTGGACGCCGACCTGCAGAACCCTCCCGAAGCCATACCGTCGCTCGTGGCTAAAATCGAGGAGGGCTACGATGTTGTGGGCGGCTGGAGGGAAAACCGCCAGGACCCGGCATACCGCAAAGCGGCTTCATGGGCGGTAAACCGCCTGACGTCATTAAGCACGGGCGTCCGCATGAAAGATTACGGCTGCATGCTGCGGGCCTACCGCCGGGAAATTGTGGAACAGATCTGCAAGTGCTCGGAAATATCAAGCTTTATCCCCGCCCTTGCCAATACTTTTGCCCGCAGGATAGCGGAAATCGAAGTCCCGCACAGAAATCGCGCGGACGGGCAGAAGTCAAAATATTCCCTGGTGCGGCTGGTGCGTCTTAACTTCGACCTGCTTACCGGGTTTTCGTTGCTGCCGATACAGGTGATCAGCGCTTTCGGGCTCCTGCTTTCGGTGACGGGAGTTGGCTTCAGCCTGTTTCTGTTTGTCCGCCGGCTTATTGTCGGTCCGGAAGCGGAGGGGTTGTTTACCCTGTTCGCCATCCTTTTTGCTTTCATCGGGATTCAGATTATGGCTCTGGGAATTATCGGCGAATACGTGGGAAGGATTTATAACGAGGTGCGCAAACGCCCCCGTTTCATAGTTAAGGCCGTTTACAGGAATTCAGAGGTGAAGGCATGAGAGCGGTGATATTTGCCTACAGTGAGATCGGCGTGACCGCCATTGAAACCTTGCTGGATCTTGGAGTTCAAGTGGCCGGGATCGTGACTCATGAGGATAATCCTGCCGAAATCCGATGGTTCCGCTCCGTGGGAGAACTGGCGCGCAAGCACGGCATTCCCGCCATCACGCCGGAATCACCGGACTCTCCGGAAATGCCGGCCTGGGTTAAGGGGAAAAAACCTGAGATTATTTTTTCTTTTTATTACCGGAGCATGATCCCCATGGAAATTTTGAAGCTGGCACCGAGAGGGGCCTATAATCTTCACGGGTCGCTCCTGCCGAAATTCCGCGGGCGCGCCTGCGTCAATTGGGCGGTCATTGAAGGCGCAGCGGAGACCGGCGTCACCCTGCATGAGATGACGGACAAGCCCGACGCCGGAGACATCCTTGGCCAGGAAGCGGTTGCGATCGGGGAAAATGATACGGCCCGGGACGTTTTTGACAAGCTTGTTCCAGCCGCCAGGAAGCTTTTACAGCGTGTTGTCCCGCTTATCATTGAGGGCCGGGAAACAAAGACCCCGCAGGATGAGAAAGAGGCCACATATTTCGGGAAGCGCGCTCCGGAAGACGGTTTGATTGACTGGAACTGGCCGGCCCGGCGCATTCATAATCTCATTCGCGGCGTTGCGAGGCCTTATCCCGGCGCCTTTACATTTTTGGGTGGGCGAAAGCTTTTCGTTCATAAGGGGTATGTGCTTGACCCGCAGGAAGTCGCAGGCCGTCTCGCTCACGCCAATGAAAAGCCTGCGGGCCAGTTGCTTGATCCGTGGGCGAAGGGCGTTCCGGTAGTTACGGGCGACGGTTTTTATCTGATGCAGGAAGTGCAGTTCGAGGGCGGAACGGCGCTTGCCGCCCGGGACGCGCTCGCGACACAGCGATCCGTTTTTGATTCTATCGTATCGATAACCAGGTAAGGGGGGAGTTTATGCGAGTATTGATCACCGGCGGAGCCGGTTTTTTGGGTTCACATCTGGCGGAAGGATTTCTGAAACGCGGGGATGAAGTCGTCGTCCTTGATATGGCGCCGTCCATCAAAGTCGAGCATCTCCTGTCCAACCCGCGCTTCCGGTACGTTCGGGATTCGATTTTCAACGAAAGCATGCTGGAAAGCCTTATCCTCAAATGCGATCTGATTTATCACATGGCTGCGGTGGTGGGAGTGGAACATTACGTCGGCGATCCCTATCAGGTGCTCAATGTCAATATTAACGGTACTCAAAACGTTTTGAAACTGGCGCACCGCTACAACAAAAAAGTCGTTCTGGCTTCCACGTCCGAAGTTTACGGGCGCAATACGAAAGTGCCCTGGAAGGAAGATGACGACCGCGTGCTTGGCTCTACGCGCATTGACCGCTGGTGTTATTCCACCTCGAAAGCGGTAGGGGAACATTTCGGTTTCGCATATCTCAAGCTTGGGCTGCCGGTGGTTATTGTCCGCTATTTCAATATTTACGGACCGCGTCTGGACAAGATCGATGTAGGCCGCGTGCTGACTATTTTCATGGGCCAGTTGCTGCGTCACGAGCCCCTTACGGTTATCGGCGACGGCAAGCAGACGCGCTGCTTCACTTATGTGGACGATTGCGTCCGGGCCACAATGGCCGCGGGCCTTGTGCCGGAAGCGGTTGGCGATATCTTCAATATCGGAGTGGACCGCGAAACAACGATTCTGGAACTGGCTGAAACAATGATCAAAATTTCCGGCGCCCGTTCCACCATTAAATTCGTGCCTCAGCAGAGCATTTACGGGGAAAGTTATGAGGATATCCCCCGGCGGGTGCCTGACAACACCAAGATGAAGACCATTCTCAAAGTCAGTCCGCAGGTATCTCTGGAAGACGGCCTGCGTAAGACGATCGAATGGTTCCAGAAGGCGTACTTCGAAGCGCAAAACGCCTTGAAGAAGTGACGCATTTTGTCATTCCCGAGGTCGTTATCGGGAATTCCTGCATAGAGGCCTTCGAGAGGGATCCCCGATAACACAATTCGGGGATGACAGCGACAGAAGGAGCTTGATGGTTCGACTCGCTCTAAAGATCGACGTTGATACCTATCACGGGCTTAAAGACGGAGTTCCGCGCCTGGCGTCGTTTCTTGCTCAGGAAAAGCTGCCTGCAAGCTTTTTTGTCACCATGGGGCCGGACCGTTCCGGCTGGGCGGCCAAACGATTTTTCACGCGCAGGGGATTTGCCCGGAAAATGCGGCGCACTTCAGCAGCCCGGATTTACGGCTGGCGTACTATTTTTTCAGGCACGCTCCTTCCGGACCGGCCCATGGCGGCCTCCTTCGCAGACCTTATGCGCTCGCTCCGTGAACAGGGGTTTGAAGTAAGCCCCCACGGCTACGATCATATCCGCTGGCACGACGAGGCGTCGGGCTGGGACAAGCAGCGCGCAAAACGCGAGCTGGAAAAGGTTTTCTCCATCTATCGCCGGATTTTTTGTTCAGACCCGCAAAGTTTTTCCGCGCCGGGATGGCAGGCCGGTGAAGGAACATGGCGCGCGCTGGAAGATTTCCGCCTGCTGTATCACAGCGATTCTCGCGGATCAGCGCCGTTTTATCCGGTTTTTCCTTCGGGCGTTTTGAAAACACCCGAAATCCCGACCACGCTCCCGACCTGGGATGAAATACTCGCCTGGGACGGCATGTCGGAAAACGACCTCGTGGACCAGACCTGGCGCCTGTTGTCGAGGGACCGGCTCAATGTGTGGACTATACATGCCGAATTCGAGGGCCAGGAGTATTTTGCTCGGTTCCGCCAGTTTGTCATGCGTGCCAAGGAATACAACGTAGAATGGATCTCTTTGCCGAAATTTGCGGCGGATATCACGGCCGGAAAGATTCCGACGGCAGGAATCTCTCAGGAAGAACTGCCTGGCCGTGCGGGAACCGTAACGTTACAGCAGGATAAAAACTGACCATGGATGAAAGATTCGTAAAAGAAGAAGGGCTCGAGGTTTTCACCGGCACCGAGCTGATCATTAAGGGCGCGCTGGAAAGCGGAGTGGGTCTGATTACAGGCTATCCGGGTTCCCCGGTTTCCGATGTGTTTGATGCCGCGAGCTCGCAGCGGGACCTGCTCAAAAAGCACGGCATTCTGGCGGCGATGGCAAACAACGAGGCCCTTTCCGCCGCGCGGCTGAACGGAGCCCGCATGGCCGGAGTCAAAGCCATGGCTGTTATGAAAAGCGTGGGCATGCATGTGGCCGCGGACGGGCTTGCGCTGGGGAATCTGTCCGAGCCGAATAACGAGGGTGGGGGCATAGTTGTCGTGGGCGACGATCCCTGGATCGATT
Organism: uncultured Elusimicrobia bacterium; assembly: GCA_964604825.1. GTDB lineage: Bacteria > Elusimicrobiota > Elusimicrobia > 2-01-FULL-59-12 > 2-01-FULL-59-12 > CAZSAL01. Next base: position 55,180 of record CAZSAL010000008.1, read on the forward strand.
CCACCCAGATCAATAACGATTCACGCTTTCTCAGCCAGCATCTGCATATGCCGGTGCTCGAGCCAAGCACGTTCCAGGAAATGAAGGATTGGGTGGGGGTGGCGTTTTCTCTGTCGTCCAGCGCCAATCTCTACATCACTTTTCTGGTTACAACCAATCAGGCTGACGGAGGGGGGACCGTCTGGCTTCACCCCAACCGCTATCCTGCGGTGAGTACGATCGCGCCGCTTTCGATCGAAAGCGAAAAGATTGATCTGGACCGGACGGTTCTCCTGCCGCCGCGTACCTGGCACCGCGAAGTGTCGCTTCCCCGGAGAATTGAAAAGCTCTGGGAACTGACGCGTGAACGCAATCTAAACCCGGTTTTAAACAGACAGACGGGCCGTTCGCCGCTCGGGCTGGTGTCTTCAGGTTTAAGCTATTGCTATCTTGAACACGCCTTGATGGAATTGGGCTTGAGCGGAAAAATTCCCGTACTCAAGGCCGGCCTTACATACCCGCTGGATCCGGAACCCGTTCTTACTCTTGCCGGGGAGGTCGACGCCATTGTCGTAGTTGAGGAAAAACGGGGATTTCTCGAACAGCAGATCACCGGTATTTTACAGGATGCGCGACAGTCCGGCAGCCTTAAAGAAATTCCTGAAATATGGGGCAAGAAGCTCCCCAAAGACCGCCCCGGATTTCCGGAAGCGCGCGGGCTGAACACGTCGCTAATAATTCAGATTCTGGTTCCTTTCCTGAAGGAATCTCTTGCCGGCCGCAAGGATATAGACTTCCAGCGCCTGGAGAAAGAAGCCGCCGTAGTCGAAGCCACCAGCGGCCCCGGGATCGAGTTGCCTGCCCGGACTCCTACTTTCTGTCCGGGATGCCCGCACCGCGATTCCTCGTCCGTGTTCCTGCAGATCAAGAAAGATTTTTCCAATCCGGTTTACATGAAGAAAGAGCATGGCCGGGATCCTGTGGATCTTATATTCCATGGCGAGACAGGCTGCTTCACCATGCTCATGTTTGAACCCAACAGGCCGCTGATGCATAACTATTCCGGCATGGGCATCGGAGGCGGCACGGGAGCGGGACTCGATCCTTTCGTCACGAACAAGCAGGTTGTTTTTCTCGGCGATTCCACATTCTTTCACAGCGGCATGATCGCCATTTCCGATTCCATCAAATCGGGACAGGACATAACCTACGTGATTCTTGATAACAAGACCACCGCCATGACGGGGCATCAGCCTACCCCCGGAACCGAATTCGATCTCATGGGCGATAACACTTTCGCCCAGAACATAGAAAGCATCGTGCAGGGAATGGCGCAGAAGTCGTCGCCGGGGTCCGCTATTCCTGTATCGCGCGTCAACCCGGCAGACCGGGACAAATACCGCACCCTGCTCGAGGAAACCGTTTTGAAGGACGGCGTCAAGGTTATCATCGCCGATAAGGAATGCGGCATTACCTTCCACCGGCGGAAAAAGAAGGAACGCAAAGCCATACTCCGCCGCGAGGGATTCCTGCCTCTGGAAACACACGTAAACATCACGCCTGAGGTTTGCGAATTCTGCCTGGAATGCACAAAGACCACCGGCTGCCCGGGATTAACAATTGAGCAGTCCATTCACGGTCCCAAGATCGCCACAGACCCAAGCCTTTGTGTTTCGGACGGGGCTTGCGTAAAACTGAAGAACTGCCCGTCTTTTGAGGAATTGATAATCGAACGAAAATCCCCGCCCCGCCATGCTCCCGTATTACCGGACCTTTCCCATTTGCCGCCCCCTCCCGCCGCTTCATTCGACAGGTTCTGGTACGGCTACACTGCGGGCGTGGGAGGGATGGGGCTGGGGCTTGTCTCAGCGATTCTCGTTCAGGCCGGGCAGAGGCAGGGTTATCGCGTATTATTTTCCGACAAGAAAGGCCTGGCGATCCGCAACGGCGGGGTATTCGGGCATATTATCTTCAGCAAGGAAGGCGGTGTTCTCGCGCCGCTTGTCCCTTATGGGAAAGCCGACCTTATACTTGGGATCGATCTGCTGGAAACAGCGCGTGGTCTGGACCCCCGGTCTAATCTGCGCATCGCTCATCCGGAGCGAAGCCGGGCGGTGGTAAACACGGCGGCTTATCAGACTATTTTGATGCTGCTCGGGCGCGATACCATGCAGGCTGCAGACTACGAGGCTGTTATACGCCGCATGGTCAGGCTGGACGCATTTGCCGGTTTTAATTTTTCCGCGATTTCTGAGCATTATTTTGGTTCGGCCCTTTATTCCAATATGCTTCTGCTGGGAACGGCGATACAGAAGGGCTGGCTGCCTCTGGATGCCGCCAACGTTGAATGGGCGATCGCGCAGTCTGTTCCCAAAGACGACCGCGCCTTAAACATCGACGCCTTCCGGGCAGGAAGGCTTCTGGCTGTGTCTCCAGGAAAATTTAATCTGCCGCAGCGGATATACACCTACCGCACGCTTCTGGCGGAAAAAATCGGGTATCTGAAACAGCTTTACGGCTCATCGACGGCCGCAGCCTACCGCGCGCTGGTAGAAGAAGCGATCCTGCATCTGCCGATGGATGATTCTGCGCACCTGCACCTGGCTCAGCGCGTTTATGACCTGATCTGCTGCGAAAATATCGCCTATGCCCGACGCTACGCGGATCTTGTGCTTAAAACCGCGCAGAAAGATCGTGCCAGCTGGGGATACCGCGCAACGCTTGCCGTGCTTCACCAGTCATTCCGGTTGATGGCCATAAAAGATGAGATCTATGTGGCGCATCTCCTGACCAGTCCCGAGAAAAAGCTGCGTGACCTGGAAAGATTTGGTATTGACGAGGCCAACGGGGATCGCGTGCGCCGTCTGCATGTGAACCGTCCCGAAATTACAGTTTTCGGCAGAAGTTTCCGCTGGAACATGACCACGCAGAACTGGCAGCTGAATATCGTGAAACGTTTGAAATTCCTGCGCCGCCTGTTGCCTGGCTGGCATGCGGATGAGAAGGCTTTCCGGGACTGGTATCTCGATCTGGCGGCGCGTTTTGATGCGGATGACGAGCAGAGTTACGCCTTGTGGTTGAAAATTCTGCGGTGTCCTGAGAATGTCCGCGGCTACCGGGAAGCGCGCGTGCCCCTTGTTCAGGAGGCGCGCAAACAGGCTGCCGCCTGTCTTGAAGAGCTGAACTCCAGGGCCTATCATAAGCATCAGAAAACGAACCGTGAAAGACGCAGGTAAGTGGCGGAGTGAATCGGCGTTCCCTTCTTTTTAAGCTTCTGGCCCTTGCCGGGGCGGCGGCCGTTGTCCCGGCCTTAATCATTACTCTCGTTCAACGTTCGATCAGTTCTCACGCCCTGGAAAACTCTATCCGGCGCCATCAGACGGAACTGGCCCGCCGAACAGCCAATGAGATCAACGGTGAAATATATGCCGCGCAGCGGATGCTTGCCTATGCCGCGCCGGATCCTGTCTGGCGCGCAGGTTCCGCCGCGGAACAGCGGCGCAGCCTGGCAAAACTCCTGAAATCGGTTCCCTCATTCCAGGAAGTAATGCTCGTCGACGCCATCGGCCAGGAGCGGATCAATCTCAACCGTAATGGAACCTCTTCTCCAAAAACGAAAAGGCCCGCGGGACTGGAAGAATCCTTCATCGGCACGCCGTTTTTTTCCGGAGGAGGCCTGCCGACGATTCTCCTGGGTGAGCCCCTGCGCCTTAACGGTCGTTCCAGCGGAGCGCTCATGGCCAAAATGAGTTTTTCCGAGCTGAGCAGCCTTATGGTGCAGGCCCATATAGGAGGACATGGCATGGCCTTCATTGTGGATCAGCAGGGAGATCTCATCGCTCATCCGGATGAAGAACGTGTTCTTGCCCACGCCAATTTTGCGGACCTTCCCGTAGTCAAAGAATGGCGGACACGTCCGAACGAGCCTTCCGCGCTCAAGGAATACCCGGACGAACGCGGTGTGCCGGCCATAGCCGTGGCCTGTCCCATACCGCTTTTGCACAGCGCCGTGGTTGTTCAGCAGCCGCGCGCCGAGGTGTATGAGCCGCTGATCCGACTGCGCGACGATTCTATCCTTTGTCTGTGCATCGGGCTTTTTATTTTCATCAGCCTGGCACTTGCCGTGGCATGGCGCATCCTGCAGCCGCTCCGTCAGCTGGAAGGAGCGGCGGAAGCGATCGGCCGGGGCAATCTGGATGTTGATCTTGATATAAAAACCGGGGATGAACTGGAGGATCTGGGTAAGGCTTTCAATCAGATGGCGGATTCCCTGCGCGCTCTGGAAACCATGCGCACGGACCTGATTAACATGATTATCCATGACCTGAAATCACCGCTTTCCACAATTCTTGCCAGCCTTGATTATTTGATCAGCGGAGAGCTGGGGACTCTGACGGAAGAACAAATGAAATTCCTGAATATGAGCCGCCGCGCCAGCCAGGATCTTCTGGGCATGATCCAGACACTGCTCGACATCGCAAAGATGGATGAAGGAAAGCTGGTGTTGGAGAAGGAATCCTTCGCTCCCCTTCCCTGGGCGGAAAAAGTCGTCCAGTCATTCCAGCCATCGGCGGAAATTGCCCAGAAAAAGCTGGTTCTGGAATCCCCGAATGCTCTTTCCGCAGCGGAAGGTGATGTCGCGCTCCTGAGTCGCGTGCTGGGGAACCTCATTTCCAACGCCCTGCAACACACCAGAATGAAAACGGGCGCGGTGACTGTCATCTTAAATTCCGATGACGGGCTATTACGGGTTGACGTTCAGGATAACGGAGAGGGAATTCCTCTTGAGCATCAGTCGGCGATTTTTGAGAAGTTTGTTCAGGTGGACGGCGGACAGAAACGTGTGCGCCGCGGCACCGGGCTCGGTCTCACCTTCTGTAAAATGGTTGTCGAAGCCCACGGAGGCGTCATAGCCGTACACAGCACTCCCCAGCAGGGCAGCACCTTCACCTTCACTCTGCCGCTTGCATAAGCGGTTTCCAAAGTCAGCGGGAAATAATCAAAGTGCGCAGGTTGTCGAGACGATCGATCTGGCGGGCGGTCCGGTTCCATACAGTATAGAAGCAGTGCAGACGATCGTTTCTTCGCAGGTCGTTAAGCATCAATACTCTGTTGCTGCTGTCAATGACTGGAGTCCCGGCATTTACCCGGATTTCAAACGCACGGTTCAGCCGGTCCCGCAGCTCAATCAACCCGGCCTGGACATCGACCGAATTAATGGAACCTTCTATTTCCCTTACAGCGCTGTAGTATTGCGGATCAGGCGGCGCTAGTTCATCGGATGAAGTAACTTCCATGGGTGCAACCGCCGATTGTTCCGCGTGCACGGGAAAGGTGATCATCCCGGCGGTCATCAGCAAAAACACAAACAGCCTCATGCCTTTTTGACAAGCCTGATAAAAGAAGGGTTGCCAACGGCTGAATTCAACCGTCTTCCCCTAGCCTTGGGAAAAACGGTATGATTCTGCTGGTACTCCCTGCGTCCAACGCCCCTTGCATAAAGAGCCTTGACGCGCTGCACTTAAACCATTTTTACGAGGAATGTAATGACTACAAATACAATTGTTTCAGCCCCCTATGTTTCAGCGCAGGAGATCCTGCGTAAACGCCAGCCGCACTTAGACGTATTCCTGCATCCTTCGGTCGTAGCCGTAATCGGCGCGACCGAAGCTCCAAACAGCGTAGGACGCACATTGCTGCAGAACCTGCTGGCTACGCCGTTCGGCGGTACCGTTTACCCCGTAAATCCAAAGCGTCCCAGCGTTCTCGGCGTAAAAGCGTATCCTTCCGTAAGCGCCCTTCCTGAAAAACCTGACCTGGCCATTATCATCACCCCAGCTCCCACCGTCCCCGGCGTCATTGAAGACTGCGTCAAAGCCGGGATCCCGGGGGCCGTTATTATCTCGGCAGGTTTTAAAGAGAGCGGTCCTGAAGGCGCAGCCCTGGAAAAGCGCATCAGCCAGATAGCGCAGGGAAAGATCAGGATTATAGGCCCCAACTGTCTGGGCGTGCAGCGTCCCAGTTCCGGTTTTAACGGTTCTTTCGCCCACGATATCGCCTTGCCGGGATCCGTGGGATTTATCAGTCAAAGCGGCGCTCTGGGTACGGCGATTCTGGACTGGAGTATTAAAGAGAAAGTGGGTTTCAGCAATTTCCTGTCCATCGGGTCTATGGTGGATGTCGGATGGGGAGATCTGATCGATTATCTTGGAGATGATCCGGAAACCAAAAGCATCCTTATTTACATGGAGTCTATCGGGGATGCAAAATCCTTTTTTTCCGCCGCCCGGGAGGTTTCTCTTTCCAAGCCGATTATCGTGATCAAGGCGGGGCGCACGGAATTCGCCGCCCGGGCCGCCGCTTCGCATACCGGAGCCATGACGGGGAGCGACGACGTCCTGGAGGCCGCTTTTCGCCGGTGCGGAGTGCTGCGCGTGAAGGAGATCGCGGATCTTTTCTCCATGGTGGAAGTCCTTGCGAAGCAATCTATTCCAAATGGTCCGAAACTAGGAATTATCACTAATGCCGGAGGGCCATCGGTTCTGGCTGTTGACGCTCTGACTACGGATCGCGGAGAGCTGGCTCCTTTGGCGAAAGAAACCATAGACAGTCTGAACGCGATCCTTCCTCCGCATTGGAGCCATAATAATCCGGTTGACGTGCTTGGTGATGCCAGTCCCGAGCGTTACGCCAGGGCATTCGAGATCGTTGCCAAAGATCCTACGACCGATGGCCTGCTGGTGATATTGACTCCTCAGTCCATGAGCGATCCTACAGGGACTGCGGAGAAGCTGGTTCCCATGGCTCAACTAAATAAACCGATTCTGGCCAGTTGGATGGGCGGCGCCATTATAGAAGACGGAGTGGAAATTCTTAAACGCGCCCATATCCCGACTTTCCCGTATCCCGACATGGCTGCACAGGCCTTTAACTACATGTGGCAGTACGGTTATAACCTGAAGGGGCTTTACGAAACACCGGTTCTGCGCAAAGGTTCGGCGGAAGAACTGCAGAGCCGCGAAAAAGCCTCGGCATTTTTGAAAGCGATCCGCGCCGAGAACCGGACGCTGCTCACTGAGGAAGAATCAAAATCTTTATGCGCTACCTACGGCATTCCAACCGTTAAAACGGAGATCGCCAAGTCCTCTACGGATGCGGTACATATTGCCCGGCAGATGGGATATCCGGTAGTCCTAAAGGTTTATTCGAAAACCATTACGCATAAAAGCGACGTTGGCGGTGTGCAGCTGAACCTGACCAATGCGGCAGAAGTTCGTGCGGCCTACCATACGATCGAGGACAACATCAAGAGACTCGGGAAAGAATCGGAATTTCTTGGCGTCACGGTCCAGCCGATGGCTAAATTTGACGGAGGCATTGAGCTGATTCTGGGAAGCAGCCTGGATCCGCAGTTCGGGCCAGTACTGCTTTTTGGCGCAGGGGGAACAATGGTCGAGATCAACAAAGACCGTTCTCTGGGATTCCCTCCGCTGACCACCGTTCTGGCTCGTCGTATGATGGAACAGACCCGCATTTATAAAGCTCTGAAAGGAATACGCGGTAAAGCTCCAGTTGATCAGGCCGCACTCGAGCAGCTGTTGGTCCGTTTCAGTGAGCTGATCGCGGAGAACCCCTGGATCAAAGAAATGGATATTAATCCGCTCCTGGCTTCCGCCCAGGGGTTGCTGGCGCTGGATGTCCGTGTTGTGCTTCATCCGCCGGAGACGCCGGAGGATCAGCTGCCCAGGCCTGTAATCCGTCCTTATCCCGCGCAGTATATTTCTGTAGGCGCTCTTAAAAACGGGCAGACGGTGACTTTCCGTCCGATCCGGCCGGAAGACGAGCCTCTTATAGCCAGATTTCATGAGACGCTTTCGGAGGAGTCTGTTTACCGGCGCTATCTGAAAACCATCAGCCTCAACGAGCGGGTTGCACATGAGCGACTGATCCGCCAGTGCTTCAATGATTACGACCGAGAAATCGCCCTGGTGGCGGAAAACCGCAATCCTTCTACGGGGGAATCGTCGATTCTGGGCGTGGGCCGGCTTAGCAAATCGAGGGGGCGTTCCGAAGGGGATATCGCCGTTCTTATCAGCGATCAATGGCAGCACCAAAACCTGGGGATGGAGCTGACGAAAAAACTCCTTGGGGTTGCCCGTGAAGAAAAACTCCGGAAGGTCACAGCCCGGATCCTGCCGGAGAATGTCGGCATGCAGCATATCTGCGAGAAGCTCGGATTCCGCATGCAGCGCGTAGCCGGAGAAGCGCAGGTCAGCGCCGACCTTGATCTTATCTGATTCGATTATTTATTTTGGGGGTGAATTCATATGCGTAAGCCGTTAATTGCCGGGAACTGGAAGATGTACAAGACGCTGAAAGATGCGCGCGCGCTGGCTCAGGCGTTGCGCAAGGATATTGACGGTCTGTTCACTGACCGGGAAGTGCTGGTATGCCCCCCGTTCACAGCGATACCGGCAGTGGCCGAAGCGTTAAGTGGCAGCACTATCGCATGGGGCGGACAGAACGCGCACTGGGAAAAACAGGGCGCATTCACCGGAGAAGTGGCCGCGGCCATGCTTGCCGATCTGGGATGCCGATATATCATCGTCGGCCATTCCGAACGGCGCCAGTACTTTACGGAAACGGACGCCACGGTGAACAAGAGGATGCACGGCGTTCTTGCTGCAGGCATAACGCCTATTGTCTGCATAGGTGAAACGCTGGAAGAGCGGGAATCAAACAGAACTTTATCAGTCATTGAGCGGCAGCTTAATAAGGGGCTTGTGGGCTTAAGCGCCGCAGCGTCAGCAGTTGTCGTAATCGCGTATGAGCCGGTATGGGCTATAGGTACGGGAAGGACAGCCACGCCTGACCAGGCGCAGGAAGTTCATTCGTTTATAAGACAGCAGTATGGGAAAATTTACAGTCAGAGCGCTGCGGAACAAATCCGTATTCTTTACGGCGGATCAGTAAAGCCGGATAATATGAGCGCACTTATGAAACAACCGGATATCGACGGCGGTCTGGTTGGCGGCGCCAGCCTGGAAGCGGAATCATTTAAAAAAATCGTTCATTATACGGTGTAATTACCGGGGTTTACCATGAGATTGATTTTAGGAGCTGATCACGCGGGGTATGAGATGAAAAAGGGGCTGATCTCATGGCTTAAGTCCGCTGCCGGCGGCCGGCATCAGGTCCGGGATATCGGCACATATTCTCCGGAACCCTGCGATTACCCGGACATAGCTGAAAAAGTATCACGAATGGTCGCAGGCGGCCGCGCGGCCAGAGGAATTTTATTGTGCGGCACAGGCACAGGAATGGCTATTGTGGCTAATAAAATAAAAGGCGTCAGGTCTGGAGTAGCATGGATCCCTGCGGCCGCGGAGCTGGCCGCCGAACATAACCATGTCAATGTGCTTTGCATCCCTTCAAGGTTTACCACACTTCAGAAGGCTGAAAAAATGATCCAGGCTTTCCTCAAAACAAAATTTGCCGGGGGAAGACATGCGCGCAGGGTAAATAAAATTGATGTCCTTGATCAACGGATAAGGTCTAGGTGATAGAGCTTACCGCCGCGCTTGTTTTATCGGGTCTGGGTTTGATTCTTGCGCTTTGTTACAGGTTGCGCCGGGAAATCCGGGACCTGACTACCTTCGAGAAAATCGCCGGCCAGCTTTCCAGCCCGCCCTTTCTTCAACCTACCGCAAACGCAGTATCCCGCATTGCCAGAGATGCGTTGATTCCGGTTGACGCCTGTCTTTTCTTTCTCAGCTGTCCGGAAGACGAACTTTTAACGTTCGTCGGCGGCGACTGGAAGAAAGTACCGGCGTTCGATGCGCAGAATCTTAATATTGCAATGACGGGAAATACTCCCCTGATGGAAACATTTCGGAGCGGCCGGGAAATGATTTATGAAGCCGGCGCTGCCGGAACAATTTGGGAAGGAGATCCGCTGCTTAAGCGCGCGCCGTACAAGACGTTGATATATCTGCCTCTACTGATGGATCGGCAGGCCATCGGCGTTATGGCGCTGGGGCTTCTGAAGGAGAAAAGATTATCCTCAGGGGATATGCGTCTGGCGCGGGTTATCTCCCGGCAGGCGACCGTGGTATTGGAACATTGTTACCTTTTTGAGCGGCTGCGCACGGCCAATGAGAAGCTTGAACAGATTAATCAGTTGAAAAATGAGTTCGTCAGCATGGTCAGTCATGAACTGCGCACGCCGTTGACCACCATAAAAGGGTTTGTCTCCATTGTTCTTGACGGCGAGGTGGGGCCGCTTAATCTTCAGCAGCAGAAGTTTCTTGATAATTCTCACCGGGCGATCGAACGCCTGACGCTGCTGGTATCCGATCTTCTCGATATATCCCGCATAGAGGCCGGCCAGTTGCAGATGCATTTCAAGCCGATTGATCTGAAGGACCTGGTGCAGAAGGCGGGCGCGAATTTCGCCCATCAGATTAAAAATCTCGAATTCATCCTGAATGTTCCGGAAGTTCTTCCTCCGATTATGGGCGATCCGCAGCGCCTGATGCAGGTGCTTGATAACCTGGTTGCCAACGCCATAAAGTTCACCTCAAGAGGCAGCATCAGCATCGCGGTCTTTGACAAGGGAGACTACGTGATAGTCTCCGTGCGGGATTCGGGCGAAGGCATACCTTTTGAAGAACAAGCGAATATCTTCAAGAAGTTTTATCAGGTCAAGACCGGCGGCGTCTGGCCCGGCAAGGGGACGGGACTGGGGCTGGCCATAGTCAAGGCAATTGTGGAAGGCCATCATGGAAAAATCTGGGTGGAGTCCGAACCCGGGAAAGGCTCCGATTTCAGAATTATTCTGCCGAGGGCGCATACGGATTTGTCTGTACGCGCCTTCATGCCCCTCTGATGATCCCGTCAAGCACCATTACTAAAATCACGGAAGAGAAGCTTTCACCCGCGCAGATTGCGGAAGAATTTAATTTGCCGCTATCTCTGGCGCAGGTGCTTTGCGCGCGCGGATACGATACTTCGGCGAAGGCGCATTCATTCCTTGACCCCGGCCTGGACGATCTGGAAAACCCTGAGCGCTATCCAGCCATGGCTATGGCCGCATCGCGGCTGATGCAGGCTGTGCGAAAGGAAGAGACCATCGTCATTTATGCGGACCGCGATGTAGACGGCCTGACCGGCATGGCTATACTGGCGCGTAGCCTGCGCACTCTGGGAGCGCACGTGGTATGGGGAAGTCCCCTGCGGGGACGCGGTGTCGAGCATGCCGTACTGGAAACGCTTGCTGCGCATAAACCAGGAATCTGTATTTTTGTCGACTGCGGATCTTCGGACGAATCGGAGCTTGCCTGGCTCAGGGCGCAGGGAATAGATCTGATGGTCGTCGATCACCACCGCGTGTCTGAAGAACGGTTTAAAAGTTCGGAAGGAATTTATTGGATTCATTCCAGTGCGGGTAAAGATAGTCAGGAAGCGCCGGCAGGTTCAGTCATGGCTTTTAAGCTGGCCCAGACTTTATGGTTTTCTTTTCTGGGGTCAGAAGATCCGGCGAGGCTGGATTATTTCCTGTTCGATCATCTGGACCTGCTTGCTCTGGGGATACTTGCCGACCGCATGCCGGTAACGGGTGAAAACCGTATTTTTCTCAGGCATGGACTTCAACGGCTGGCCGCTTCGCGAAAGACGGGGCTTTCGGCGTTAACGCGGTTCTTCCGTTTGTCTCCCCGTCCCAGACCGATTACAGTCCATGAGGCGACTTGGCGTCTGATCCCAATGCTTAACGCTGGCGGGCGTCTAGGCAAACCGGAATTGACCGCAACGCTTTTGACAACGGAAGACATACTTTCGGCGCGTCAGTGCATTGATGAACTGATCAAACTTAACAGCCTGCGCCGGGACGCTCAGGCCAGGAGTCTCGAGGTTTTTGAAAAAGCCGTTCTGGAACAATGCTTTGTTGATCAGGATCCCGTTCTTGTGGCTATAGCCTGCGGCCTTGAGCCTTCGGTAACGGGCCTTGCCGCTCAGGCGATTGCCCGAAAATATAATCGCCCGGCGTTCCTTTTCGTCAGACAGGGTAATCTTGCTGTGGGGTCAGCAAGAGGCACGAACGATGCCGATCTATACTCCTGGATAGAAAAACATCGTGACTGCGTGGTTAAATTCGGCGGTCATCAGGGAGCCGCAGGCTTAACTATCAATGCCGACGTTTTTGAAACGCTGAAAGATCGCCTCCTCCTGGAAGCTTTCAGGGTCGAGGCCTGGAAACTGCCGGACGATATTGAACCCGAAGCGGAAATAACGCTTGAACAGCTGGACGAATCCTGGTGGCGTGAATTGCAGCGGCTGGAACCCTTTGGGCCGGGGAACCCCTGCCCCTGCTTTCTTGTTCAAAATGTCCATGAGATTGTTCCGCTTTCTAAACGCAAAGCGGCAAAGGCTGCAGAGGACAAACTGGCCAGTCCCCTTGCCGTATGGCTGAAATCCGGCGGGATTCAATTGCTGGCTGAATTAGATATGCCGGAAATGGGAGGCGATTCCGTACTCACTCTTGGCCCGGGGTCATGGTCTGTTGTTGGGTATCCCGTTGCCGGACGGAAAAACGAGCCGCCATTCAAGTGGGTGGTACAAAAAGCGTGGAGGACAAATGACTGAGAAAAAATCGGCAAAAAAGATTTCGATAGCTGTCATAGGCGGAAGCGGGCTTTATGCCATGGAGGACCTGAAGGAGATCCGGGAGATCCGGATAAAAACTCCTTTCGGCGACCCTTCTGATGCTCTCATCTCCGGCGTTCTCGAAGGAACGCCCATTGTTTTTCTCCCGCGTCACGGGCGCGGGCACGGTTACAATCCCAGCGAGGTGAATTATCGCGCCAATATCTTCTCTCTGAAGACTCTGGGTGTGGAACAGATCATTTCCGTTTCAGCCTGCGGCAGCCTGAGGCATGAGCTGGCCCCGCGCGATATGGTTTTCCCAGACCAGACCTTCGACCGGACGAAAGGCAGGGCAAGCACTTTTTTTGAAAAAGGAATCGTGGCTCATGTGGGGATAGCCAATCCTTATTGTCCCGAGTTGTCGATGCGTCTCTGCGGCGCCGCCGCGGAGCTGGGTTTTAAGACGCATCGCGGCGGCACCTATGTCTGTATTGAGGGACCGCAGTTTTCCACAAAGGCGGAATCGAATGTATACCGCTCGCTGGGATTTTCCGTTATCGGCATGACCAATCTGCCGGAAGTGAAGCTGGCGCGCGAAGCGGAGATCTGTTACGCGGCTGTAGCGCTCGTTACGGATTACGACGTCTGGAAGGACGACGAACAGGTCAGCGTCGATAAAGTCATAGCGAACCTGACGGCCAATACCGCGAACGTCAAGAGGCTGCTTAAAACGGTTGTTTCCCGTCTGGCGCGCGAACGGAGCTGCGAATGCGCATCGGCGCTGCGGTACGCCGTTCTGACGGATCGCGAAAAAATCCCGTCTGGCGCGAAAAAGAAACTCGCGCCTTTGATCGGGAAATATATCTAGAAAACGGCCTGCTCTGCACTGGAAATTAGATCTCCGGACGTGCTGGAGCCGGAAGTTTCGGAACTGGTTTTCTTTGATTTTTTTGATTTCTTCTTTTTCTGAGCGCTCTTCGCCTTCGCGGTTTTTAGTGGTTTGGCAAGAGAGGCAGAAAAATCCTTTGTGGCTTTATCGATATCAGCCTGGTACCAGTTATCGCTATTCTGTCCCAGAGAAGACTTGCGCGCGGAGGCGAAGTCTGTTAATAAGAAACAGAAAGGCAGGAAAATGCAAAGGAAGCAGGATTTTCGGGCCATTTTCATACAGGTCTCCTTTTGAATTATTTGACGCCACCTGTTAGAGCCCGCGCAGAAGATAAAATTCATTTATTTTTTCGAAATTATTCGATAAACTTAACCAGCACATGTACTATCATCGAAGCCTATTCCTGATGTTTCTGGCCGGCATGTTTTCGGGCATGCCTGTTCTGGCCGTCACGGAAATCAACCCTCCTTTCAGCGTCTCCGCGCGCTACGGGACAATTACGGATTTCTATCCCGCAGCGGCCGCAAAAAATGGCGAAATCAATCTGCGCAACACGCCCTTCGTGGTGCTCATTCAGGATCTGCACGCCAATGTCGGGGTTCAGAAGAATATTGCGGCAACGCTTTACCGTTTGAACCAGACCAATAAAATGGGAAGCCTTCTGGTCTGCGTAGAAGGGGCTTCGGGAGAAGGAGATGTTTCACTGCTGCGCAGCCTTCCGGGGCCGATCCGGCATAGCTTTGAAGCTATGCTGCTTCGCAAAGCCTATCTTACAGGAGCCGAGCTCGCCGCCACTGAGGAGGCGGCTGACTGGTATCAGCAAAAGTATGTGATTACAAACAGGATAATGTCCATGTTTTCCAGCTCAAACCGTCCGCAGCCTGTGACGCTTTCTCCGATACGGCTTTGGGGCGTGGACGACCCTGAACTCTACCGCAAGAACTGGCGGGCGGCCAAATATGTCGATAAGAACCGGTATGAGGCGCTGCAGTATTTGAAAAGCACGAGAGCGATGCTTAAGGAAGGCGGTTCAAAAGTTCTGCAGGACCATTTGGATTTAGTTGTGAAGCTTTTGCTGCTGCGCCTGCAGCCTCAGGAATATAAGGATTATTTGAAGCACCGTTCTCTTAACCCGGGGGGGCCTGAGGCGTATCAGGCGACCCTGGAAGCTGCTGAAACTTACTATGTGGCCGCAAACAAACGCAGTGATGCCATGACCAAAAATCTTCTTAACGCAATGAGATTTCACCCCGGCATCACCGCAATGATAACCGGCGGTTTTCATACCCAGGAAATCGCCGCCAACCTTAAACAAAAGAATATCCCGTATTTAGTCATCACGCCGCGAGTGGAAGTCCTGGATCAGGACGAAGCCTACCGCGCCCGCCTTCGCGAAGAGGAATAAAATATCAGTCAGGTTGTTTGCCCTGGATATTGGAGTCTGCGACGATTTCCGGGACGATGTTTCCGTAGTGGCGGGAATCGCGAAGGGCATATTCGTTGCGGATAGCGTCAACGGGCGACCAGAACCAGCCTCGTGGGTCCCATACCTGCGCCAGTGAATAATGAAGAGCGATTTCCTTGAAAGCTTGAGCCGCATTGTCGTACTCATGTTTTAGATCAAACGCTTTTCCCAGAATAAAATATGCGGCGCCGACATCGTTTAGGGCCCAATATTTGAATATTTTCTGTTTATCGTCCGTAAAACCGTCGTAATGAACCGTCTGCCCGATCTCGTTTAATTTTTTCTGCTGCAGGGCAATGGCAAAAGACCGCCATTGTTCGATTACGGCTTCCGCCTGATCGATTGCGGTTTTAAGATCGTGCTGGTCCAGGGCTTTCCAGGCTCTCACGGTCATTTGCTCGGAATTGCCGTAGAGTATGCGGGGCCTTGGGTGATTAACCGTCCGGATTTCGGCAATATTAATAGAAACCGGGTGAACTCCATCAATGTGACCTCCAGCCAGCGGGTCTTCCCCGAGGCCGGCGAAGCAGCGCCAGACCGAAGCGATCAGGCTCGAAGCCGGGCTGTCTATCCCGTCTGGAGGAGAAGCCCAGCCATCGTGAAAAAACTTCCCGGCGGTGGCGTACGGATAGGCGGCTCCCGATTTATGCGGCAATGCGGCGAGATCGAAATTTTCAGTCATGATTCTGGCTTTGTCAAAGTAATGCCGCGCCAGAAGGGCGTTCCCCTGTTTCCTTGCGCAGGAAGCCATAGTGTTGAGGCTGTTGATATACTGCCCCATTCCTTCGTACCAGATCAGGCGGGTGCGGTTTGTTAAATCTGCTTCCGGTTTGTCGGTGGGATCAACGCCCAGACGGTCTCCGACCTTGACTTCAAAGGCTCTCTCCGCCCCACGCATCAGACGGTCTGGATCTATTCCACTCTGACGCAGGTTGTCCGGCCCGATGGCCGAAATCAGCCAGGTTACCGTATCAAGCGCCCTGATCCGATCCTCGCCTTCCGGGGTTACACCGCGATTCATGGCGTAAGCCAGAGGATCAAACGCGTATCCGGTCAGCCATTTACTGACGTGATCACGCTCTTCCGATATCCATACGCGGCTGCTTTCATCAAGCATGGAAGACCTTAGCAGTTCAGAAAGAAGCGCATAATAACTCAGATTATTTTCTGTGGAAAGAATCTTCCGCCATGGCGCGCTGCCCGTGTCGTCAAGAGGACCCATGGACACCCCGCCGTTCATATGGGGAATATCATGAGCAATCCAGCCGGCAATATCGAGAGCCAGATTGAAGGAATCTTTATCATGCGCGGTGTTTCCCAGTCGCGCTGCAAAAAGCCCCATCCAGGCATTTGGCCCAACATGAATGGTTGTTTCAATTCCTTCGCCGCCGAACTCCGCGTTGTAAAAATTGCTCAGTCCGGAAACTCCTGCGCGATAGCCCGGCTGCATCGGGCCTGTCGCCCAGGCTTTTCTAAAGAATTCAGAGATGCCCTTGGCGCGTTTTAAATCGCCAAGGCGGATTGCCAGCAGGCCGACAGCTGCCTGGTCGTAAGTGGAAGCCTGCTGAGCAAGCTTGGGATCCGATGTCCCGACAAAACTCAGAAAAAGGCCGGTCTGGGGAACCCAGTGATAGTTAACCAGATTCGCATAAATTGCTTCGACTCTTCCGGGGGTAATATAAGGAGCAACTGCTTTCAGGGAAGTTATGCTTGGGGAATGAAGCAGCATGGCGTGTGGCAGCTGAGATTTTAACAGCAGAGTTGTTTCGCTGGAGGCATATGTAATAGCGGCAATTAAAAAATTGAGGAGTAGTAACTTGATGATCTTGGGGTGGGAGGTCCTCATGATCGCATTGACATGTACCCCTCCCTCAAGATGTTGTCAACAGGATCGTTAACACAAATTAACAGTTTTACAACTGTTAAGTGATATTTACCGGGACTTAAGAACTATAAAATTTTCGTACCTGAATACCTTCACGACGTGGGCCCCCCCGTCGTCATCCTCCGCGGTCGTC
>CAZSAL010000009.1:0-70251 GCA_964604825.1 uncultured Elusimicrobia bacterium
TTGCGGTTTTAGTAATTTTGTTGATCCAGGTTCCAGGTGGGATTCCGATTTAAGTTGATTATTTTTCGATTTTACCTGTTTGGGTTCCAGTTCCGTTACTCGCACAAAAAGCCCGCCGGGCTTTAAAGATCCAGATTTCAACTCTTGTGACATTTTGAGGCGGTTTTCCTCCGAAGCCGTACTCAGAGCCAGAATGTCGGATTTGGCCAAAGCAAATCCCTCTAAGTTATTTTGAACGTGAATTGAATATCGCAATAATTTCCGCATATGGGTTAAGTCAGGCTCGGAAATCTGGAGCAGGGCTGCCAGTTCTTTCTGGGATACATTCCAGGTATCCATGCAGGCCTGGACTTCGCGGGATAAGGTGACACTGGGGCGGGACGGATCAGTAAAAAGTTTTTTTAGCTTCTGGAGGGAGGCTTCCCGGTTTTCTTTCCCGGGGTCAGGGTCAGGGCCTGGAACAGGGGTCTGTTCATCCGCAACGCAGAGTGCGCGAAAACTGAGAACTGAAAACTGAGAGACGAATTATTTAAGATAAGAAAGCGTTTGTCAGCGGAGACGATAGGTTGTTCCCCGTCGCCGTCCTTCCTGCTTAACTATTCCGGCTCTGACAAGCGGCTTCAAAATCTGGCCGACACGGGCGCGTGTCAGTTTAAACGCCTTTTCAGCATCAGGGGACCGGATTCGTCCTTTGTCCCGGATAAATCGCAGCATTTCTTCCTGTTTCCTGGTCAGCAGAGTGCGCGGCGCTTTTGAACTGACTTGCAAAGAATGAATCCGTTCCCTGGTGTTTTGCAGCGCAGCCACAACACCTCCAGCCACATATTCCAGCCAGTCGGTCAAGTCATCGTCCAGGTCCCTGGCCTGCTGGATTTTCAGATAATAGCGCTGTCTGTCCGCGTCGAAAAAATCATCGAGCGCAAACAAGTGATGCGTGTCGAAAGCTCTCCGGAACAAAAGCCAGATGGCCAGCGCTCTGGCTATGCGGCCATTCCCGTCTTTGAAGGGATGAATAGAGACCAGGCGATGATGCGCAACAGCGCTGACGAGAACGGCATGAAGCTCCTGCGCCGGCGGACTGTTAATCCACGCCAAAAGAGCGCGAGTTAAAGAAGCTGCCTGTGCGGGCGGCGGCGGAGTGTAAACCGTTATTCCATGATGGTCTACGACACGGTTGGGTCGTGTCTTGTAACGCCCTGACTCTTCGGATGGGAGGATTTTCCGGGTGAGGATTTTGTGCAAATGGAGCAGGCGTATTTCCTCAATTGCGGCGTTTTGCGGCTGGCTCCAAATCCAGCGCATGGCCGCCAGATAATTTAAAACTTCCTGTTTCGCTGTTGATGACATCTGCACAAATTCGCCCCGCGCCAGCGCTTCCACCTGCGGCAAAGTGAGAGGATTACCTTCAATAGAGGTTGATGAGTGCGCCAGCCGGGCCGTGGTTTCCTGCTGAAGCCGCGGCAGCCAGGGAACATCCACCACTGAAGAGGCAATCCAGATGCGCAGTTCGGCGGCCTGCGTGATCAGTTCCAGAAGCCTGGGCGTAATGCGAAATCTGGGTTGATATGCCATCGCTTTGAGTATAGTTTATGTAAAACTTATGTCAAGGCTTATGTCAATGGTCTTCAGGACTGCGCGGAGGGGATCTTTTAGCGCCGTCTTTCAGATTTCAGTTCAAATAGCCTGAAAAACAGGCCGGTCAGGCTGCGCAGAGAACGCCAGGAAATATTCGGGGAAGCGAAGGATGGCGAACGGCTCTGGTTCCGATTTGCTCCACGAAACGCGCGGGAAGATTCAACAAAGCGAGAAATCCGAAAAAGGGACTGGCATTCACGGATTCAAGCGTGGCACGCAGTTCGCCGGCGTTTCTTGCCAAGTGAGCTTTCTCGTGCCGCCGGGTGCCGCGCAGAAGACTTTGCCGGAGAACATCCAGAATAAGATTCAAAAAGGACGCCAGATCGGCCCGCGATATGGGCCGTTCCAAGCCCGGCAGAATGACCGGAACCTGGCCTGAGGATACCCGGCCGAACTCGCCACGCTTGAAACCCGCTACCGCCGCACCATCTGAGAAAAGATCCCATACCGCCAGACGGCCTTCCAGCGCCAGCCAGGAGAATCCACCAAAAAGGACCAGGCTTGTGGCAACCCATGAAGAAACGGTTGGATCCGACCAGAACGCAGCCAGCGCCAGTCCCGCGAGCGCTGCCGTCAAGCTGACCGCCGCCTGCGCCCAATAAACAGGAGTTTGTTCGTGTTGCTCCCCGCCGGTCCCCGGGGTGTTGATTCGTGCAAGCATCTCCCTTCTGACTTTATACCAATCGTCAGCATGCACGGTTGCGAGGCTGACCAATTCCCAAACGATCTTAGCTGGATCGGTCGTATTCAAGGGGAAGTAACCCAGAGACTTCTCAGAGGCATCATTCCTGCACAATCGCCATTGCGTCCCTATGTCATCCATCCATGCCGGGCCGCTGGTTGCGTCTACTTCCTGGAGGACGAAGTTGGCCGGATCCAAAGAGTCCTGCAATGCCCGCAGATCAGAACCAACCTCGGAAGAAGCTCCCCTGATCTGCCGAACAGCTGCTCGGATGGCGCTTAATTCATCCTCAGAGGGAGGTTCTCTCAGTATTTTCCTACTCTTGAGGTGTCCAGGTCGTTTGAAATGGATTTCGATTTCGGCCCCGCCAACGTCGGGTTCCCCGACGAATACCGCCGCTTCAACAACGAATTCCATGGGACTTTCAAAACCCAGGCCCGGCGGCAATGTGTCGCCAAAGAAAGCGGCACGAGCAAGGAGGAGAGCTTGCCGGATACCGGGGTTCGAATTTTCAAATCGCGCGAAATCTTTCCGGCCCTTGTCGTCTCGTCTGAAAGTCACGCTGATATTTTTCTTCGTCTCCAGGAGGTGAGCAATAGTCACTTCCCCTGCCAGATCTCCTCTAGTGGTTGCCAAATTGTATGCCGAAATTCTCACCGCCAGAACGTCCTGGCTTCCGGGCACCGGTGCCGCCAGCGTAATAACGAAGTGATCTTGACCACTAGCATTCACATCGACCTTAGCATCGAATACAACGTCCTTGAGATGGGCACAAACCGCTACAACGGGATCTTCGGTAGTTGACATTGGTTCGACGACAGTGGGCACAGACGGCGGGCTCGCAGGCGGTGGAGCAACGGCACTCCCCTCAGCACTTCTCTCCCCCGATTCACCGACGGCTGGTTCATCCAAGCGTTCTGCCCATTCATCCAACGTCGGGAACTGTGCAACTAAATCCGTAAAAATCGGGTTTCCCTTCAGTGCCTCCCAAACACGTCGGAATTCCGCCTGCCCTGTCAGGTTGTTCGGAAAGACATATGGCTCCGTCCCTCCAAAGAAGAATGTGGCGAGATTGGGTTCGGTTGCTTGCCGAAACAAGGTTAGGCTAAAGCGCCCGACAGGAATACTTATCATGAATCCCCCAATATTCACACGGTGAAGGGGAATCACTATAACACCGGAACTAAAAACGGCTAATACATCGTCAATAGTCCTGCCACCTCCGCGGCCGGCGGCGGCTTGGAAATGGATCCCGTGGCGGGAAGGGCCTGGGCGCAACATACCGCCCGGGAATCGAAGCGCTCCCTCTCCGTCCCCCGCCGTTTGTACACCCTCTGCGGCACGACGGCTCCAACAGCTATCGGGGATCCCAATATCTATCTTCCAGAGATTCCTGAACCATTGCGCTACAGGGGCCAGCGCTTCCCTATCGAAGACTGTCGTGGTTGCGATGACGAGGGGTGGTAACGCGTTGGGGAAATCGTTCCGTGGCGCGGACGCCGAGGCGTTTGCGGGAATCGAGAACGCCGGCTCGGCGATTATCGCCAAAGCGAGCATGGCCGCTAAAATGGACCTGCCGCGAGACACAAGTTTCATGGACTTAGTCAATGAGAGTATTCTCCATTTTTTTGTCTGGGACACGTTCCTGGAACATGGCTATCGGCCGCTAAAACATTGGCGCAATGGCAATTCGCCTGTTGCGACGTTTTAACAGTTTACGGGAAACCACGGAATTCTTAAATATGTCCAAAGGCTAAAAATGGAGGCCCTTTAGTCCTATGGGTAATTGGGCCTTGATCGCATAAAGCAAGAAAACTGAGAACTGAGAGACGGCGTGGACTATTTATACTTCACGGAACAGCCATAGGACTGCGTTGAAGGGATCTTTACCGGTTTGCCTGCGAGGGTTTCGTCAAGCGCGGCAGTTTATTTCTGAAAAGCAGATTGGAAAGCATCGAGTTCGGTTACGGTGTCGACAAGACGCAGGAACAGACTCTTGCCGCCCTGTTCGAGCAGAGCCTGATAGGAAGCCTCGGCAAAATAGTCCCGGACCAGATGCGGGCTGATGGAATGCAGGTATCCTTTGGCAAATCCGACGGCAGGCAGCCCGGCCAGAGGGCGGTCGGGTACGAAGGAAACGAGAAACGGCAGATAGCGCTTAGGCTGCGCAAGAACCTGCTGGTAGCTTATGTGCTGGTCGCCGGTTCCCTGCATCACCCATTCAACGCCGGCCGCGATCAGGGAATCCCGCAGCGATGAGAATTTTTCTCCTTCCAGGTAAATGAAGGGAACAAGCTTCCGTTTGTTTTTATCCGCATATGCCTTCGCCTGCCTGACCACAAGCCTGAGCGTCTTATGATTCATCAGATTCGCGGGGAAATCGCTGAGGTTGGTTAGAAGCTCGCGGTGGGAAGCTTTTTCTTTGACGGCTTTTTCCGCCAGCCAGATGGAGCCCGGCTTTCCGGCCTCCTCTTTGTGGAGGCTCGATAAGCGCTCTTCCAGTAATTTTTTGCCAAGCTCAACAAAGGGCTGGCGCAGGAACAAATTTTCCTGGGCAATGCGCGCCGCCGGGTTGCCGAGATCGTTCAAGTCCGTTTTTCCCGCGGTTTGACCTGCTTTGGCCATGGCCCGCGCTATCAGGCGGGTTCCCACATGATTGGTAAACCCGTAGAAGAGGGTGAAAAGATCGGCATAGGCAAGCGCGGTCTCCTCGAGCGTACGGGCGCGGCGCTCCGTCAGAGAAGGCCGCACGGCATTAAAATTTTTTGCATCAACGGCCGTATCCGTAAGGTTTATGACCAGCTTCTCCCGCCGGTTCCTGTAATAAAACGACTGGACCGGCCAGTCTTTTGCCCGGACCGCCACCAGATTGGCGAATCCCTCCTGCCAGATGCTCTCGTTAAAATTCTGCTCGCAGGATTTCCCGAACCAGAAAAGATGGTCCGGCACGAGCAGGGCGATATCCGTGCATCCCGAATCGAGCAGCTGATCGCCTATGCGGTTTGCCTCATGGCGGTTTTCGCGCACTTCGCGAATGCCGTCCCTGCGCCTTTGCCAGTAGAGTTCCGGGTCTATCCCGTATTGCGCCAGGAAAGTCATCATGTGCAGGTCCCCGGTCCACCTGCCGCCCACGTTGTCGAACATTTCTATCACCGCCGGCTGATGGACTTCCGTGTCCAGGCCGGAATTTTTCAGGAAAGCGGCAAGGCGGCTCTGGTCCGGGCGGTTTGTGGTTTCAAAAATAATCCGCTCCAGCAGCTTTTTGAAGATCGCCTTAACTTCGTCTGCCGGGCGATGGGTGCGTCCGGCTATGAGCTGAATCAGGCTGCCTCCCGGAACTATGAAAAGGTCTTTCCCGGGCCGTTCTGTTTCGCCTTCGAAATTGATTTCGTGAAGGATATCAAGGACCTGCCTGGCGAAGGTTTCGCCGTTTTCGCCCGACAGATGGGCCAGCATGGCGCTCAGGACCTGGACGAAGATAAGCATGGTCTCGTCCGTTGATCCGGATTTCGAGCTGGGAATGATTACTATTTCTTCCCAGGAAGCGCCAAGCTCTTCCAGCGTTTCAGCCAGTGATTTTTCGTAATCTTTTCCCAGCTCGTATTCGCCGGCGATTCTCACGCCCTGCGGATCAATCAGCGCGAATCCCCCGGCTATTCCCTGAAAGGGAGTATGCTGTCCTCCGATGCCGATTTTCATGATGTATTTCGGGCGGACGGATTCCAGTACCCGGCGGATTGCCAGGACATTGTCTCTAAAAATCTTACGGCCTTCGGGCGTGTAGTAGCCCTGCGAGCCTTGGAAAGCGTGCGAGCCGTCTATCGCCGCCCCGGAAGGGACGCCGTAGCCCGGCTGTCGGAAGCCGCCTTTCAGATAATCGGCATTGCCGCCGTTTAAAGGGAGGCGGAGCAGTCCGGCTATATGCCGTCCCTGATCTTTTTCATTTGTCATGATTAGTCCTTAAATTGATTTTACCGAATTTGATCAAATGGCAGGTAGGGCTTTAATGCTTCGGGGGTAAGTACGGATCCATCAGCCTGCTGGTAATTCTCAAGCACTGCGGCGAAAGTCCGGCCGATCGCGACGCCCGACCCGTTCAGGGTATGGACAAACTCTTTTTTGCCGTCCGCGCGCCTGTATTTGATGTTCATCCGGCGCGCCTGAAAGTCGGTGAAAGTGGAGCAGGAGGAAATCTCCCGCCAGCGCCCATTCCCCTTGCCGTTTTCCGAAGGCTCGCCGGGATTCCAGACTTCAAGGTCATAGGTTTTTGCCGAGGCAAACCCCAGATCGCCGGTGCAAAGCGCCATAACCCGGTAGGTAAGCCCCAGCTTTTGCAGTATTTTTTCCGCATCGGCAGTGAGCCGTTCGATCGTGGCAAGCGATTCCCCGGGCCGGACGAACTGGACCAGCTCGACTTTATTGAATTGATGGTTCCGGATCAGGCCTGCGGTGTCTTTGCCGTAGGACCCAGCCTCGCGGCGGAAGCATGCGGTATAGCAGACGTACTTTTTCGGCAGTTCTTTTTCATCCAGCACGTCGTCGCGATGCAGATTGGTCACAGGCACTTCGGCGGTGGGAATCAGGTAAAGAGAATCGCGTTCCACGTGGAAGAGCTCTTCTTCGAATCTGGGCAGCTGGCCTGTTCCCTGCATGGTTTGCGGCGTCACAAGGTAAGGCGTCATCACTTCCGTGTAGTCGTTTTCCTTTGTGTGAACGTCGAGCATGAATTGAATCAGGGCCCGCTCCAGGGCGGCGCCTTTGCCGCGCAGCACCGGGAAGCGCGCGCCGGAAAGTTTGGCTCCGGCTTTGAAATCCAGTATGCCCAGCGCCTCGCCCAGTTCGTAATGCGGCCTGGGCTTAAAAGTAAATTCAGGGATTTTCCCGGTTTGGCGGACCACCTTGTTATCTTCCGCGCCGGCGCCTACCGGCACGGAGGCATCAGGGACATTGTTGATTCGGAGCAGGAAATCCTGCAGCTTGGGTTCGACTTCGGCCAGCCTGGCCTCGAGCGCTTTGATCGTCGCTTTGCCGGACTCCATCTGTTTGAGTAAATCCGAGGCGTCGTCCTTTTTCGCTTTACGGCGGCCGATTTCGTCTGCCGCTTTATTGCGTTCCGCCTGGAGTTTCTCCAGTTCCATCAGGAGCCGTCGGCGTTCGGCATCCATCTCAAAGAGCGGGGAAAGATCGAGTTTCGAATGCCGGTTGGCCAGCATCTGCCGCAGTTCTTCCGGGTGTTCCCGGATCCATTTGATATCCAGCATAGACGGTATTATATACAAACTCCTTCCCCCCTTGAGGGGGAAGGTGGGGATGGGGGGGTATTGTACGACGAAGATGGACCCCCCACCTCAGTCCTCCCCCTCAAGGGGGGAGGGAACTTATTTACGGATAAAGCCGGGTGATGTCCCAGCGGTTTTGAATACGGGTATAAAGGAATCGGTCGTGAAGGCGGTTGGGGCGAAGCTGCCAGAACTCCATGCGCTCCGGCCTGACCCGGAAGCCGGTCCAGAATTCCGGCCGCGGCACGTTTTTTCCTTCAAAGCGCCGGCGAAACTCCTCAACGCGCCCGTCAAGAATGGAACGGTCCGCCAGGGGGCTCGACTGCATGGAGGCCCAGGCGCCCAACTGGCTGAGGCGCGGCCGCGTGCGGAAATAAGCGTCCGCTTCGGCGTCAGTCACCTGGCTTGCGCTCCCCTGAATGCGTATCTGCCGCCAGAGTTTTTCCCAGTAAAACGTCAGGCATACCTGCGGCCGCGCTTTGAGCGCATTCCCTTTTATGGAATTGATGTTGGTGTAGAAAATGAAGCCTTCCTGGCTGAACCCCTTGAGCAGGACCATGCGCGCGTCAGGAAAGCCCTGATCGTCGATCGTGGACAGGCACATGGTTTCCGGCTGCCGCATGCCGCCGGACTTTTTGGCTTTTTTATACCAGTCCGCAAACTGTTCAATGGGGTCATCTTTCATGTCTTCCCGCGCCAGCGGCTCCATAAAATAACCGGCGCAGATCAAGGCCCTGTAGCCGATCTTGTAGACAAGGCTGGTCCAATGCCCGGGTTTAGGAGGAGGAAGATCCATGGAGTCTTATTATAGGGCAAAAGGAAAAGGGAAAAACGATGAAGCGCTTTATAACAAGGTGATTTCCTTGTTTTGCCCTTTGCCTTTTACCCGTTGCCCTGCAGTTAAATGGTTTCGACAGATGAGTCCGGAATCCAGCCCTTTAGCCCTTCGCTGGGAACGCCGATTTCCAGCCAGCCGCTGACTGGTTCCTGCTCGTCCAGAAGCAGAACCCGGCGTCCTTCCGGAATATTAAAGTTTGCGGGGGAAGACAAATTCGGACCGCTGCGCACTTCCGCCGCAGGTACGATGATCACCGCTTCTTTCTGCTGCAAGGCTTCGATGCGCAGGCCGCACCAGGTCCCGGACAGGGCCAGCGCTGCGAACAGGGCAAAGGCCGCTTCTGCCGGGATTGTACGGCGTCCCAGAAAGAACAGGCCGCAGGTCGACACGAGTACTATCAGTAACGCGGAAACCAGAAGCGTTAGAAGATCCAGCGGAACTGCGTAATAGATTCGCCAGCAGAGAGAAGCCAGCGCGCCGCCGGGAAGAAGCGGATCCCCGGCTTTTGTCAGCGCCAGGTTCAGATTGAACACGACGTCAGAATTCCCTGGATTCAAGCGGAAAGCCCTGTCGTATGCCGCAACCGCTTTACCCAGGCTCCCCGCTTTGTAGCAGGCATTACCAAGGTTGTATTGGACTACCCAGTTCTGCAGGCCTCCGGTAGCGGCTGATTCATACGCGCCCGCAGCCTGTAGATACTGCCCCTCGGCATAGGCTTTGTTCCCCTGATCAAAAGAATCCTGAGGAGAAGCAAAAGACAGGGAAAAGGGAAAAAGTAAAAGGTAAAAAAGAAGGAAGGATACCTTAATGATGTCATCCCCGAATTGTGTTATCGGGGATCCCTGAATCAAGGAATCCTTGTTAGATGGATTCCCGCTTACTACTTGCGGGAATGACGGAAAGCGGCTCACTCTTCCCATTTAATTTCCTTTTCCAGCGTGTCGATCAATGTGCGAATGTCCTTTTGCGCCTTTGCAATATCTTCGGGACTTACCTGCGCAGGGGCAAACTGGAACAGGTCCAGGGTATTCCAGAGTTCTTCAACTTTTTGTTTATCCGTATCGTGTAATTTTCTTTCGCTCATCAACTGAACCGAGTCTTTCAAAGCCAGTCCCGTATCGTTTAAACCCAGTTTGGCGGCGAGATAACCGCGCAGAGCGTCGCCCATTTCGCGGGCCGCTTCTTTTACCTGCGACCGGGAAGCGAACGCTTCTGCGGCCTGCAGCCGCTTCAAGGCGCGGCCCCGCGCCGCGCGGAAACGCACCAGGCGCGGATTCGAAAAAAACAGCCTGCGGTAAAGCTGGAGAAGGCCTGCTCCCAGCATGAACAAAAAGGCAAGAGCATTTAGAATATACAGCCAGGCGCTGCGATAAAGGGGAATTCTTTTCGGACGCAGTCCTGAGGAAGTTTTGATGTAGCGGATATCCTGGCCAAGCACGCGAATGCCAGGAGCTTCCGGCGCGGAAAATCCCGGGCCCGGAGTCTGCGGACCGGCAGGCCCCGGTTTGACGGAGACGGAAAGAGGCTGGGAATGCAGCGTCCGGTAAGAGCCAGCTTCCGGATCGAAATATGAATATGAAACCGGCGGCACGGTGAGATCGCCGGAAGTCGTGGGGATCAGGACGATCTTGAACACTTTCGATCCCTGAACCAGGTAGTCTTTTTTATCGATATTGACCGCGGCGTTGGAAGCGAAAGTGCGGAAATTGTTGAAGGCCGGCCAGACAACGTCCGGCAAGGATTTTATATTACCCTTTCCCGCGATCGAAACGGACAGTTCCACGGGCTGGCCGACCGTAGTGGACCGCTTGTCCAGGCCGGCTGACAGCGCGTATTGGCCTACCGCTCCGCTGAAGCCCGCCGGCTTCGGTTCCGGCAGAGGCTTTACCTGAATCGTGATCGGATTGGTATTCAGCATTTTTTCCTGGCCGCCCCCGAAGAAGTTCGCAAACAAGTCTCCGCTGAAAGGATCGGACGCGAGATTCTGAATCTGCACGCGCAGCCCGGCGGGACCGATTTTCGCCCTGCCCGGAGTCGTGGGAAACAAAGCCGTGCGGAGTTCGGTGACGTTAAACTGGGTTCCGCGGGCGCTTGCCGTATAGTTTTTCTGAGGAGGCAGATCTTCCGTCCAGAAACCGGAGGTATCCGGCGGCTGGTACTGAGGGTTGCTCAGAAGCGGAACGCGGTTGTACACGCGGAAAGAAAGCGTGACGGGCTCGCCTACGTAGGCAGTGGATTTATCCACCGTAGTGGTGACGAAAATGCCCGGAGCTCCGGAACCGCCGGGGGAAGCGCGCGCCGGAGCGGGCGCTGCGGACGCCTGGGCTTTCACGACTTCCAGGGACATGGGCTGCGTTGCGGCGCTCTGGCCTCCGGCCTGGACCTGGATCGGAGGTATGGTAAAGCGGCCAACCTGTTTAGGCGAGAGCATGTAGTTGTAGGTCACATTCGCGCTGGTCTGGCCGTTGACCCAGCTGAAGCTTTGCGATGTCCCGGCGTTATAGATCTGGAAATCCGGAAGCCCGGGGAGCTGCGGCGCAGGCAGATTGGAGGAATTTCCCGAAATGGTCACGCTTAAGCGCGCCTGCTCATTTAACGCCACCTGCTGCCGGTCGAGGCTGGCCGTGATTTGCACCTCCGCAAAACAACAGGTTAAAGGTAAAAGTGAAAAGGGCAAAACGAGGTATAACCTTTTAAAAAGGCCTGCCAAACTTTTACCCTTTACCCTTTGCCCTTTTACCTGCCTCATTGATTACCAGTCTTCATCCGGATGCGGTACTCCGCCTTGCGGTTGTTTCTGTCTCGGTTTTTTCTGTTCGCCCGCGGCGATCGCCGCCAATAACCGCTGGGCATCCTCTTTGCTCATCTGAGGCTTCTGCTGATTTTGTTTGGCCTGCTGATTTTTGCTCCCGCCGGATTTGGGATTCTTGCATTTCGGCGGATTCTTCTGAAATCTCATCGCCATACCCAGATTATACTTGGCGTCCTCGTCCGCGGGATTGGCGCGCAGGCTTTCCTTATACGACTCAATGGCTTCCGCCCACTTCTGCTCGCGGATAAAGGAATTGCCCTTGTTATACAAAGCCGCGGCACGCAGCGGCTTGAAGGCGGATTGCGCGGCCTGGTCAAACTCGGATTCGGCGCGGCTGAACTGCCCCATCTGGTACGCCGCGTCGCCTGCGTTGAAGTGGAGAATGCTGGAATTAGGCGCGTCGATCAGCGCGTCATCGTACTTTTTCAGCGCCCGCTCATAATTCCCGTTCCAGAAATCGCGGTTGGCATATTTAAGCGAAGCCGCACATACTGAAGAAGGCAAAAGGCAAAGGGCAAAGGGCAAAACGAGGAAGTGCCTTTTAAAAAGGCAAACCTTGTTTTTCCCTTTAACCTTTTCCCTTTTCCCTGTCGTCATTCTCGTTTCCCTTCCGGGATTGCCAGGCTTATCAGTAAACAGAATAGAGCAATTCCCAGCGGCCACTGGTACCGGTTTTCCAGACGGTTGAAGAGGCGGGACTTTTGATCTCCGCGCTTTAAATTATCAAGAGCCTTGCCGATCTGATCGGCCTCGTCTCCCGAAAGATTGGCGCGGTAATACTGCCCGCCGGTTTCCTGAGCAATGCGGGAAAGAGTTGTTTCGTCCATCCGGCTTAATACGACCTGCCCGTTCTTGTCGCGTTTATAGCCGCTGCGGTGGCCCTGTTCATCGAATATCGGGATAGGATCTCCCTGTGGGCTTCCCACGCCGATGGTGAATATTTTCATGCCCAGCTTTGCCGCTTCTTTTGCCGCCCCTATGGGATCGCTTTTGTGGTCCTCCCCATCCGTAAGGAGAATCAGCACGCGCGCCCCGCCTTCACCCGCCTTCAGGCCTTTGGCCGCGGTGCGTATGGCATCGCCAATGACCGTTCCCGGGATCGGCACGGCGCCCACGTCAATGGCGTCCAGCGCTTCCTGAGCGGCGGTGTTATCTATGGTAAGAGGGCATTCCACATATGCCTGGCCCGCAAAGGCGATAATGCCCAGGCGGTCGCCCGCCAGCCGGTCGATCAGCTGTCCTAAAATCAGTTTGGCATTCGCCATCCGGTTGGGCTTGAGATCCTCGGCCTGCATGGACAGGGAACAATCCACTGCGATAAAAACGTCCAGGCCCTTTTGTTTGAATTCGACAAGGCGCGCCCCGATTAAAGGTCCGGCCAGAGCGATAGTCGCACTTAAGAGCCCCACGATCTGAAGGAAAGCGGACCAATGCCTGCGGCGCGAGAGACCGGCCGGGAACAGCCGTCTGACGGTGGCCTCCTGACCCATAACGCCGACGCCTTGCCTGCGCCAGCGATAGGTCCAGAAAATAATGACAGTCAATAACGCAGGTACTACGAAGAAAGCAAACATCGATGGATATGCGACGTAGTTCATATGTTGTCGCCCCGGAAATTCGTTATCCGGGGCCCATACATAAAGGTCTTTTTTGATGGATCCCGGCTTACGGCCTGCCGGGAAGACGACTTTAGGAGCGCCTCTTTCCTCACGGGAAAGTCCTCCAAACCGTCCGCTCCAGAAGAAAGCCGCCGCTCAGGCAGAGCATAGCTATCACCAGCCACCCCAGATAATTGTCCTCAAAGGTAACCGCCGAGGGCCCGATGATGTCGGTTTTTTCCAGCTTATCGATCTGAGAATAAATCTCTTCAAATTCTTTGGCGCTTGTGGCGCGGAAATAGTCGCCGCCTGTAGAGTGGGCAATGTCCTGCAAGGCGGCTTCGTCGAGGTCTTCATTAATAGGAAGCATATGGGTATTCCCAAAGTTATCCTGGACAGGGATGATCGACTGCCCGCGTTTCCCCACGCCGATGGCATAGATCTTGATGCCGAGCGCGGCCGCGGCTTTGGCCGCTGTGAGCGGGTCAATCTCCCCGGAATTATTGCGGCCGTCCGTAACTAGAATTATGACTTTGCTTTTGGCTCCGCTTTTCTTCAAGTGATTGCATGCCGTGGCAATGGCTGTACCTATGGCGGTGTTTTCGGTCGTGGTAACGCCCACCTCAATCTGGTCGAGGAAATCGACCAAAGCTCCATAATCCAGCGTCAGGGGGCATTCCAGTATTGCCACTCCGGCGAAGGCGACCAGACCGATGCGGTCGTAATGCCTGTGTGTTATGAAGATTTTCGCCGCTTTTTTCGCCTCAGCCATGCGGTCAAGGGGATCGAAATCAAGGGCCCGCATGCTGCCCGAAGTGTCCAGACAGATCATGATGTCAATGCCGCGCGCCCGCGCTTCTTCTCCTTTAAGAACAGACTGCGGGCGGGCCAGCGCAACGATCGCCAGTGCGAGGCCGGCGTAGATAAGCGCGGGAACAGTTTTCCGGTAGCGGACGCGCCATGATGAAGGAAGAGAAGCCGTCATGGAAACGTCGGGATAGGGCAGCGTGGCGCGCGCCGCAGAATGATCCCGTTCCCGCCACCATATTAAAATGGCCAAGGGAATTAGTAACAGCAGAAAAATAAGGTCCGAGAAATGCATAAGTTAAAAGATCCTAATCAAGATAAAACAGTCGTCGTCCCGAAGGTCGTAAGCCGGGACCCATCAAAAAAGGCCTTCATAAATGGGCCCCGGACAACGGATTTCCGGGGCGACGACTTAATCATTGCTCCAATCCTCGCAATGATTTCCTCGTTTTCTCCACTATCTGTACCGCGCTGGCGTGATCCTTCAGCGCTTCCGCCGCGTCCGGCCGGAGCTTGGCGAATTTCACCAGGTCGCAGCTTTCCAGCAGATCTTTAATCTGAAGGATAACGGGCGATTCAAGCTTTCCCTGCTTGCGCAGGTCCCGCAGCAGTTCGCTGGTGGTGCGTTCGAGAGCAGGACAATGGAACCCGTTCTCAATGTAGCTGCGGAGCGCGTCGCTCAGTCCGATATAAAATTCTTTCAGCCGGCCGTTTTCCACCCAGCCTGTTGCCAGAAGCTCCTGCAGCCTGCGCAGAGCGACAGTATCTGCTGGCTCCGGTGGCGGAGGAGGCGGACCATGCAGCTTTGCCTGGCGTTTTTTCCAGAACCAGACGCCTGCCGCTGAAGCGATCGCAGCCAGAAGCACCCACCACCAGATTGACCAGGCAACAGGGCCGAGCACGCCCTTGATGCCGCGGATGTCTCCTTTGTCCTTTGGACCGGGTGGGACCTCCTGGATCGTGACCGTCATCGAAGAAACCGTCACATGCCTGCTGCGCCCTTTTAAATCACTGAGGGAAAATTCCACGCCGCTCAATGTCTGCTGGCCGGTAGTGAAATTCTGCAACTCGGTTTTAAGCTGCATGGCATTGGTTCCCGGAACCGCAGTGACCGTGCTTGAATACACTTCGAAAGTGCCCCAGTTTTTGGGTGTTGGGGGGAATAAGACCAGTTGATCGCCGGGAGGGGTAACCTTTACGGTCAAAGAGAACAGATCTCCAAGCCTGGCCTGGCTCGGCTGAAGCTGGGCATTAACTGTCGCTGTGGCGACGGTGGTTGAGTGACTTTGTTTAACGGAATCTTTTGACACGGGATTGGAAGAACTGAACCAGCGGTTGAACGAAGGACCGGTCGGTTCTCAGCACGATATGATCGATTCCATGGCGCTGCAGCATTTTCTTCAAATACTGCCGTCGCGCCAGAGAATTTTCCTGAAATTGTTTGCGGACGGCCACGTCCCGCGTATCCACCCACATGCGTGTTCCAGTTTCGGCATCGCTTAATTCGAGCAAACCCACCTTCGGCAGCGTCTCTTCGCGGGGATCAAGCAGCTGCAGAGCTATGAGATCGTGCCGTTTATTGGTTATAGCGAGAAGCCGTTCGTCCACCGCGTAAAAATCAGACAGCAGAAACGCCACGGCTTTGCGCTTGACCACGCGGTTAAGGTAACGCAGGGCTTCGTTGATGTCCGTTTGAATGCGCCGGGGAGCAAATTCCAGAACATCGCGGATCACCCTCAGGGTGTGCGTCCGTCCTTTCCGGGGGCGGATGAATTTTTCCACGCGATCGGAAAAAAGACATAGCCCGACTTTGTCGTTATTTCGGATGGCGGAAAAAGCGAGCACCGCGGCGACTTCCGCTGCCTGATCGGATTTCCATTTGAGGGCCGTGCCAAACCGCAGCGAGGCGCTGCCGTCAACCAGCAGCATCACGGTCATTTCCCGTTCGGCAACGAACTTCTTCACGTAAGGATGACCGGTACGCGCGGTCACATTCCAGTCAATGGCGCGGACATCGTCGCCGGGGACGTATTCGCGCACTTCGGCAAATTCCATGCCCAGGCCGCGGAAAACGCTGCCGTACTGCCCGGAGAAAATTTCATTCACCAGGCGCCGGGTCTTGATTTCAAGACGATGAACTTGCGAAATGAGATCGCGGGTAATCATGAGCGATTGTGTTGACGTCTTTCGGTTTTCAGTTCTCGGATTCTGGCCTTTTTGAAATTGGATTCAAAATCCTAAATCAGAGAGGCCGAGAAGCAAGAATTGAAAGACAGGTTTCATGGTTAAGGGACTTCCACTGCCGCGAATAATTTCTGCACGATATCTTCGGAAGTCGTATTTTCCGCGTCCGCCTCATAAGTAAGAAGGATGCGATGCCGCAGAATGTCCGGCCCGATGGTTTTAACGTCTTCCGGAGTGACGTATCCCCGGCCCTGCAGGAACGCATAGGCTTTGACGGCCTGCGTAAGGCAGATTGTTGCGCGAGGGGAAGCTCCGTAGGCGACCAGGCTCTTAATTCCGTCTAATTTATACCGGTCCGGGAAGCGCGAGGCAAAGACCAGATCCAGAATATAGTTCTTGATCTTCTCGTCGACATAGATTTCATTCACGATGGCGCGCGCGGACAGGATCTCGTCCGGATGCACGACCGGCTTGATCTCAATGGGATGCCCTGTGGTCATCCGGTCGAGGATAAGCCGCTCTTCTTCCCGCGAGGGGTATGTGATTTTAAGTTTCAGCATGAAGCGGTCCACCTGCGCTTCGGGAAGGGGATAAGTTCCCTCCTGCTCTATCGGATTCTGCGTGGCCAGCACCAGAAACGGCGCGGGAAGTTGGAAGCTTTCTTCGCCGATCGTGACCTGATGCTCCTGCATTGCCTCCAGAAGCGCGCTCTGCACCTTGGAAGGCGCCCGGTTGATTTCATCGGCCAGCAGCAGGTTGGTGAATATCGGACCTTTCTTCACAAAAAAGTGGCTGTCTTTGGGATTGTAAACCGTCGTGCCGATCAGGTCCGCAGGCAGCAGATCAGGAGTAAATTGAATGCGCTGGAACTGGGTGTCGATAGACTTTGCCATAGTGCGCACTGCCAGAGTCTTAGCAAGCCCGGGGACTCCTTCGAGAAGCACATGGCCGTCCGCCAGGAGCCCGACCAGGAGCCGTTCCACCAGATATTCCTGGCCAACGATCACTTTTCCTATCTCCTGTTTGAGCGCCTGGATAAAAACGCTCACCTTGCTTACTTTTTCATGAATTACGCGGATGCTTTGGTCCATACGAAATTCCTCCCATGATAATAAAAGCTGTTCCCATCTTTATAATCCATCCTGAATTTTTTTGTCAAGACGCGGCATCCTAAAAGCTTTCTCAGGATTCTAATAGGTAAGGTGAAAAAGGGATGGCTTATCCTTGTGCTTCTGTGCTTTGCCTGCGGCGCCGAGGCTGCTTCGTCCGCGACCTGGTTCGGCAGCGATCGCTTTTCCCTTATGCTGGGAGCAACGCTCCTGCACAGTGGATCTGACACGGAATTTCTCCCGGCTTTGGCCCTGCGCTACAGGCTCGACCTGCCGTGGCTTTCCGCTATAGAAATAGGAGGGGCCACTCCGACCAATGTCTCAAGCAATCTGTCGCAGGACTCCAGGAACGTTTTTTCCGGGACCGTTCAGTCGCAGGTAGATTCGGTCAGGGAAGGCCATATTGCCGGCATCTGGGAATTCTGGAAGAAAGACTGGATGATACCGGAGTTCGCCCTAGGCCTGTCCGTGGCAAATTTCGAGAACCAGGCAACGGAGAATCCGCCCTTTGATCCGTATCCCTTTCAGGAGGGGCATACAACAATATCTCAGCTAACCCAGCTCGGCGTAAGGTTCCCATGCCCGCACGGAAAAGAGTTGGGCCTGGAAAATCTTTCTCTGCACGCGGACGCCGGCTATGTCCACTACTCAAACCATCTGAATCCTCCGGACGGACAAGATTTCAATCTCGGAGTGTCCGGACTCACCTTCCGCATGATGCTTGAGCTTCAGTTTTAGGCCCACCCGGAGAATCGAAGCAAGTAGCCTGAAGGGAAACCCGTTTTTATATAATGCATCCACTACCATCCCTCCAGTGGTGTTAATGGAGGATGGCCTAGCTCCTAAAAAAGGATGGTCGCAAGGTGAAAAAATCCAACGCTTCTGTCATGTCTCAAAGTTCTGAGTCGGTAAAAATCGCCCCGGCAAAAGGGAAACTGGGAATTCTAATGCCCGGACTGGGCGCAGTAGCCAGTACATTTATCGCCGGAGTTATGGCTTCCCGCAAAGGCCTCGGCAAGCCCATCGGGTCGCTCACCCAGATGGGCACCATACGCCTGGGCAAACGCACGGAACACCGCATCCCTATGATCAAGGATTTTGTGCCGCTTGCCGAACTGAAGGATCTCGTTTTCGGCGGCTGGGATATTTTCCCGGACAATATGTTTCGCGCCGCCACAAAAGCCGGAGTGCTTACCGCCGAACACCTCGCTCCCCTGCGCGCCGAGCTGGAAAAAATCAAACCGATGCCCGCGGTTTTTGATACTGCCTATGTCTCACGCATTTCCGGACCGAACGTTAAAAAGGGCAAATCCAAAATGGATCTGGCCCAGCAACTCATGGCAGACATTGCCCAATTCAAGAAGACAAACCGCCTGGACCGGCTGGTGATGATCTGGTGCGCTTCTACGGAAAAATACCAGAAGGCGGCGGCGGTTCATAAAAATCTTGCGGTCTTTGAGAAAGGCCTCAGGGAAAATTCCCCGGACATTTCCCCCAGCCAGATTTACGCCTACGCCGCGCTGCAGTCCGGCGTTCCGGTTGCAAACGGCGCGCCCAACCTGATGGTGGATATCGGCGCCATCCGCGAACTGGCGGCGAAAAAGAGCCTCCCGGTTTGCGGCAAAGACTTCAAAACCGGCCAGACCTTCATCAAGACCGTGCTGGCGCCCGCCTTCAAAGCGCGCCTGCTGGGACTGGACGGCTGGTTCTCTGCCAATATCCTCGGGAACCGGGACGGCGAAGTGCTCGACGACCCGGAAGCTTTCAAGACCAAGGAAGAGTCAAAGCTCTCCGTTCTGGAATACATCCTTCAGCCCGATCTGTATCCCGATCTTTACGGCCACTATGACCATAAAGTACGGATAAATTACTACCCGCCCCGCGGCGACAACAAAGAAGGATGGGACAACATCGACATCTTCGGCTGGCTGAATTATCCGATGCAGATCAAGGTGAATTTCCTCTGCCGGGATTCCATTCTGGCCGCGCCGATCGTCCTTGACCTGGCTATTTTTGTTGATCTGGCGCATCGCGCGGGGATGCAGGGCATTCAGGAATGGCTTTCCTTCTATTTCAAAAGCCCGATGGCTGCGCCGGGGCTTTACCCAGAGCATGACCTGTTTATCCAGCTGATGAAGCTCAAAAACACCCTGCGCTATCTGCGCGGCGAAGAGCTCATCACGCACTTGGGCATCGAGTACTACGACTAGCAGTAAAAAACTTAAAAAAAGGGCATGAAGCGGAAGAGCTTCTTTCTGCTGACGGCGTTCTGTCTGACCGCGGGGAATTGCGTCTGGACGGATGAAACCCCTTTCTTTAACCAGCCTGTTAAAATCTCTACGTATACCGTAAATGTTCCAGCAGGCGCGGCAGCTCCACGCCGGCGGCGTCATCTTCCCACCGGGGCCGATATTCAGCGCAGCTACAAAAAATACGGAAAACCGAATCCGCGCGTTGAGGAACCGTCAGCTCAGCCGATGCCTTCGCAGGCTCCGGAGATGCCGACTTTTCGCCAGGCGCCGCCTCCTGCCCCGGCGCCTCCAGCGCCGCAGACTGCCACCGAGCGTTTCTTCGCCGGGGCAGCCAGGATCATGACCTATACCAAAAATAACAATCTGTTTGTCTGGCTTCCGGCAATCGCCACTGATCCCAATGCCGGTCCGACGTACGGCGTCCTGCCAGTTACAGTGATTTCCAATCCGGTGACCAACCATATCCGCCACCTGCTGGCTCCTTCCTATACGTATAACTCTATTTTCGGCCAGACGGCCACCATGCGTTATTTCTATTACCCTACAGACGAAAGCCAGCTTTACACCATCGGCAGCTTTTCGCAGCATACCAACCGCGAAATCAAAGTCCGCTACGAGAACACCGCTGCCTGGGATGGAATGGGTTACGTTTACGCCGAAGGCGCGCACGACGTAGATGCTTCCGACAGATTTTATGGTTTGGGACCGGGAACTCATTCTCAGGATGAAACCGGCTATACGGCCGGGGATACCTATGCACGGGGGGATATCGGCCTGAACTTTTTCAAATACTGGCGCGCTTCGACCGGGATTCGTTTTCGCACTATGGACGTAGACCACACCATTGTTCCGGGCGTCAACGATCTCGCGAATGCTTTTCCGACGCTGGCCGGTCTGGGCACAAAAAACACCGTGGCTTACGAATGCAGGCTTTTTATGGACTCGCGTGACTACCCGATTACTCCTTCCAGGGGAAGTTCTGGCGAGGTCTGGTTTGAGAAAACTTTCCAGACGCTCGGCAGCGATTCCATATTCATCCGCTACGGCGCGGAGGCGAAACATTTCTTTATATGGGAAAATCATCCTGACCAGGTCACCGTTATACACGGCCTGTATGAGTGGGTGAACGGCCCGTACATTCCTTTCTATGAATTGACTTCTGTCGGCGGCCGGGACACCCTGCGGGGTTTTGGCGAAGGGCGGTTTACGGACCGCGGGCGGATGGTCTTTAATGTGGAGCAGCGCATGCGCATCGCTTCCCTGACCATGATGGGCATCAAAACCAATTTCGAGATAGCGCCGTTTATTGACGGCGGCGAAGTTTTCCCAACTCTTCCGCAGGCGGAAATCAGGAATTTTCATCCTGTCTATGGAACGGCCTTTCGCGCTGCGGTCAAACCCAATGTCGTAGGGTCTGTCGATGTCGGCGTCGGCAATGAAGGGCCCGCCGTGTTCGTCGGCATAAATTATCCTTTCTAACGATCGTCCACCTCGAAACAATTCGCTTCTCGTCGGGAATTATCCCAACCGGACATTTTCCCTTGAAATATTTCTAAACGTGTAGGAACCTTACCAGTGAGAAGACGTTCTGGAAATGGACATGCAGCGAGCGGGAGGTTGAATGCTGGGAGTAGGAACGCTGGTAAGCCGGGTGGGAAGCGCGCAGGCAGCGGAAAGAATCCTGCGCGATCATTTCGTGTCAAAACGGGGCCGGAGCCTGCACGACAACCGCTATGCGAGCATGGAATTCCTCCTGAAATGGTCGCCGCTCTTCCGACGGCACGCCGGACCCGCCTCGCCAATTTAACCCGCCAGTTTACCGTCTGAGAAACCAGCGCCGTCGGAATCCGCGCCCTGCCTTTCGCCGGAGGTTTTATTCCTCGTCGGGAAAAATATTGTTGACAGTCGGATACCGTCGATATAGAATACAGCCGTTTTAATAAAACTATTCTTTACCGACGAGGGGGTGATTCAACATGGCAGAGAAAGTGGCTAAGGCTGGTGTTAAACGGCAGGATGGGTATCTCTATTTCATCGATAAACAGGGAGATGTCTCTCGCGCCAAAATGGCACGCGGCGGAAAGAAGGGCGGCAAGCCTGAAAAAGTCGCAAAGGTTGGAGTCAAGAAGCAGGCGGGCTACCTGTATTTCCTCGACAAAGGTGGCGATGTATCCCGCGCCAAGATGAAACGCCGTTAGTCCCTCGGCTGCGCTCGGGAGACTGAGCAACGTCGAAGGAAATGGTCGTACTTTTTCAACAGAACCCCTTTCCCCAGGCTAGTCCTGAGGAAAGGGGTTTCTGCTTGTGGATCCAGCCCGCCTCAGGGTCGCTCATCATAAGTCAAATCCATTTTGATGGAGCGCAGCGGATCGAACCATGTGCTAAAATTCAATCCAATATGGAAACTTTTGCGAAGGAAACAGACGGTTTTTTCGCCCGCCATTTCGACCGGAAAATTTCCGGCGCAATCAGCCGCAGGTTGATCCAGACCCCCGTCACCCCCAACCAGATAACCGTTGGCGTCACCCTCATCGGCATTTTCAGCGGCGTGCTTATGGCTCAGAAAGGAGCGACCTGCAAAATCGCCGGGGCGCTTGTTTTTCTGCTGACCTCAATACTCGACGGGTGCGACGGCGAAGTGGCCCGCGCAAAAAAAATGACCTCCCGGCTGGGAGGATGGCTCGATCTCTGGGGTGACAATGTTATCCATATCGCCGTTTTCTATGGCCTGGGCTTGGGGCTTGCCAAAGATCTGGGAAACCCCGTCTACGTCGCATTGGGACAGATTGCCGCAGTCGGGACTTTGATCGCGGCTTCTCTTGCCAGTTACCAGACTTACATGGCCGGTCGGAGTTCGTTCACTTCGGTATCCGGAGATGCGAGCCGGTTCTCTCAAAATAAGTGGACTGGAAAGCTTACCCGATTGAGCGACGTCCTGGCCCGGCGCGATTTCATCTATGGCGTTGTGGTTCTTGCCTTAGTTAACCGGCTGCAATGGTTCCTGTGGGCCTGCAGCATTGGAGTGGTGATGTATGCCTTTGTGCTATTGGTTTTATTCTTTCTTACATTGCCCGCAAAAAGGAGAGCGGAGTGAAAATCTTCCGAATCATTGCGCTTTTGATCGGCCTCTCCGCAGTCGGATTCTTTGTTCATCAGGTGGGCGTATCGCAGGTGGCTTCGACTTTAGGGCTTCTGCGCTGGAGTTATTTCATTGTACTGGCATACCCGCTTGTCTGGATGCTGTTGAATACCATGGGCTGGCAGGTGACGTGTCCCAGCGGGGTTTCTTTTCTGCGGCTGGTTCAAATCCGTATGGCGGGGGAATGCTTTAACTCGCTGCTTCCCTCCGGTTATGTCGGCGGCGAGCCGTTGAAAGTTAAACTGCTGGCGGAAAAAACCGGGCTCAGAGAAGCGACGGCTTCGGCTCTTGTGGCAAAATCCGCTCAGAGCATCGGTATGGTGCTGTATCTGGGTTTAGGATTGACCTATGCCCGGCCGGAAGGCAGCACCCGAGACTGGGCGTCGCTGACTGCGCTTACAGCGCTGGGTCTGGGCATTGGTATCTTTACATGGCTCCTGGCTAACCGTTCTTTCAGCCGCCTGGGACGTGTGCTGCATCGCCTTACCGGGCATCCCTGGCTCCATAAGCAGGAGGGGCGTCTTTTGATGCTGGATGAGTCTCTGGGACATTTTTTCCGTCATGATACAGGCAGGTTTTTCGAAAGCGTTGTTTTTCATACCGGAGGCTGGCTGGCAGGAGCCCTGGAGTTATGGATAATCTTCCATTTGCTCGGTCACCCCTTCGGCTGGAAGGACGCCTGGTTTATGGGCGCCATGGCGCAGCTGGGAGCTACGGTGGGATTCGTTGCTCCTGCCGGGGTCGGTTTTTTCGAAGGGGGGCATTACCTCGCAGCTATAGCTTTAGGCCTGCCGCCGTCTCTGGGAGTCAGCGTCAGCCTTATCCGCCGGGTGCGCGAAATTTTCTGGGATATCGTCGGCGTAAGTCTCTTCTGGAAATTAACCCGCCGTCAGCAGTAAACCTTTCCTTGAAATTCTATTCCGAAAAGGCTTCGCTGCGGAAAACCCGCAGTTCTACGGAAGGATCTTTCCAGCAGCCGGGAGGCAGTCCGGCCTTTTGCGAGCAAAGCGTATCCAAAAAAGATGTTTTATCCGGCAGACTTTCCCACACCTCAGGCAGGAAAAGTCCGGAATGGCGTCCATTACGCACGATCACGCCGTCGCGTCCCGGCACGATCTCTCCGGCATCTTTTATGCGCTGAGGCGGCGAAAGTATGGATATTTCGACGCGTATATCCTTAAGTTCGGCCTGTTCCAGCGGCTGGAAACGCGTGTCCTCAAAAGCGGCCGACCTAGCGAAATGACGGACCGCTTCCCAGAGACTGAACTGCGGTTCTACAGTCCCCACACAGCCGCGCAATTCGCCGTGCCTGCGCAGCGTAACAAAGACCGCGGCGGGAAGGTTAAGGTCATAGTTTTTGTTCAGCGGCTCAAAGGAAAAACGTTTTTGCGCGAGTCCGTCGGCTATTGAAGTGCGCGCCGCATCAAGAAGCCGCTGCTGCGCCTTCTTATCCAGAAGGTCCGGGTTTTTGGGACGGCCTGCATGAACGAAAGCGACGGCAGCATAGCCTACGGAACGATCCGCCGTATCGGGAACCAGCTCCCCCGAATTGGCATAACGCAGGATCTGCGCCTGATTTGCGCCAAGGGCTTTAGCGGCGTAAAGACCCGTCCATATGGCGGTTTCACCGCAGGCGACCGTGAACAGTTCCGGTTCCCCCCGGCTCATCAGTGTTTGCCCTGTCAGCTTCAGATATTCGGGATCAAGGCGCTCGAGCGCTTTGAGAAAAGTCTGGTCCACCGGCCTGGCTACATTGCTGCGCGGGTAATGCGAGAGGTCGGAGGAAATGACCAGGAGAGTTTTTCTTCCCCGCACGGCTTCCGCAATTGCAAGGCCCGCTTTGCGGGCAATCTCCAGATCTTCGGTGTTCATAACAACAGGCAGAATGCGGAATCTTTTAAGCCGCCGCTGCAGGAAAGGGAGCTGAACTTCAAGGGAATGTTCCGCGGCATGGGGTGCGGCTTCTTCCGCGAACACCGGAGAAGCAGCGAGCAGTTTCCCGGCAAGCTCTTCATCAACCGGCACGGAACCAAGCGGCGTCCGGAAAGATCCGCGCGCGACCAGGGCTGCGCCCTTGACCGCGACATGATGCGAGGGCCCGATCAGTATGACGGAAGGCCATTCGTCTTTCAGCGTCTTAAAGGCTTCCGCCGCTATTGGTCCGGAGTATTGATAGCCGGCATGCGGTACAAGGATTGCTGAAAGTTCCCCGTCAAGGCCATGCCTGCCGGCGCCGGCAAGAAGATGGTCCACCATATTCCTTAGCTCTCCCGGATTAGCGGGATAAAACTGCCCCGCTGCAGCCGGGGGTCTTTCATTTTCCGGTTGTGCGGCTGCAGGACGGCAAAACAGGGAACAGCCAAAAAAAAGCGAGCCAAATGCGGCCTTTTTATCCGGTACAAGGAGAATTTTCGGCATGCCGGACAAGTTTAGCTCGCAAAGAGTTCTAATGCAACGGTGCGGTGGTCAGCGGGGGAGGGCGGGTTTTAATTCAGGGGGAGCAACAGGTACAGTCTTGCCGTTTAATGCGGCGGAAGCATAAGAAGCCTGCATCAGCGCCGCGCACCAGCCCGCTTCCCTAAAGTTTTTCCCGGTGGGATGGTCCAGTTCTTCGCGAAAGGCAGGCAGGAGAGCCTCGAACCAGTCAGCATGATGGGAACCGGCGGAA
Source organism: uncultured Elusimicrobia bacterium (assembly GCA_964604825.1). Taxonomy (GTDB): domain Bacteria; phylum Elusimicrobiota; class Elusimicrobia; order 2-01-FULL-59-12; family 2-01-FULL-59-12; genus CAZSAL01. Next base: position 25,004 of record CAZSAL010000009.1, read on the forward strand.
AGCGCGGCATCAAAATGGAATTCCTCGGTCATTCCGCCCGCCGCCAGGATAATCCGTACATCATCAATGATAAGCACGCCTTTTTCACCATGAATGATTGCGGCATTGCGCCGGTTCGGCGCGCGCCAGGTGAGTTTTAGAAAAGCTTCGGCATCCCCGAATGAAATAACGCCTCGGGCAGCTTCTTCCAGATCGCCCGCGCCTGTCTGCATGCTCATGGATACGGCAGAAGGCTCCACGCCCATGAGGTTAAAAAGAAGGTAAAAAGCGTGCCAGCCATGATCAACAAGGATTCCTCCGCCGGCTACCGCTTTGTTCGTGCGCCAGTCTTCAGCCGGCTGCCTTCCGTTTGAGGAACCTTCCGAAGCGCCTTTGCAGTGGGAATTCCTCAGGACGTAGAGTTCCGTATGCCAGATCCGGCCCAGGCGTCCTTTGCGGATGAGTTCAAACGCTTTCTGAAAGATCTGCGCGTGTTTCCAGTTGTGGACCGTGAAGAGCGTTTTCGCATGCCGGGAAACCAGGCTGGAAAGGATTTCGTAATCGGCGGCACTCAAAGTAAGAGGTTTTTCGCAGAGGACATCCCAGCCGTTTGCCAGCGCCGTACCTGCGAATTCTACATGCGACGCGGGCGGCGTACAGATATCAACGAAATCCAGCCGTTCTCCGGCCAGGGCCTCGATAGAGGGAAAAACTTTCAGGTCCTTCTTAAAGGCCAGTGCGGCTTTGCGGCGGGCTTCGGCGGGATCGACGACGGCGACAATTTCAAAATCCGCAGATTTCGCGTAACCCGGCCAATGGCCGTTGGCCGCCACATTGCCGAATCCTATAATGGCTCCGCGTCTAGGCATGAATTTCGCCGGCGACGGCGCCGAGCGCTTCGTCGATGATTGCCGCGCCTTCGAGCGCTTCCGCTTCGGAAAGCGTGAGCGGAGGATGGATGCGGACGCGTGGAGCATATCCCATCATGATCAGCCCGCGCTTCAGGCACTCGGCAAAGAAGCGCTCGCAGAGCGGCTTGCCGAGGGACTCTTTTGTCGCCTGGTTTTTTACAAGTTCAAAACCGATCAGAAGTCCCCGGCCGCGCACTTCTCCGACAAACGGGTATTTGCTCAGGCGGCGCGCCAGTTCATTACGCAGGACAGCGCCCACCTTCGCGCTGTTTTCCACAAGATTGTCTTCCTTGATCGTCTGGAGGGTGACCATCGCAGCGGCGCTGGCAAAAGGGTTGCCGCCATAGCTGGAAGAAGAAGCGCTGGGCAGGGACCATGGTTTCGCCGAAACGATTTCGTCCGTGGAAACCACCCCGCTGACGGGAAATCCCGAACCCATGCCTTTGCCGATGGTCATAATATCGGGTTCGACATCGTCATGCTGAAAGCCGAACCATAGCCCCGTCCGGCCGAAGCCGCAGATCATCTCGTCGGAAATGTAGAGCGCTCCGTTTTCATGCGCGATGTCGCGCAGGGCGCGGAGAAATCCGGCAGGGGGAATGATATTGCCTGCCGTACCCTGGATCGGCTCGGCTATAATCGCGGCAAGCTTGCCTCTGGCATTTTTCTGGATAACTTCTTTCACCTGGTCAATTGCATGCTGGAGACATTTTTCCGTAGAACCGTTGAAGCGGTAAGTGTAGGGATAGGTGGCTATGTGCATTCCCGGCGCCAGCGGGCCGACATGAATTTTCCAGTCCACGTCGGATAGCGGCAGGACGCCTCCGGTTTTTCCATGGAAGCCGCCGGTAAAGCCGATCACATCCGTGTGTTTGGTATAGGAACGGGCCAGGCGTATCGCGGCCTCAACCGCTTCTGCGCCACCGGAGAAAAGCTGCGTGCGGCCCAATTTTCCCGGAGCCAGTTCATTGATAAGCTTCATGAATTTCAGGCGGGCTTCGCTGGTAAAACTGCCCACTGTGACTTTTTCCAGCTGCGCGCGCATCGCTGCGATATATTTCGGGTGCGAATAACCCAGGCTGCAGACCGAGACGCCCACGTTGAAGTCCAGATAACGGTTGCCGTCCACGTCGTAAAGATAAGAGCCCTGGCCATGATCGATTGTGAGCTTGGAAAGCAGCGCGATGGACTGAATTCCCGGGGCAATCAAATGCTGTTCTTCTTCGAAAAGAGCGGCTGATTTCGGCCCGGGCCAATTATTCACCCCTCTCCCCTTGTGGGAGAGGGTGGGGGTGAGGGGAGGTGTTGATCTCATGATAGTCCCCCTATCCTAGCCTTCCCCCGCAAGGGGGGAAGGAATTTTAAACAGGCAGTTGTTTTCGTAGGCATAGTATGTTTCCTTTAGGTAACGAGCTATAGCGCTGGCCGCCGCGCCGCGGCACGGAGCGAAAGAGGGCCAGTCGTTGAGGTCAATCAGAGTAATTTTGCCATCGGACGAAATGATGGCGTCGCCGCCGTAAATGGCGATATCAAGCGCCGCCGCAGCCTGTTCCGCTATGCGCTGCAGTTCCTGTTCGACAAAAGGGTAGCCTTCGCATTCTTTGGGATAGTAAGGCCAGAACAGACCGTCTCCGCGGACGGCATAAAATTTGACCTCATCTCCTGCGCAGTGCGCCTGGAGCACGGCCTTCTTCAATCCCCGGGAGGAAAACTGTTTAAGCGCGGCAGGCAGCAGCGGAGCTTTTTCTATGCGCAGCACGTCTCCCGCCTGCGTGGCATGCACGTCGTCGCGCTTAAGCCATGCGCCGTCATTCTCAAAAAAAGGCTCCAGCAGTTTAAGATCTTCAGATCCATCGGTCTTCACTTCCACGCTTTTGGGAAAGGCAAGATGGTTTTCAAGCATCAGCCGGCAAAGGAAGTCGCGGTAGGTGGCGCGCGAAGCGGCGGGATCGTTGCAGATCAGCGCGCCGGAACTTTGCCATTCCGTAAGCTCCGCTATCGCATCAGGTCCCTGGCACATGGAAAAAATCAGGGAGGCGTCCTTCCAGCAGTTCCGGGCTTCATCAATTGTCGTAAGCTTCAGGGGAATGTTTTCCCTTTCCAGGGCCATGCCTACCAGCCGCAGTATTTTGGCGTCATTCGAATTGTGGCGGCCGGGCGAATAAGCAGGTTCGCGATAAATGCCGAGGAAGGGCTTCATCGAGGTAACCGCCTTTCCGCGGAAACGATGTCTTCCGGCCGGTCAATATCCATAACCGGAGGCAAAGGCACGCCGTAAATGCGGTAGCCGCATTTCAGCAGATGGCCGAGAAACTGGCGGAGAGCGGTGTAATTGTTTTTCAGGGCAGCCTCTTTTTCCTTCAAAATTTCCGGTTGAACGAAATAAAACCCGGAAGTTACATAACTGCTTTGAAATCCACCGTCATTCATGGCAACGATTTCGAAAGCCTCCGGGCGGTCTTCAATCCTGTCCGGCATGAAGCCGGAATCAGTTTCCCCGCGCAGAGCAACGCGCAGGGGTTTTTCGTCCTCAATAAAATCGGTCAAGCCCAGGACTACATGCGCATTCGCAAAAAGCCGGGATTTCCTGGCAAATTCGCTGTAAATCTCCGGGGGACAAACTGAATCAACCGTAGTGATCAGACAGGCGTCCGCATTCTTCCGCGCCAGCCGCTCAAGCACTATCAAAAAACTGTGCATTGATGAGGGAGTAGTCCGGATGATCCAGTCCGCCTGAACCGGCCTTCCCTGCCCCGAAACATATGCGGGGACTTCGCCCGCCTGTTCATTAACTATGCAGGTGAAACTTTGCGCGCCTGCGGCCTGGAGGCCGTCCAGCGCGTAGTCAATAAGCGCTTTTCCGGCAACCTGCGTCAGAGCCTTTGGTTGCTTTTTCCCGAGCCGCTCACCCCATCCTGCAGCTATGATGCCGGCATTCAAGGCTGTCACAACCCCTCATGGACGTGCGCAAGTCTGACAGGTAAATCTTCCAGGCTGTGCAGAATAAGATCGACTTTTGAAGGATCAGGACAGGTTCGCACTTCCGGGCCGCGCAGCCAGCAGGTTTTCATGCCCAGGGCTTTTGCCGGCAGGATATCGCGTTCAAAAGAATCCCCCACGAATGCAATTTCCCGGGGTGAGGAAACGGCAAGTTCTTCCATTGCCTTCTGAAAAATCGCCGGATCAGGTTTTTTGAGTCCTATGACAGCGGAATCCAAAATTACTTTAAGAAAAGGCGTGTAGCCAAATTCCCTGCATAACACCGCTATATTCCCATAAAAATTTGAAATGATTCCCAGCTTGTATCCGGCAGCTGACAATTTCTCCAGAATTTTGCGGTTCCTGCGCAGTATTCGTTCCGCCGGGCGTGAAAATGCGGTTACGGCTTCATCCTTTTGCGCAGGATTATTTAATTTAAGTTTTTCAAACTGCCAGTGTACATGTCGCTCCATCATGTCGCGCAGGCCGGATTCACGGATGCCTGAGTCGACTTCAGCCTGAGCATCGGCATAGTAAAAAGCCTCTTTAAGCCTGGGTTGAGCGATATTAACGCCCAGATGTTGGTAGATGCTGTAGAACCGATCCAGCCAATGAAGGCCATCGGCATCAAGCGTTCCACCAAAATCAAATAGAATTGATGAAATCATAATTCGAGTTGATTTTTCAATTATTTTTAATGGGTACGGAGTTAGATTGGCACAAAAATTGTAGATTTTTCCGCATATTGTTGTCAAGGCACAGATGAAATGATAAAATTCCGCAAACAAAGAGGTTTTATGCGTCATTTCAATTCGATTTGTCCCCTAGGCGGCGCAGTTTTTTCTTTCCTTTCGTTAATATGCGGATTAGCATTTCCGCTGTGTCTCCATGCAGATGTTTTTCAAACAAATACCGGTCAGGAAGGCGCACCTCCTATAACCCAGCCTATACAGCCTCTTAAGGATTCGGGATTCTCGCCTGATGTTCACATCACCTGGTTAGGTCAATCCTGCTTTGCATTTCACAGCTTTAAAGGGAACAGCCTTCTGACGGATCCCTATAATCCTGATATCGGTTACCCTCCCCCGGTAATTGATACAAGAGTAGTAACAATAAGTAACGAACATCCAGACCATAATTATTTGCCGGCTGTTTCCGGTGCGCCCATTGTGATTCGTTCAGTAGGTGAAACCGCAACCGGCGGGTTGATTTTTCAGGGCATCCGTTCATGGCATGACAATGTTAAGGGGAAAAAGCTCGGCCCTAACCGGATTTTCAAATGGAACATGGGAGGACTCCGGTTTGTGCACCTGGGCGATCTTGGCCAGCATCGGTTGACGGCGGCCCAGTTAAAAGCGATAGGGATGGTGGATGTTCTGCTTATTCCCGTTGGGGGCGTAGCTACGATCAATGGCACCCAGGCGTTGGAGATTGTAAAACAGCTTCAGCCCAAAATGGTCATACCCATGCATTACAAGACGGATGCGCTGAAAATCAAGCTCGATACCATAGACAATTTTCTAAAAGGCCCTTATACGGTGGTGAATACCGGCAAATCCGATTTGCTCTTGAACAGTTCAAGCCTGCCGGCGAAACCAACGATTTTTGTCATGGATTATGTCCACAAAAACCCAACAGCAGGGGGAACTCATTGAAAGCACATAAATCAGAAGCGCTTTTTAAAAAGTCGCAGGAAGTGCTGGTGGGCGGGGTTAACTCTCCGGTAAGGTCTTTCAAGGCCGTAGGCGGGACGCCACGGTTTATTATCCGGGGCAAAGGGCCGTTTATCTGGGATGCCGACGGTAAACGCTATGTGGATTTTTGTTCTTCATGGGGGGCAGGCATCCTCGGGCACGCCGCTCCGGCCGTAGTATCTGCGGTAACCCGCGCCGCGCGGCTGGGGCTCAGTTTCGGCGCGCCTACGGAACGTGAACTGGAACTGGCCGAGATCATCTCAAAAGCGCTGCCTTCGATGCAGCGGATGCGCTTTGTTTCCTCGGGCACGGAAGCGGTCATGTCGGCGGTGCGCCTGGCTCGCGCCGCCACGCAGCGTGAAATCCTGGTGAAATTTTCCGGCGGATATCATGGACATGCCGACTCGGTGCTGATCAAGGCCGGCTCGGGCACGCTGAGCCTTGCCGCTCCGGATTCCGCAGGAGTGCCTTCCGTTCTTGCGCAGCGCACGCGTGTTCTGCCGTATAACGATCTGGACGCGCTGAAGGATCTTTTCCGCCGCGAGGGACAATCGATAGCAGCAGTCATTGTGGAGCCTGTGGCTGCGAATATGGGTGTAGTGCTGCCCCGCCAGGGGTTTCTCGAAGAGATAAGGACTCTGACTGCACAGCACAGCGCGGTTCTGATTTTTGACGAGGTGATCACGGGATTCCGGGTTGCTTATGGTGGCGCGCAGGCCCTTTATTCGGTAGCGCCCGATCTGACATGCCTGGGCAAAGTTGTGGGCGGGGGTTTGCCTCTGGCGGTTTACGGCGGCAGGCGCGATCTGATGGAATGGGTAGCGCCGCTGGGTCCGGTGTACCAGGCGGGAACCCTGGCCGGAAATCCGCTTGCCGTGTCCGCAGGGATCGCTACGCTTAAGCAGCTTAAGGAAAAATCTCCCTACAAGATTCTCGAAAAGCTGGCCGCCGATTTCGTGGCTGACATCGAAGATGTGGCGCGGCAGGTTGGATGTAACATGCGCATAAACCGTGCGGGCTCGATGTGGACGCCATTTTTTACCAACGCCCCGGTAGTAGACCTGACAAGCGTCCAAAGGTCCAACGGCCCCTTATATGCATCCTTTTTCCAGCAGATGTTGCTTCGAGGCGTTTATTTGCCGCCGTCGCCTTATGAGGCCTCCTTCATTTCCACGGCGCACACAAAGGGACTGCTCAATAGAACCGTTGAGATCATTGAGAAAGTACTGAAAACGATTCCTGTCTCCTGAACATGGTATCCATAGCCCCATTTAAAGCCATCCGCTACAACAGCAAAAAGTTTTCCAATCTGTCTCCGCTGGTTTGCCCTCCGTATGACGTGATTTCCGTTCCAGAGTATCGTCAGCTGCTGGAAAGCCATCCGGCAAATATCGTCCGCGTGGAACTGCCGCTTGCGCAAGGACGGGAAGACAAGTACGCAGTATCGGCGGGTTATTGGCGGAAATGGCTGAACCGGCGGATACTTGTTGAGGACAAGACGCCGGCATACTACGGCTATGAGCAGCGCTTCTCCACAGGGGGGCAGATCCATGTCCGGCGAGGTTTTTTTGCCGCAATGAAACTGGAAAAACCCGGGAAAGGTCACGTCCGGCCGCACGAGCGCACCTTCCCCAAACACAAGGAAGACCGCCTGTATTTAATGCGCGCCACCCATGCCAACATCAGCCCCATTTTCGGGATTTTCTTTGACCGGCAGGGCCAGGCGCAGGAGCTTATCAGCCGCCGGATGGAGGCAAAACCGCTGGTCATCAGCCGCGATGACAAAGGCGTAACCCACCGGCTCTGGCGGTGGGAAGATCGAGAGGCGATAAAAATATTATCCGGCGTCTTGAAAGCGGAAGATGTTTTGATCGCCGACGGGCACCATCGATACGAGACCGCCTGGAATTACGCTCAGGAGTGCGCATCAAGAAACAGATCAGCCTCGGCAGCGCGCGCCTGGAAATTCGTAATGCTTTTTCTCTGCCCGCTTTCAGATCCGGGCCTGGTCATTCAGCCTACGCACCGCGCGGTAAGATGGAATGCGTCGTTTGAAGAATGGAAAAAGCGCATTGAAAGCTGCTGCACACTGCGCGTCGCGCCAAGGTTGGACGGATTATATTCCCGGCTGCGGGATCCTAAAGAAAACGGATCAATGGCATTTGTCCTGGAGGGTGGGAAAATGTTCTGGCTGAAACCGAAGCCTGACGGGAATAACGGTATGCCGGTTGTTTATCTGCACGAGAAGATTCTAAGGGACATTCCCCAGGAGCGAATCAGCTTTGGCCAGGATGCCCGACAGATGGTGGAAAGCATTCAGCGGGGAGAGGCGAACGCCGTGTTCCTTCTGCCTCCGCCGGACAAGGATGCTTTCGCAAGAATCTGCAAGGCAGGCAGGCTTCTGCCGCAGAAATCAACGTATTTCTATCCGAAACTCGGCACCGGATTTGTCATGCGTTCGCTCGACGGGGAGATCTGATGTATCCGTCGTTAAGCCAGTTCACCCGCTGGGCGTCTCGGTACAGGGCCGTTCCGCTGTGGGTAGAACCCCATCTGCCGGCGAATTCTCTTGTTGAATGGGTGCGCGAGCTCAATACCGGGAAATCCAATTTCTTTTTCCTGCACAGTTCCGGTTCTGGCACCCAGGCCCGATATTCTTATTTTGCCCTGGAGGAGCCGCATTTTATTGTCCGAGCCTCCGGGGGCACCCTTGTCATCGAACACCTTTCCGAAGCCGCAGGCACAGCGGTTTCGGCAAAAGTCGGCAACCCCTTTGACCGTTTTCATGAATGGTTGGGCCATTGCTCCGGTCCGCGCGTAGACGGCCTGCCTCCTTTTTGGGGAGGGGCGGTCGGCTATTTCGGACATGAAAGCGCACGCTATTTTGATCCCCGGCTGAAGCGCCTGTTCAGCCGCAGACAGCCTGCGGGCGCTTCCGACGATCCTGCAACATGGGATTACCCGGATTTCGAATTCGGCATATATGATCTGATCGGCGCGGTTGACCACGCGAGGCAGAAGCTATGGCTGATTCATACCGTTTTTCTCCCGGAGCGCAAACAACTTTCGCCGGCGCAGCTGGAAAGAATTTACCGGAATGCCCAAGACAGGCTTTTGCGTCAGGCCGTGCGGGTTCAGCGCGCAGTCCGTGAAGACCGTCCCTGGAAGGTCTTTACGGCGCCGATCCCGCGTTCAAATCGGTCGGAGCATGCTTACCAGTCGGCGGTCCGCCGAGCTAAAACGCATATGGCTGCGGGGGAAATTTACCAGATCAATTTGAGTCAGAGTTTTTCCGCAGACTGGAACGGCGATCCCTGGTCGCTTTACAGACAGCTCTCTGCGGCAAATCCTTCGCCTTACGGGGCGCTCTGGCGTTCTGGAACGCGCTGGATCGCAAGCGCTTCGCCAGAGCTTCTTCTGCGCCAGGAAGATAACCGTCTGGAGGCCCGGCCCATGGCCGGTACCCATCCCCGCGGCTCTAATCCGGATTCTGCGCGGCGGATGTGCGCTGCTCTGCTGAACGACTGCAGAAAAAGGGCGGGGCACATCATGCTGGTAGATGCCGCGCGCGGCGATCTCAGCCGGGTTTGCGCGCCGTCAAGTTTGAATATTGCCGAATTGGCCGCGGTAGAGGCGCATTCCCGTGATTTCTATCTTGTTTCTGATATCCGGGGTACGCTGTTCCCGGGCAAAACCTGGAGAGACTCGGTGAAGGCCGTGTTTCCTGCAGGTACGGTCACAGGATGCCCCAAGATCCGGTCCATAGAAATTATCCGCAAACTGGAATCTCTACCGCGCGGCCCTTATGGCGGTTCGCTCGGATGGATAGGATTCAACGGTGATTTGACGCTGAACGTCCTGACCCGCACCTTTTTCATGGACAGGCAGCATCTGCGTTTTCCTGTCGGGGCGGGCATAGTGGCAGACTCAATTCTTAACCGGGAATATGAAGAGACCTGGCATAAGGCGGAAGCCATGATGGATGCGCTGGATAAACATGTGCCGCTTTATCTTTTTCCCATGGAGGATTTATGAGGAAGCAATCGTTGACCATAATTCTTTTTCTTTCCATCCTGGCCGGATACGGGATCTGCGCCGTGCCCGCCCAGACACATTCGCAGGCCATCCCGGCTGGGCTGACCAGTCAGGAACTTCCGGTGTATAAGCTGGTTATGCAGCTCAACGAAGTCTCGGAAGTTCAGGTCAATGAGCGCACTGAGCCGGCCTATTCAATTCTGCGTGCGATCAATGATGCCGACGGCCCTGCGTATACCCAACTGCGCCGAATTATTGGCCGCTCTACCGTACGGGCGGCGCTGAACCCCACTGCGAAGGCGGTCTTCGCCGGATTATTATCGGACAAAAGCGATTCATTTTCCCTGGCGGGTAATCTCTGGCTCGCAGCCTTAAGAAGCGCAAACCCGGATTACAAGCTTAAAGCCCGGCAAAAACTGGTCGAATTTATCCAGCCTGCGCATATCCCCGTGCTTATCAGCATTCTGAAAATTCCCGGCCCCAACGTCCAGGCTTACGAAATTCTGCAGGAAGTTACAGGACAGTCCTTTGATCCCAGGGAAAAAACATGGAAGGATTGGTGGACGCGGAAGCACGGTAAAGTGGATCTCACGGGACATATGCTTAAGGTAGTCAGTACCCAGCTGTCTCAGACGGTTATACGTCCGGCAGATCTGGGAAGCTTCTGGTACGTTCCGGAACAAATCAAGAATGCGTCGCTGCCTTATGCCAAACGGTCCTCTTCCGAGCAGCTTGTTGTCACGCATTGGAATGAGTGGGCCGGTAATGACGTCCGACGTTTTGTGGATGACTGGATGAGAGCCAAACCCCTTTTCGACAAAATCGTTCATCAGCCAGATCCCAGGGTAAACAATTACCTCCAGAACCTGATATCTGATCCCAGCTTCAGCGATTATGCGAGCGTGATACTCGCCTGGCGCGGCAGTAAATCTTCGCTCAGCGCCATACAGCACGCATTTCCCCGGCATCCCACGCCTTCGCTGGCGCTTGCGCGCGGATCATTGGGAGATAGAGATGCCCTCAGGGATCTCATACAGATGACGCGGAATAACCCTAACCCTTCCTCTTTCGGCATAATGGACCAAAACGCCCGCTCTTACGTCAGCTGGCTGCGGTTGATCGGAATTGTGCCTGCGGAGCAGGCGCTGGAACTGCTGACCCACCATAATTTCGGTTTTGAATCCGCTGCCACGCGCAGGGAGAAGAAGAAAGCGATCAAACAGGCTGAAAAATGGCTGAAGGATAACGAAGGGGAACTTCTTTTCAATTCCAAGGGCGGCTTTTTCTACCTTCCTGTAAAAAATAGCTATAATTCCCGTCATGGCGGCTGACGAAAAAATTATTACATCGAACGGTAAACTCAGACTGGGCCTGCCCAAAGGCAGCCTCCAGGAATCGACCATCGAGATTTTCCGGCGTGCCGGCATCCGGATTTACGCCTCGGACCGCTCCTATTTTCCCACTTCGGATGATGATGAACTGGAAATCATGCTGGTCCGCTCCCAGGAAATGGCCCGTTATGTTGCAGACGGCGTATTCGACGCGGGGTTGACCGGCTATGACTGGATCATGGAGTCCGGCGCAAGGGTGCATCAGATTTGCGAGTTGCTTTACGCGAAAACCGGATTCCGCCCGGTCCGCTGGGTGCTTGCCGTTCCGAATGATTCGCCGATTCAATCCGTAAAAGACCTGCAGGGCAAACGCATCGCCACCGAACTTGTAGGAGTGGTGAAGAAGTATCTGGCCAGGCACAAGGTCAACGCCGAAGTGGAATTTTCCTGGGGCGCGACCGAAGCCAAGGCGGGATTTCTTGTGGATGCCATTGTTGAGCTTACTGAGACTGGCAGTTCCCTGCGCGCCAACAAGCTGCGCATCGTCAAGGAACTGCTTACCTCAAGCACACGGTTTATTGCCAACAGGAAATCCTGGAAAGACCCCCGGAAGCGCGAGAAAATGGAAAATCTGGCCATGCTGCTTCAGGGCGCGCTCGCCGCAGAGGGCATGGTTGGCTTAAAGATGAACGTGAAGCAGAAAAATATCGACGGTTTGATGCAAATTTTACCCGCCATGAAAAACCCGACCATTTCCTCGCTAAGCGAAGAAGGCTGGTCAGCCCTGGAAGTGATCATCGAAGAAAAAACTGTCAAGAAACTCATCCCGCAGCTCAAGCGCGCCGGCGCCACGGGCATCATCGAATACCCCTTAAACAAAGTCATTCCGTAGATCTGAAAATCTTTTATTGGACGTTAAAGTATTTAGCCTGAGGGTGGTGGACCACAATCGCTGATGTGGATTGTTCTGGAACTAGCTGGTATTCTTCGGTAAGGCTGACGCCGATTCTGGAGGGATCAAGCAGTTCAAAAATCAGTTTTTGATCGGCAAGGTTCGGGCAGGCGGGATAGCCGAATGAGTAGCGGCTGCCGCGGTATTTCTGCTGAAACCATTCCCTGATTTGCGGAGCGTCTTCATTTTCAATATGGAGTTCCTCCCGTATGCGCCGGTGCCAGTATTCCGCAAGCGCCTCGGCTGTTTCCACGCTCAGCCCGTGCAGATAAAGATAATCCCTGTAGGCGTTTTCCTTGAAGAGCTTGTGTGCTTCATCTGAGGCCTTGGTGCCGACTGTCACAAGGAATGTCCCAAAAATATCGATTTTTCCCGATGATTTTGAAAAATAAAAATCGGAAATACATCTTCTGGGAGCCGAGGACTGCCTGGGGAATTTAAACCTCACCCATTCTGTCTTTTGATCTTCCTTGTAAACGATCAGGTCGTTTCCGTCAGATTGGCAGGGGAAATAGCCGTAAACCACCTGCGGCACGAGCAGCTGTTCCTTGAGGCAGTAATCTTTCCATTTCTGAAAAAGCGGCTGGACCGTTTCCTTCAGAGTCTTGTTGTATCTCTCCAGCGGTGTCTGGCCGCGAATGAATCCCCAGCGTACTTTAAGCAGAGCAGTCTCGTTAATGAAGGAAAATACATCTTTCAATGGAATCCCGCGCGCTACCCTGCTTCCCCAGAAAGGAGGTTTGGGGATGGAGATGTCGCGGCGGACAGTCTTCCCCTCACCCACGCCCTCTCCCGCCCCGCCACTACGGCTTAGTGGGTCTGCCAACGACTCAGTGGCGGAAAGGGGAAAAGGAGTTTTTGAAGTGTGACCGGAGCCACCCCGGACTTCGTAGATCGTGGCCTTTTTCTCGATAGATGGATCAGTCAGTTCTTCCATTATGCGCAGGCCTTCGAACGCGTCATGGCCGTAAAATACGTAACCTTTGTATAAATCGCGCAGTTCCTGCTCGACAAAACGCCGGGTCAGCGCAGCTCCGCCTAGGAGAACCGGCGTTTTAACTCCGCGCCGGTTCATCTCTTCCAGATTTTCCTTCATGACTGCGGTCGATTTCACAAGCAGGCCGGACATGCCGATGACGTCGGCTTTGTGCTCCTCGGCGGCCTTCAGGATATCTTCGATCGGCATCTTGATGCCAAGATTAATGACCTTGTAGCCGTTGTTCGTCATAATAATGTCCACAAGGTTTTTGCCGATATCATGCACATCGCCTTTGACTGTAGCCAGGACAATCCGTCCTCTGTGCCGACCTGCATCGGCTTTTGGCAGGAAAGGTTCGAGGCAGAGGACTGCGGCTTTCATGGTTTCCGCAGACTGCAGAACAAACGGCAGCTGCATCTGACCGGAACCAAAGAGGTCTCCGACCACGCGCATGCCGTCAAGAAGGATGGTATTGATAATATCCAGAGGATCGTGCGTCTTAAGCGCCTCGGTAAGCAGAAGGTCGAGGCCCTGTTTGTTGCCGTCGACGATCCGGCTCTTGAGCCGCTCTTCTATAGTCTTCGGTTCTTCCTTTTTGGCGACGGTTATCTCTGATGCTTCAGCATAGTGCGCCATGAGTTCAGTAAGCGGATCAAACGTTTTGGACGTCTTTCCGGCAGGTCGTAAGCCGGGATCCATGGATCCCCCGCTGACACCCGCGGGGGATGACGAAAAAGTCCGCTCATCGAATATCAACTGCCGTGCCAGCTCCCGGCCCTTCTCATCGATCTTGTAGAGCGGCAAAATTTTCCGGGCATTGATGATGGCCGCGTCCAGTCCGGCTTCGATGGCGTAATGCATAAAAACGGAATTCAGCGCCTGCCGCACCTGCGGCGCCAGGCCGAAAGATATGTTTGATACGCCCAAAACCGTAGAAACGCCGGGCAGCTCTTTTTTGATCAGCCGGATCGCTTCGATTGTTTCCATGCCTGCTTTACGGAATTCCTCATCCCCTGATCCAAGAGTGAAGGTCAGAGCGTCAAAGAAGAGATCCTCCGGTCGGAGCCCGAATTTATTTACCGCCAGATCATGAATGCGCCTGGCAATGGCCAGCTTCCTGTCCCGCGTTTTGGCCATGCCTTTTTCATCAATGGTCAAAGCCACAAGCGCCGCCCCATAGGTTTTGGCCAGCGGGCAGATCCTGCGCATCCGTTCTTCGCCGTCTTCCAAATTAATGGAATTAATGACGCAACGGCCGCCCGCATGCTTCAGGGCGGCTTCGATCACCGGCGCCTCGGTGGAGTCGATCATGAACGGCGTACGGACCTGAAGCACCATGCGGCTCATGCATGCGTTCATGTCCTGTGCTTCGTCGCGTCCGACATAGGCGGTGCAGAGATCAAGGATATGGGCGCCCTCATTGGATTCTTCTTTAGCCATGCCGGTGAGAGCGTCATAGTCATTTTTGGCCAGAAGGTCGCGGAATTTTTTCGAGCCATTTGCGTTAATCCGCTCGCCGATAATTAGAGGTTTTGGTTCCTGCCTGAAAGGGACCTGGATATAAAGACTGGAACAGGCGGGAATTTTTTCAACGGTGCGGGCAACAGGCGCCTGATTCTCCAGGGTCTTCACTACAGCTGCCAGATGCGCGGGCGTTGTGCCGCAGCATCCACCGACGATATTGACTCCGAAGCGCGTCACGAAGTCTTTGAGGTGGCCTGCCAGCTGATCCGGAGTCAGTTTATAAACGGCCCTGCCTCCGACATTTTCCGGAAGGCCGGCGTTAGGCAGTACCGAAATATACCTGGGCCACTGCTGCGAAAGGGTGCGCACATGTTCGGACATCTCCTGCGGGCCTGTGGCGCAGTTCATGCCCAGGGAAAAAATCGGATACGGTTCCAGAGCTGTGATCACCGCCGCGATTTCCGTGCCCAACAGTAGCGTTCCCGTGGTTTCCACCGTGACCTGGACCATAACAGGGATGTCTTTTTTAGCGGCAGACAGGGCGTCGAGCGATCCGGTAATTGCGGCTTTGATCTGAAGAAGGTCCTGGCAGGTTTCTATCAGCAGGAAGTCCGCGCCTCCTTCAATCAATCCCGCGGCCTGTTCAATGTAATTGCGGCGCAGGATGTCGAAAGTCGTGTGGCCAAGAGACGGCAGTTTGGTTCCCGGCCCCATGGATCCCGCGACAAAACGCGGGTTGTCTTTGGTGGAAAATTGCCGCGCGACTTTGCGCGCCAGGCGCGCGGCTTTTACATTGAATTCATGGACGCGTTCTTCCAGCCCGTACTCGGCGAAAACGATCCGGTTGGCGCCAAAGGAGTTGGTTTCCACTGCCTGGCAGCCGGCCTGCAAAAAAGAGGCATGCAGATCCTCAATCCATTCCGGATGGGTTTCCAGAAGGATTTCCGTGCAGCCTTCCTTCCCGGCGTAATCGTCGATCGTGGGGTTGCGCAACTGGAGGTTTGTTCCCATGGCCCCATCAAAGACAAGGATGCGCTCATGCAGCAGGTTTTCAATTTCTACTCGACTCATAGGAAGAATTATAAGTGTTATCGTTCTTTGTGTCATTCCCGAGATTCATAATCGGGAATCCATCATAGAGGCCTTTATGAAGGGATCCCCGCTTACTGCGTGCGGGGATGACGGCTATTCTTTACCGAATCCGTACTCTCCAAGGAGGGGAACAAACTGGCAGCGGCAGATAACGGAACGCATCAGGCCTTTTTCGCGCTTTTCAATTAAAACCAGTTCCTGGTGATCGCGGCTGCCAATAGGCAGAAGCAGCTTTCCGTCAGGTGAAAGCTGATCAAGATAAGGCGCGGGAATATCCGGCGCAGCAGCCGTGACTGTGATGTCGTCAAACGGCTCCTTCCCGGGAAGGCCGCCAGAACCGTCACGTTCGTATACAGTGGCATTTTTCAGGCCGAGACAATTGAGCCTTTGGCGCGCGCTTTCCGCTAATTCCGGCACAATTTCAATGGTGTCAACCTTTCGTGCCAGCAGGGCTAGAAGAACAGTCTGATAGGCGGAACCTGTTCCAATTTCAAGCACATGCTCATGGCCGTCTAATTTCAGAGCCTGAAGCATGATGCCGACCATATAAGGCTGGGAAATGCTCTGTCCACCGGGGATAGGCAGTGCACGATCCTCATAAGCATGCCTGCGAACATCCTCCGGCACATAATTCTCGCGCGGCACGGTGGACATCACCTCAAGCACGCGCGGGTCATTAATACCCCGCTTAATCAGCTGGGATTCGACCATTTCGTTTCGAAGATCGGAGTAATTCAAAGTTTCCTCTAATCCGTCGCCCCGGCGATTCGTAGGCCGGGGTCTATCAGCAAGAACTCCTTTTTATGGGTCCCGGCCTGAGACCTGCCGGGACGACGTCTTTATGAAAAGTAATTGGGTTCAGTGCCCGCTTTCCATTTGATGTTGCAGCCCATGCTCGGTTTCTGATCTTTGCTGACCGCTTTTCCTGCAAGCACTGCATCGATTGCGGCTCGAAGGTCTTTGCCTGTAAGCGGCTTATCATTTCCCGGGCGGCTGTCATCCAGCTGGCCGCGGTAAACAAGCTTTCTTTCCGGCCCAAAAAGAAAGAAATCGGGCGTGCAGGCAGCAGTGTAGGCTTTTGCCGTTTGCTGGCTTTCGTCGTAACAAAAGGGGAAAGTGAAACCAAGCTCTTTTGCCATTGCTTTCAGGTTTTCAGGCGAATCATCCGGATAATTTTCCACATCGTTGGAACTGACAGCCACGATGCCTATGTCTTTTCCGGAATAATCTCCTGCCAACCTCTTGAGCTCGGGCTTAATGTGCTGAACATAGGGGCAGTGCCGGCAGATAAACATCACCAACAGAGCCTTTTTCCCTTTAAAGTCGGCAGGGGTTATCGTTTTTCCGGACAGCACGTCGGGAAGTTGGAAGTCAGGCGCTGCGGTCCCGAGCGGCAGCATGGTTGAAGCTGTTAGAGACATAAGATCCTCCTTTACTCATATTGTCATTCCCGAATTTTGTTATCGGGAATCCATCGATAAAGGCCTTTTTTAGGGATCCCCGATTAAGACCTCGGGGATGACACCCATTGTGTATAGGAAAATTTTACCACTTAGACACAAATCGGATTTGGTGATGTTCAAATAAGTAAAATAAATATCATGTCTAACCCAATCAGGGTCCGTTTTGCACCATCACCGACCGGCTACCTGCATATAGGAGGAGCCCGCACTGCGCTCTTTAACTGGCTTTTTGCGCGGCACAACTCCGGAACCTTTATTCTGCGCATCGAGGACACCGATGAAGTACGTTCCACGGAAGAATCGGTCAGCGGCATTCTGGAATCCATGCGCTGGCTCGGCCTGGACTGGGATGAAGGGCCGGTTTACGACAAAACTCAGGGCATTCCTTCTCAGGTTAAGGGCGATAAAGGTCCGTACTTTCAAATGCAGCGCCTGGAGTTTTACCAGAAATTCTGTCAGCAGTTGATCGACGCAGGACACGCCTACCCCTGTTACTGTACGCCGGAGGAAGTGGAAAAAATGCGCCAGATGGCGCTATTATCGAAACGTCCTCCAAAATATGACGGGACGTGCCGCAATCTGACCACTGAAGAACGTGCCCGTAAAGAAGCTGAGGGCCGCAAAAAGTCCATACGCTTCAAGACTCCCCACGAAGGCATAACCTCTTTTTCCGATCTTGTACGCGGTTCAATGCAGTTTGAGAATAATCTGCTGGAAGATTTTGTCATCCAAAAGACCTCCGGCGTGCCTACATACAATTTTGCCTGCGTCGTTGACGATCACCTGATGGAAATCAGCCATGTTATTCGCGGAGACGATCATCTTTCCAATACGCCGCGCCAGGTTTTGATTTATCGGGCGCTGGGATGGGAACTGCCGCAGTTCGGACATCTGGCCATGATCCTTGGATCGGATGGTTCGCGCCTGTCAAAGCGCCACGGAGCCACCGCCGTACTCGAATATAAAGAGGCGGGCTACCTCCCGGAAGTGCTGTCGAATTATCTGGCATTGCTCGGCTGGGGAACGGAAAACAGCCAGCAGATCTTTTCGCCACAGGAGATGATTGACAAATTTTCTCTGGAGCGCTGCGGCAAAAGCCCGGCAACGTTCGACCCCAAAAAATTGCACTGGATGAACGGCGAATATGTCCGGAAGAAATCAGTGCCGGAACTTGCCGATCTGGCCTGGCCCTTTCTGTTCGCAGGAGGTGTCGCCAAACTGCACCCTTCTCCCGAAGAACGCGCAGCCGTTGAAAAGGCGATTGCTCTCGAGCACGAAAAAATAAAATTATTGACGGATGCGCCCAGATTGATCGATTTTCTGATCTGGGATGAATACGAATTCAAGGCAGAGGCGGTCGAGAAGGTTTTAAAGCAGCCCAATGTTGCGGAGATCCTTGAAGATCTGGCTAAACGTCTGGAGGCGCTGGAGCCTTTCGATGTCGCAGGCATCGAGGCTGTAGCTAGGGCATGCGCTAAAGACCGCGGGCTCAAGGCCGGAGGCACGTTCCATCCGCTGCGCGTAGCAGTTTCGGGCCGGACGGAAGGGCCCAGTCTTTTTCACATGGTTGAATTCCTGGGAAAGAAGCGGACAATCGAACGAATAAAGAGGGCCAGAACGTTACTGTCGTCCAAGGTTTAAAAAGGAGTCATTTTATGGTAGAGGAACAGATTAAAGAAAGCGATGCTGATTTTCGATTTTTGTCACTTACCATCTCTTTGGTAACTGCAGCCTGGTCACAGATGGGCAAGATCCCGCATCCTGTTTCAAAAAAGATAGAGAAAGACCTGCCGCAGGCTCAGGTATCTATTGAGTTTCTCCGCATGCTGCAGGAAAAGACAAAAGGGAATTTAAAACCTAAAGAAAAAGAACTGCTGGAAAACTCCATTACCGATCTGGAGCTCAATTACGCTGATGAGACTGCCAGGACGCCTGCAAAGCCGGAAGAGGCTAAGAAAGGCCCCGAAATCATCACGCCTTCAGGATCCGGCAAAGGGTCCGGCCCAGATATTATCAAACCTTCCTAGGACTCCGACCCCTGTAGAAGTGTGGTAAAATCCTCAGGATTCCTGTGGTCAGCTCCGGGATCATCTAACGGTAGGATGAGAGACTCTGAATCTCTTCGTCTAGGTTCGAATCCTAGTCCCGGAGCCGACCGCATACTGTACAATGCTGAGAGCTTGTCATGAACCGCATTCTAATCATCGAAGACGAAAAAGACATTGTCCGGCTGGTGAAATATAACCTGGAAAAACAGGGTTTTGAAGTTTTATCCGCATCTGACGGCGCATCCGGCCTGGAACTTGCGCGTAAAGAAAAACCCGACCTTATAATCCTCGATTTGATGCTGCCCAAAATTGACGGGCTGGAAATATGCCGGACACTGCGCCAGGATTCCCGGGTACCGATCATTATGCTCACTGCCAAAAAAGAGGAAGTTGACCGTGTGTTGGGGCTGGAACTCGGTGCCGATGACTACATGACCAAGCCATTCAGCATGCGTGAATTGCTGGTTCGTATAAAAAATATTCTCCGCAGGGCGCGGGCGGAGGAATCCTCCGTAGAGGCCTTCCAGTGCGGCGATTTGAAGATCGACCTGTCGAGATACACGGTGAATTTGAAAGGCAAGCCGGTCTCTCTCAGCTCTAAGGAATTCGAGTTCCTGAAAATATTGATTCAGGCGCACGGCAAGGCGTTGACCCGTGATCAGCTTCTGGAGCGGGTCTGGGGGTACGATCGCTCCATGGATATTGATACGCGGACGGTGGATCAGCATATCGCGCGCCTCCGGGATAAACTGGGCTCAGAAGCCAGGCGTGTTATCACAGTGAAAAATGTCGGGTATCGATTTGCTGTGGAAAAGTAGATAGGTGTTCATAAAACACAAAAAGGGAGATACGCAATGGGTTTTAGCCTCATTCCAAAAGATGAGAAATTTTTTGATTTGTTAGAAGAAGCTTCCGATAACGTTATTCATTCCGCCTCCGTTTTTCGGGACATGGTGGCCACCTGGCAGCAGAGTAATGAAAAAGCCAAAGAAATCCGCGAATTGGAACATGCAGGCGACCGTATGACCCACGAAATATTCAACAGACTCAACCGCACATTTATCACCCCGATTGATCGGGAAGATATTCATGCTTTGGCCAGCGAACTGGATGATGTCGTGGACATCATCCAGTCCACTACTGATCGGATGTTGCTTTATCGCATCGATTCCACGTCGGCTTCTTTGGTTAACATGGCGAATGTCCTGCTGCAGTCGGCTGAAGTTATCGGGAAAGCGGTCAAGAGCCTCCGCGATCTTACGCACAGCCGCCGCACGCTGGATTTTTGCATCGAAGCGAACCGGCTGGAAAATGAGGGCGACGTATTTCTGAAGACCGCCATAGGAGAACTTTTCGCCAACCAGAATAATGTGCTGGAAATCATTAAATGGAAGGAAATATACGAAGCCACTGAATTTGCCATCGATAAGTGCGAAGATATAGCCAATACTATCGAAGGCATTATCGTTAAAAACGCCTGATCATGCTGGCCCACCTGGTTGCCGCACCTCATTACGTTCTCCTGATCATCGTTATTGCTTTGTGCTTTGATTTTATTAATGGGTTTCACGATTCCGCGAATTCCATCGCAACCGTAGTATCGACGCGCGTTTTAACCCCCCGATTAGCCGTGGCATGGGCCGCTTTTTTCAATTTTGTCGCAGCTTTCGGTTTTGGTGTGAAAGTGGCGAAAACGATCGGCAAAGGCGTAATCCATCCCGGTGTTGTGGATTCGCATGTGATTTTTGCCGCTCTTATCGGGGCGATAATTTGGGACCTGATAACCTGGTATTATGGCCTGCCCACCAGTTCTTCTCATGCTCTGATTGGCGGTTTTGCTGGGGCGGCCATAATTAAAGCGGGGTGGTCCTCGCTTATCGCCGAAGGGTTCATAAAAATCGCAGCCTTCATTGTGATCTCTCCGGTTATGGGACTGGTTTTCGGCTTTCTTCTGATGGTGCTGGTGCTGAATTTGGCAAAAGATTTTACTCCGGACCGCGTGGACAGATTCTTTCGAAAAGGTCAATTGTTTTCCGCCGCTCTCTACAGCCTGGGGCACGGCACGAATGATGCCCAAAAAACAATGGGATTAATATACATATTGTTGATATCCAGCCGCCTTATCCCTGAATCAGCCGGTGTGCCGATATGGGTGATATTGAGTTGCCATGCCGCCATAGCTCTGGGAACGTTTTTTGGCGGTTGGCGGATAGTAAAAACTATGGGTCAAAAAATCGCCAAGCTCAAACCGGTTGGTGGATTCTGCGCTGAGACCGGAGGCGCAATTATGCTTTTAGGTACTGCGGCGGCCGGTATTCCGGTCAGTACTACTCATACGATTACGGGAGCGATCATGGGGGTTGGATCCACCCGACGCTTGTCAGCGGTGCGCTGGGGTGTTGCTACGCGTATTGTCTGGGCTTGGGTTCTGACAATCCCTGCGGCTGCCATGACGGCTGCGGCCAGTTATAAGTTAATAATGTTATTTTAGCGGTCTCGGAGTCCGGGGAAATATGCATTTTACCTTCGCCAAAAAACTTACCTTAAGTTATCTGTTTGTCGTCCTTGTAACACTTGTCTTGACAGGACTGTTGTTCACCCGTCGTCTCCGGTCCGATTTTATTTCACACCTGGAACAATCGCTCGTCTCACAGGCAATTCTCACCCGCGCCGACACGATGCCCGCCTTTGAACAAAAGGTCGGGGCATATCAGTCCATAGTTCAGGCTCTGGCCAGGGAAACAGGATCTCGGATTACTTTGATTCGCGCGGATGGAACCGTCATATCGGATTCCGAACAGGATCCCGGCGAATTAGCCGGTATGGAAAATCATCTGATGAGACCGGAAGTTCAGGCTGCCCTGAATACGGGCAGTGGTAAAGCGATACGCTACAGCAAAACCCTCCAAGAAGACATGCTTTATGTGGCTGTGCCGGCAGTATCCTCGGGAAAGCTTAATGGAGTTGTGCGAACCGCGTTGCCTCTGACTGAAGTAAACCGGCGGATTTCAACCTTTCAGAAAGATCTGCTTCGTGCAGGAGCAGCAGCCATGATCTTCGCACTGGCTATCGCGGTGCTGTCTGTTCGGCGCGTCAGCAGACCGCTTGAAAAATTGACTGATCTGGCGCAAAGGATTGGGAGAGGGGAATATCCAGCCGAACAGTCTGTCGAAACGCCTGACGAATTTGGTCAACTGGCCAAAACGCTGGTTGAAATGTCTAAACGTATTCAGGAAAAGGTTCAGGAGCTGAATCTTGAACGCACCCAACTGGCGGCGATACTTTCGGCCCTTGTTGAAAGCGTGATCGCTGTTGACCACGAAGGAAAAATTCTCTTTTTGAACCCGGCTGCCGAGAGTCTGTTCCGCGTAAGTGCTTTGCAGGTTAAAGGCCGTCCAATGCTGGAAGCGCTCCGGCACAGTGTGTTGAGTGACGTTATCGCTAAAACGCTGACCGGCAAAAAAGTTGTTGCTGAGGAAATAACGGTCCATTCTCCGGAAGAACATATCCTTGCCGTTCAGGCTCTGCCCGTGGCTTATGGCGAAGGGCGGACAGGGATACTGGTCGCGCTCAACGACATTACGGATCTGCGGAAGCTTGAACGCGTACGGCAGGAATTCGTTGCCAATGTTACGCATGAGCTCAAAACGCCGCTGACGTCAATCAAAGGATTTACGGAGACGCTTCTGGATGGCGCGCTGGAAGACCCTTCTCATAACCGGGAGTTTTTAACGACAATCCAGGAACATGCGACCCGCCTTGGGTTTCTGATTGATGACCTGCTGGATCTGGCGGCAATCGAGGCGAAAAGAATGGAGTACCGGTTCGAATCGGTCTCGGTGCCTGATGTCGTAGAGCGCATCTTAAAAGGGCTTGCACCCATGGCAAAAGGAGGAAAAATCCAGATTCAAAACGATCTTTCTCCTTCTTTGCCAAAAGTACGAGCTGACCGCGATAAACTGGCGCAGGTTTTTATCAACCTGATTGATAATGCCATTAAATTTAACAAACCTAATGGCTTGATCAAGATTTCCGCTGAAGCAAAGGGGAAAAACCTGGTTATTTCCGTGCGTGATTCGGGAATTGGAATTCCACAAACGGACCTGCCTCGCATCTTTGAGCGATTTTATCGGGTCGATAAGGCCCGTTCCCGAGAAATGGGGGGCACTGGCCTCGGCCTTTCCATTGTGAAACACTTGGTTGAGGCCCATCATGGGACGGTGAGCGTCCAAAGTATCGTTGATCAAGGTTCCAATTTTACTGTAAGCCTGCCTTTGGCGCTCTAGCCAACAACAGATCCTTTACCTACGTGTAGCCGCCTGGAAACCTAAACTCAATCCCAAATCGATTCAACAGTACGCCCCTCTTTTAATAGAGGATATTTTTGTCACACAAATGTTACGTGGTTGTTACGGCAACGTTACAAACAACATTTATAATTCTCCAATACGTAACATTGCGCGTCGTTATAAAAAGGGAGAAAGAAAAACCAACACTTGGTTCTTTCACCTCTTTTTCAACGGTTTGTAACGCAGAATATAGTCCTTCTTTTTCTCTGCAATCCTCTGTTTGATGGTTGTTTAAATTTGGATCCATTTCAGGGACTTTCTCCTGCGCAATTCTGGCTCAGAAACCATTATCCCTCGCTCCTTACCGCAAAAGCGCTGCAGCAGCATTACGACGATCTTTTGAAAGGTTACGAAGTTCCTCAGACCGGTCTTTTCTTGAGCTTTCCTGAAACGTCAGATCAACGTCTTGTCCAGCAGGCCTCTACTTATGATCAGGGTGTTATGGGAATTCTGCTGCTTAAACTGCACGACTTTAAGCGCGTCGCGGCCATCCTGCGGTTTTATCAGCATGCGTGGCAGGAGGCCAAAGAACGCAGCGGCCCGCGAAAAAACGTATTTGGTTTTGCCAACTTCTACAATGCCTACTACGGTGTTGAAGGAGTAGAAAAGACCATGCATGTCGGGCCGAACGTCTGGATCGGTCTTCTCGCGTCGCGCTATTATCGCCGGACCGGCGAGATCTGGGCGCGCGACCTGGCGCTTGAAATAGCGCGTTGGGAAATCCGGAGCGTTCCCCATACAGACGGCGCGGTAGCCATGGGTGAAATTCCCTGGAACGGCGCTCCCTGGTCTAATATTTATTCGACAGAAAATAATATCAGTACCTACGCGTTCCTCTCCGATTTGCTCAAGGGGGAATCCCTTCCACCGGCAGACATGGAGTTAATCCGCAAAGAACGCAAAGCGATCGGCCGCTGGCTTTTGACCAAAGCCTATCATACGGACCAGAACGCTGTGATCCGCGGGTTCAATCCCGGCGGTGTTGACGATATTCCCGCAGTGGATTCCTATACCTGGTACATCGACGCCCTGCGGCCGGGGACATTCGAAAAAATGGGAATTCCTCTGCGCCGTCTGATGAAGCGCCTGCACGAAGAATTCTTGGTGAAGGTAGGTCGTTTAAAAGGCATTGATTGCGTTGATCAGCGGACGGCAAAAGCCACTTATGAAGATGCGCTGCATGAACGTATCATGGATCCGAATTGGCATCGCCCCGAAGGAGACGATCACCGTCTGATCTGGTACGAAGGAACAGGACAGTTTATTGTAGCGCTGCAGGACATGGCGGTTCATGCCGTGAACCAGGCTTTTGAACTCCCGGAAGGTCCGCAGCGCGACCGGGTTCTTGGTGTGGCCGAAGGCTGGCTGCAGGAGGCAAAAGAATACGCCGATGCCATGGATGCCGCCGCTTTCCGCACGGAAGCCTCCGGTGTCAGCTATCCACTCGCTACAAGGGGAAGATTTTATCTGTTCGGCTGGCCCGCTCCGCAGCCGGCAAGAGATCATCCTGCTAATGCCGTGGCGCCTTTGGCCTGGCGGATTTTTGCCGGGATGGGCTATGAACCCTTATCTGATACGGATCTTAAACCTTCAGGGAAGTGGTACGTAAAAAAAGCGTCGTATCATTATGAAACGGTCCGCGATCCTGGAACGGAAATCCTTTATGGCGCCAGCGAGGAAATGTCTATCAGGGCCTGGCAGCTGTTCGAGTCCGGGCTATACGACAAGGCCTGGAGGCAATCGCGGGCGACGATCCACCTGTGGGAAGAAGACGCCGGAAGGCTGGAAGCGCGCAAAGAGAAGGCAGTGGGCGGCTTTCTTTTCTATGACGGCACGGTAGCATCTTTTCAGCGCATTCACGATTACTGGGCGCTCAATGACGTGGCCGCCAGCTATTTTGTCTGCGCGGAGATCTGCGATCGCGAGGGGCGCTATCAGGAAGCAAAAATCATCTTTTCTCACATCTTAAAGGATTTTACGCTGGCCCAAATTTGGGATAAACGGGGCTGGTTCTGGACGCCTGCTGAGACCATCGCCGAGGATTTCATCGCACCGTTTCCTGAACGTTACTCTGAGCTTATGGCTGATGTCCCGGAAACGTTCAGGATCAATCCCCGATTTATTCCCGGATGGAATTCAACTCCTCAAGCAATGGCAGCCAAGACTCCGCAGTGGTATTACGACGCAATCCAATGATCCCTCATAATGTGACAACTGCATGACAAAAAGTCCCGAAATTTCATGGGACCTTTTGCCCTCGATTTTTAGCCCTTCGCTCTATCGATAAATTCCCTGCATCCAGCTACAATCTTCTCGTCGAATGCCGCAGATGTTTTCTGCTGCTGCAGCGATAACAAAAAGGGAAATAGCCGTTCAATTTGGAGGCATGCTCTTCGTGCAGCCTTTTCCCTTTTTGCGTTTTTCCTTCATGACCCTCAAGCGGATCATCGGCATTGCGCTTTGCTGCGCCG
This sequence comes from uncultured Elusimicrobia bacterium, assembly GCA_964604825.1. Classification (GTDB taxonomy): domain Bacteria; phylum Elusimicrobiota; class Elusimicrobia; order 2-01-FULL-59-12; family 2-01-FULL-59-12; genus CAZSAL01. The sequence goes on from CAZSAL010000009.1 coordinate 50,751, forward strand.
TTTCCCTCGGAGACCCAGTCTGGGCTTCAGGAATCCATGTATCCATGAATCGGAGCACCAGAGCGCTGGAGCACCGGAGCGATGTCTTTTCCCCGGTTCCCCGGTTCATCGGTTCTCCGGTTCGGTCATTCGAAGAGCAGACGGTAGTTCCCAGGCTTTCATGTGCGTATCGCGCGGGCGCCTCCACGCTGTCGGGTTTCCGTATACTGCGTGCCATGCTTTCGAACCAGGCCTCAGAGACCCCCCTGTCTCTCCATGAGGCTCTGCGTCATGCCCGGCGTTTTGTGGGCATCGATTTTGTCCAGGGTTTCCATAAGCCGGCCAATCCATTCGCTTTATGGTCATACGTCAATTTGATGGGAAGCAATTTTGAAGAACTTTTCGAGAATTTCAGGAATCTGGATTATGACGCTCCAGGTTACCGGGAAACAGCTGCGGCCTTGCGCCTTAATCAGGACCTTTCCCGATATAGCGAGCTTCTCGAACTTTACGCCGATTTAAAAGAGAAAAATCCGGAAGATCCCAGATTGGCAGATCTTCGCGGCATCCTGCGGCATAAACAATACAACGGGATCCTGGCGAAAGAAGGTGACCGTAAACCCGGGCGCAGAGGCGGTATCCCGATCAATCGACGTACATGGGACGGTCGGGGTGACGAAACATGCGGTCTGATCATCGATGAAATCCTCCGGCTGCACAAGGAAGCTCCAGATAAAACGATTATTATCGACGATTGGGCCGTTTCGGATGGCATTACTTCCATGGGACTTGCCCGCCGGATCGAAGAAAATGACCTGTCGAGTTTTGTTTCCATACGGGCGTATGACAAGTCGTTATCCTTCTGGATTTCCGACAAAATGCTCGATGGCTACCGGCTGATTTTTGACGCCAGCGGGCATTTAATCCAGGCTGTGCCCGTAAATCCAGGCCGGCTTTGGGTGCGCTGGACTCTGGCGGATTATTTCTCCAAGTGGGTCCGGGACAAGCTGGAACGATGGATGTCCACCCGGGGGAACACTCTTGTCGGCAGGGAACGATTTCCCGTCCGGAATATACCTATTGAAACGCTTGAGAAACGTTTCATGCAGGCAAAAGCACAGGAAGACGGTTCTCTGGTGCGTATCTCACTGTTGGACCCCGAGGTAGAAGCCTACAGTCGGGCGCATCCTCGTCTGCTGCAGTTTTTTGAAGCCGATATTAGACAGCCGCCTTTCCGTGGTAACCCGGATGAACAGGCTTCAGTGATCCGCGTCATGGGGCTCATGATGCGGAATAAGGAATATTTCAGCGATTCCACAATTAAACGGACGCTGGCTAACCTTGCAGGTAACTCTTTCCCCGAGCAGGAAGGCATGATGCTTAACGGTGTGGTCGGTTCCATTAAGAAGCCGGAACAGTTATTCCTTGATGTTTATCGCTTCAACGGGGAGTCTCTGAATTTGGAAGATTCCAGAGGGTACAAAACTGACCGTGGCTGGGAACAGATTTATTTATCCGAATTCCCTCATGAACTGCCTCGCGACGGCGGAGTTTCCGGTAGCGCCTCGGGCGCTTCGGTTGGCAATAACAGACAAAAACGCAGATCAGGCGCCTCTATGTTCACATCCCTGGCAGGGCACAGGCAGGTTATTTTGATAGCTGGGGTTCTGTTGTTGCTGCTGGTTATGGTGTCTTTCCCTTTAGCCGCTCATTCCTTGGCGGCAACCGCGCTCCATCCGGCCGTGCACCATATTGCGCCTGTTGCGCAGCAGGGTGTTGACCACGTAATGCATGGCGCGCAAATGTTTTCCGTCCCGGGAATTAACGGCCTGCCGACGGTTACCGATTACGATAAAATCAACCCCGGATATATAAATCATCTGGTTCAGAATTTAGTGAACGGAACGGACGGTTTTTCCCTGCATCGCGATTTACTAACCCAGACGCTGCATCATCAGCCTGACAATCAGGAACTCGTAGATTACGTCAGGCATCTTCATATGCTGAGGGTTGATGTCAGTCATGCAGGCCCGCAGCCGATACATGACCTGGCCCAGAAAGTTCTCATTATGGATCACCAGATCTATCAGCCCGGTCAGGCGATCCCGAATTTTTCCGGAAAAGAAATTGAAGCAATGACAGAGGTCATTAAAACGGCCAACCCGCATGGCATTATGGGGAATCAGGTCTGGATCCCGGAATTTTTCAAACCTCATCTGGATGTGGTAACTGATCCTAAAATGGTGGATTGGCATTCGTTCAGCTGCCTGCCGCTGCATCCTGTCTCGCCCGGCCATCAAGGTTTTCCCTTCTCTTCGCATTTTCCGAATCTACATCAAGCGCCGGCAGCTCCAGCGCATTTAGTCGCGCCTGCTCCGGCTACCACAGTTCCGCCCGCTCAAACTCCACCGGTGGCGCCAGCTCCGGTTCATCCGGTTGCACCCGCTCCTGCTCCCGGCGTGCAACCTGCTGCCCCTCCGGCTCTGCCATCGCCACAGGCATCTACGCATCCTCCTATAGTGCCGTACGCGGCAAAAGATTTGGATTCTTATGTTCCCTATCCGCTGCAGTTGATTCTCAAAGAAATAATGGAAGGTGGTTTCGGCCTGGCAGCGTTGATTGTATCGTTGAGATGGATCTTACGGGTACCGCGCATAACGCCCGTGCCGCCTCCCGGCTCTCCGGAGGAAGGCTTGATGAAGCAGGATAGAAGGATGCTCCGGATTTATGGAGTTCTGGAAGACATGGGGCAGGATAACCGAAAAGCCCTTAATCTTGAAGATATATACATAAAATTAAATCCCTCCCATACCAGTGAGTTGAGCCGGAAAGAAAAAAGACATCTGAACAGGATGATAGGCAGAATTCAAAAGAGGATAAAAGCGAAACAAAACAATCAACCGAACGCGTCTGCGCCTTTGCCGGTTTTCCTTTCTCTGTCCTTTTATGGGGTTTCGTATTCCGCATGGCTTGCGGTACCTGTTTGTATTGCGGGAGGGCTGTGGCTATGGAATGACCGGAAAGAGAAACGATATGGTCAGGCGATAGACGCTTATTTAGGAAAACCTGGCAAACCTGAAGAAATAGAGACAGCGATTTCCAAAGGTTCGCTTATTGATCCGCTTCCTGTACGGGAAGTTGATGCCCAAGTCAGCAATTTGATTAACCGGACGGCATTGATCGCGGGGGGATCGGCAGTCCTGATTTGTTTGGCATTTCTGCTGGCGCCTGCGTGGGCTGGCGTAGAACATCAGCTTCAGCAATCAGTACCGAACTTCCTGTCAATATTTGTAGGCGGTGGAACAGGCTATCTGTTGTTCCACAAAAATTTACGGGACCCCAGCAAAAATAGACCTTATATCTACTCAGAATTGACCAATCGTAAATATGACGATAGATATAAACTCGCAATTGGCGGGTCGTTTGTCATGTTTGTGTTGGGGTCGTCGATTCATTTTGCCTATTTATGGCTGGAGTTGTTGGGGGCTTTTGTTATTGGTTTTGGCTACATATGGTACCACTATTGGACAGGCATCCCGGCGGAAGAAATGAAGCGTCCGAAAAATACGGAACTGGAGGAGTGGGAACAACTGCTGACCGAAGGGCTTACGAGAAACGACGACCCCGTAATTTTCAGCGCCCACACTCTGGATAATCTTTTCAACCGGCTGATCCCAATTCTTGCCGTTAAAGCTTTCGAACCAACGATCATTGGGAACCCCGGTAGGATAACCGTATTCAACAGATTTCATGAAGAACTAATGTATCTCGCCGAGGATACGCTTCATAAACTTGATCAATTGCCAGCTCCCGGAACAGACCAGGAAAAGTCGCGCCTGCAGTTGACGCGCCTGCGAACTGTGCAGATCCTGAAATATGCGGTTGCCTCCCGTATGGTGGGGGATCACGCATTTGCCGCCGCCAATCTGGCTGGTTATAAATTTGTCCGCCGTTTTGGCCGTATTGGGGGGGCAAAAGGAATCTATCTTTCGGACCTGGTGCAAGGTGTTGCTCTCGCATGGCTGAGAATCGAACAGGGAAGAAAAATTACGAAATCCAAGCTTGCAGTATCAGTTTTTAAAATGGGCAAAGCGGGCAATGAAATGCTGCCGGGGCTGTTCCCGCGGATCCCGCAGTTCGGGGCTGCCTCACCTATCGAGTTAGAGCAGGAAGATATGGAGGATTATGAACTGTCTAAAGCTGCCGTAGAAGCGGTGGACAAGCTTATTGCCAACCTGCCTGATATGTACTCGGGAGACCAGGTGCAAAAATCGCATCGTCAGATATATGGGCGTGCTGCAGGCTTGCTGGGCTTTGTCTTGCTTGTCATTTCCGTTTGCATGTCGCCTAACGGGTCTGCTTTTGCGCTGCTCCGGCTTTGGACTTCCATTATCACTTTCCCGATTGCCGTATATTGGATTACACACTGGCAGGCCGCGTTTGAAGCCCGAAGAGAATTTGTCACATCCAGGATAAATGAGTTGGAAAGTAAAAGCTATAAAGACTTACCCGCCCGTGCGTCTACTGAAGACGCCGCCCAAAAAATGTTTTTGGAGCAGATCCTTGCTTCCGCTACGCCGGACTCGGATCCTAATAGGCCCTTCTCTTTGGATTTGATTGTAATTGTGGTCAGAGATGAGGCCACCAGGAATGCGCTGGAAGCCAGGCTAAACGCTATGCAGGATCAATTAGGTTTGCCCGAAAGTCAACGACTGCCCGTATATTTTCTCACCAGTCAAACCACCATGGTGGCTGACATGCTTCAGGCTCATAGTTATTTGTTGAAAAAATGGGCAGACGTCCAGGAAGCAATACGCAATCAGCACGGCTACGAAATACCAGCCTTGAAAGACAGCCGTATAGGGGTCCTGATCGCTTCCGGATTGGCTGAACAGCCGTTTGATCCACTGATCAGGACAGGCATCGTATTGAGGACTGGAGATGCTAAAGCCTCTTTTGGATTTGATATGCCTTCGAATGAACAACTGATTTCCGGAGCTTTCAATGTGCTTAATCTTCTGTACCATGCGCAGGCGTTTAAGGATAAGGGCCAGCGCGCTTACCTGGTTGACAATGCACATAGTATTTATATCGCGCCGCGTTATGAAATTGATGATCAGAATCGCGCACCCGTGCGCTTGGGAATATACACTGCCCACGTTAGCAAACAGGATATCGAAGACGCTAACAGCCGGGAGAGGAATAAGAAAGATTTATTGGGTATTGCAGGCATCGACATAGCAGTCCCGCGGTATGCGCACAGTGGAACCGGAAATGACGACAGCGAAGTTCTGCAGGGCCTTTACGCAGGGCCCAATGGGCTCAGGCGGGCACAGCAGGATATGAAAAGTGGACAATATGCAGACATTCAAGATGTCAGACAGTATCTGGGCGCGACCGGCCTGACAGTTATGGCGGCAGAGTCTGCCTTGGAACAAATATCTTTTGAAGGTCAAATGATGGACCCTTACGAAGTGTCATTGATTTTACTTGACCGTATTGCCGACAAGGCCATAGAACTCGCCAGATCGATGCCGGAGCAGGCGAGAATGTTCACTTTCAAAATTCGAGCGCATCTTCTGGTTGCCCTGATTATGGCACGGGACAGGAGACGTCTTGATGGATTCGTCGGCCAGTCACTCAGAGAATTGGAACAGCTCATGGCCACCCCGAACGCAGCGCTGCCTGATCAGCGAAACGATATAAGCGCGAATGTCCCCGATCCTCTTAAGGACGCGCAAGAAGCACTTCGCAAATATTTTGATTTTCTCTTCGAGTTAAGGGAGGCCGCCGGGAAACTGATCGATTTTGAAACCATTATTCCAAGCCATGATTATTTCAGGCTGCTCTATCCAGATGGGGGCACAATAGCACACGAAGATCTCGCAAGAATCAGTAAAGCGCCTGCTCTTAGCGGAAAAGTGACTTCGCCTGGTGCGCTCAAAGCGGCGGCCTGAGATATCTCCGTCACCCTGCTGTCATCCAGTTTTTACTCCGCCATGACTCCATTTCGCCGCCGTTCGTGCCACAATGCAATCCATGCCTCCTGCTCTGCTGGAAGACGTAATCCATATCGAAGAACGGCGCCCTCTTTCGGAGGAGATTGTTTCTGTTCTAGAACAAGTTGTCTGGGGCACGGACGAAGCCCGTTACACCCTGAAAAACGTCCGGGAGATTCTACAGCACACTACCGGTTTCCAGTATTTTTTGGTCCGCAGGAATGGAAAAATTGTGGCCATGCGGGCAGACCAGGTGAAGACTCTGCAGGTGAACGGAACATGGGAACCATGTCTCTATCACAGCATGGCGGCTGTTGTCCCTTCAGCGCTGGGGCGGGGTTTTGGAAGAATCATGTACGGGAAAAGCTTGGATTACTATAAGCGCAAATTAAATGAAAAGGGGATTATTTATGCCTATGTTGAAACCGGCAATCTCAAATCGCTGCATCTGTCAGAATCCCTGGGATACCGGCGTCTTGGACAATTTCAGGTCATCGCCTTCAGCAGGTTCTTCCCGAAAAATTCTTCCGGGGTCACCCTTTTGCAGGAGCACGAGATTCCCTGGATTGACCATCTTTTAAAGGAACGCTACCATGGGCATCTTCTTCTCGAAAAAGATCCCGCCATCCGACTCGGTTCCTATTATGTACTTAAGGACGAAGAAGGGATAGTGGCTGGAGTTCAGGCTGATTTTCAGCGCTGGCAGATCCATTCTCTGGGCGGGTTTGGCGGCTCAGTTGCGAGGGATCTCCTGCCGCATATTCCCTTGATGAGACGAATTTTCAATCCTGACGACTTCCGCTTCCTGAAGTGGGGCCATGTTTATGTGCGAAAAGGCCGGGAAAAAATCCTGTTTGAACTGATGGAAGCAGTACTGGCGCGCCAAGGGCTGCATACGGGTATCGGATATTTTGATCGCCGTAGTCCAGTAGACGGTCCTCTCCTGAAAAAACAAGGATGGGGGGTACTGCGCCACCTGGTTGAAACTTCAGTTCAAGTTCTCGGCTATTTCCAGGAGGGTCAATATAAACTGACAGATTTGCAAAAGATCCCTCTCGTCATCTCGCCAAACGACCCCTGAACCTGAATCGGCGCAAGCGGTATCACACTAACGCAATGAAAAAATGAAAAGGATTGCTGCGCAGAGAAGCATCCGCCAGTGGTCGGCAGGGAGTCCCCACAACCATTTAGTATGCCATGTGGCTTTATGGGGATTGTGATTTTTCCATCCGAAAGCGGGATTAGCCAGAAACCAGACCAAATCTTCCACCACCCAGAAAACAAAAATCCAGGAGATGGCCCGGAATTCAAGCCGGGCATTCCATGTCCATGACCAAACAAACGGCATGTGGAAAACCGCAATAATGAAGGAAAAAGCCCACAGATGGTAACCCGTCAGGGGGCGGTCCCCTAAGGCAATATTAAGGAGAGGATGTTTTATCCGCCAGGTCGGCAGGTTTGCGGCCCAGCCGCCGGTGCCTTCGATTTCAATTTCCAGTTTGGCCCAGATATAGGCGGCCACAAGAACAAAGACAAATTCCCGAATCATGCAACCATTGAATGCGAGATTATATTTTCGGCTATCGCGAAGGCGGCTTTGGGCCGGGAACATCGGGTGATATTTTTCCCAAGTTCCTGCCGTAGCAGGGGTTCGCTCATGGTGAGCAGAACAATGGAAGGCAGATCCTCAAAAGCGGGAGCTCTCAGCGCAGCGTGCTGTGAAGCAAGGAAGCGCGCATTGCGTTCCTCCTGTCCCGGGATCGGAGAAATCAGAATCATCAGTTTTTTCTTGGCCAGACATTCAGAAACGGTCAGGCCGCCGGGTTTGGTGATAACTATGTCCGAGACGCTCAAGAGCTCATGCATGTTATCTACATAGCCGAGATTGTGCAGCGTCATCGCCGGCGGAGGCGTGATACGGTTCAGGCGTTCGCGCAGTTCCGCGTTGTTCCCTGAAATCGTAACCACCTGGAAAGCTCCGGGCAGAGTCAGAATCCGGTTGACCGCTTTTTCCAGAGACGCAAGCCCCAGACCGCCGGTAAGCATAACCAGAACAGGCCGGACGGGGTCGAGATGGAATTTCCTGTAGAGGGCCGCAAGATTTACCGCGTCCGTAAATGCCGGATGAACCGGAATACCGGTTACTGAAATGCGTTCGTTTGGAATTCCCCTGGCCGCGAGCGCTTTGACCAGACCTTCATGCGCTACATAATACCGGGAGATGTTGCGGGAAATCCAGAAGGGGTGAATGCTGTAATCCGTAATCACGCATTCGAGCGGGATGGATCGCAAAGCTTCATCCGGAGCAATCGCCATAAGCTGAGGGATAAGGAAATGAGTGGTAACTATCAAGTCGGGTTTAAAATTCCTGACGCAACCAAAAAAACGCGAAACGAATGATCTCTGAGCGCGGCAGAAAATGGGAGTGAGTTTTGACTCAGGCTGTCGGCGGTCCCAGAAGTGATAAAGGCGGCCCCACAGGGATGGCGCGCGGTTCACGGCAAAGCGATAGCCGTCCAGATATAAACGCCGGAATGCCGGCGCCGCATAATCTGTTGCGTCGATATGAAGCGTTTCAATTTCCGGCGCAGTGCGGCGCAGCGCTTCACGGATGGCTTCTGCCGCGCGCACATGGCCGCAGCCTGTCCGGACCGATGTGATGAGAATTTTCACCCCACCACCTCATTGGGTACGACAATACCCGCCGTCGGTGTGCAATGAGGTGGTGGGATCATGAAACGCTCACCGCAACCGGCGGGGCATTCTCTTGCCGGGATTTTTCCGGGGACATGATCTCAATCCAGGAAAGCATCTCCAGCCGGCCGTCGAAGTGCTCTACCAGGGCAGTGGCGCTTTCCACCCAGTCGCCGTCGTTGCAATAAAGAACGCCGTTACACTCGCGGATTTCCGCTTTATGAATGTGTCCGCAGACGATGCCGTCCAGCTTACGGTGCCGGCATTCCTGAACAACCGCTTCTTCGAATGAGGAAATAAAGTTAACCGCATTTTTGACCTTGTTTTTTAAGTACGCCGAGAAGGACCAGTAATGGTATCCCAGCTTCAAGCGGAAATGATTGAAAATCCGGTTGATGACCAGAGCCACTTCGTAAGCTTCATCGCCGATCCTTGCCAGCCAGCGCGCGAATTTGACGACATTGTCGAATTGATCGCCATGCAGGACGAGAAGCTGTTTGCCGTCGGCAGTTCGGTGAATAATTTCTGAGGCAATGGTGATCCGGCCGAAGACCTGTTTTCCAAAAGCGCGCAGGAATTCATCATGATTGCCGGAGATCAGGTAAACGGAAGTGCCTTTGCGCGCTTTGCGCAGGATTTTTTGAATAACGTCGTTGTGCGACTGCGGCCAATACCAGCTTTTCTTAAGCTGCCAGCCGTCAATAATATCTCCTACCAGGTAGAGATAATCGCAGTCTGTTCTGCGCAAGAAATCGAGCAGAAAGCGTGTTTGTGAGTTGCGCGTTCCAAGGTGCAGGTCAGAAATCCAGACGGTTCTGTACTTCCTGACGCCGTCAATTAAATCTTCATTTAAAGGATCAGATACTCCTCCGTGTGAACCTGAATCGGAAGAAAAATTTAAAAGGCTTCGAAAAAGTTCTGTGAAATCCATTGATCAAGTTTAACAGGGGTGGGCTGAATAACCTATTGCAGGCCTGCAAATTCTATGTGAATTGTGTGTGACAGTTATGTCATTTATTCGTCATGTATCTTTTACAAATCTGATACAGAATTCAGGAAACGTATCAGGTAAGATTCAAATCACAAAAAGGGATAAAGGAAATCATGGAAACGCTAAAAGTTGCAATCCCTTTTTCTGCCCAGACGGTCTGCGACCCAAATCCGCAAAACTATCACATTTACGACAAAGTACGAGCTTTCAACAAGCATTCCGATGAATTGCGCGCCGGGGGGCTCTATTTCTACATGCGCAAGCTCCAGTCGTCTTCGGAGGCCCACGTTGTGATCAACGGCCAGGACATGCTTATGTTTGGTTCCAATAATTATCTTGGGTTGACTACTCACCCGAAGGTTAAGGAAGCGGCGCGCAATGCTCTGGAAAAGTACGGGATAGGCGCCGGATCTGTCAGGCTCCTTGGCGGAACATTCAATCTGCACGAGGAACTTGAAGAGCGTTTGGCCAATTTTAAAGGGACAGAAGCGGCAGTCGCCTATAGTTCCGGGTATGTATCAAACGTAGCGACACTCTCAAGTTTTCTTTCGAAATCTTCAGATTTGGCCATTATTGACGAAAGAATTCACGCGAGTTTGGTTGACGGCTTGCGGTTTGCCCAAATCCCCTTTCGTGTATTCGGCCATAACGACATGCGTGATCTGGCCATTAAGCTGGAGGTCTCAAAAGGCAGGGGCAACCTCGCCATTATTGTTGACGGTGTTTACAGCATGGACGGCGATATCGCCAATCTGCCGGACGTCTACCGCTTGGCGCGCAAGTATCAGGCGGTTGTCATCATCGATGAAGCGCATGCCACAGGGGTCCTTGGAGCCAGGGGCCGCGGGACGCCGGAACATTTCGGACTTCACGGCAGGATTGATCTGGTCATGGGAACCCTCAGTAAAGCGCTGGGAGGTATTGGCGGTTTCGCCGCAGGACCAAAGATCCTGGTTGACTATTTGAAACATGTGGCCCGCGGCTTCGTTTTCAGCGCGGCGCTCCCTCCGGCAGTGTGCGCAGGACTGATCGCCTCCATCGACGTGATTGAAAATGAACCAGAATGGCTTATTCGCCTGCGGGAAAATACAGGTTTATTAAGGAAAGGACTTCAGGAGCTGGGGTACAACACGGCTCACAGCGAAACGCCGATCATCCCCATTATCCTAGGTGAAGACCTGACCGCCTATCAAATGACCCGCGCCCTTCATATGCTTGGGGTTTATGTCAGTCCGGTCACGTTCCCCGCAGTCAAAAGGGGTCAATCCCGGATCCGGGTAAGCACTATGGCAACTCATACCACACAGGATATTTTAAAAGCCCTGGAAGCGTTTGATAAAGCCAGGAAAATAGTGCCAAATCTTCCGCTGCCCGAGAGCTTAACACAACACAACGCAGCTTAATCGACAGACGAATGTTTTCGGGCGGTATCCCTTTCCCTTTTTGTGGATACCGCCCTCTTTTTTTGTGGGAGTTATCTTACATGCCGTCATCCATTTGTCATACAGACTTTACATCGTCACAATGGGCTTCCTGCCGGTTTGCCTTTACAATACCCGCAACAATAGAAATCACAAGGGAGGTCACTGACATGGTGATCCAGATGAAAGAAGAGTTCCTTGCGGCGAGCATCCGCAAACAGGCCGAGACACTAAATAACCTGATTCATGAAATGGAAACTGAAAAATTGGTTGGAGACGCTCTGGCCTGGAGAATCCGGGCGGTGGAATTACAACTGCGACGAATCCGCGAAGCCGCTTAAGGGGAAAGAGAATAGCTACCGAAGAATTTTATGAACCTACAAAAAGGAAAGTCTCAGGGAAGTCGCATAGGATCACGCTTTGGCGGGCGGCGCCCTTTTTCCCTTTTTGCGGGCGGCGCCCGCTTCTTTATACAGCATACTGTAACTCAAAAAAATAACAAGGTAGTTTCTTGACGGAAACGGAAACGGAATAAAACATCAAATGAAACAACAAACCAACAAATGGAGGGCGTATAGAATGAACAGTCACAATAAAAAGGGAAAGGTGCGGGAAGTAATCGCCGTTCTCGCAGCTTTACTCGTTATCGGGGGGACTATTCCTTCCCATGTCATGGCAGATGAAACGGCGACCTTAACAGTTAAATCCATACCGAATGTCAGCATCCGGATGTATGGGTTTATGGAAAATGATGTGATTAATGATGCCAAACAGATCAGTTCATTGGAAGAATTGGACAATCCGCTGGTGCCTAAGGCAAGCACATGGGCGGGACAGAACGGCAGAACAATAGATAGCGTCCGGAACAGCCGCCTCGGGTTTGATGTAACGATGCCTGAGACTGACTTCGGGCTGAAATCGGAAGCCATTGTTGAACTCGATGCGTTGGGTGACAATGCCGAAACTCAGACTGCTGGAGCCAACACGGCTGTCGGCACCAGTCTCTCTGGCAGCACGCTCAAAACCTCGAACATCGGCACGCCTGGGTCTATGTCAGAAAGAGACCTGTTCAATAACCCAACAATCCGTATTCGTCATGCTTATGGCAATTTCACGGATGGACAGTGGAATTTTAAGGTTGGCCAGACATGGTCACTCCTGGGATGGCAGCCGCACTACTTCCCTGCGGAACCGAACGTTGCGCCTACGGTTGGCATGCTCTACCGCCGCTTCCCGCAGATCCGGGCGACAAATACCCAGAAGCTGGGAGATTCCTGGACTCTGGAAACCGCCTTGGATTTTGCCAAGCCTGCGGAAATGAATGGACAGTCTCCGGAATATCATGCCGGTATCCGCCTGGCGTCTACAAAGACAACGGCCGGTGTCTGGGCCGGATCCGGAAGCAGCATGGAAGGGCTATCATTGGCAGCGTCGGGAGCTATAATCCCGATCCGTACTGGAGATGGCAGTCCTACGGGCTCCGCCATAGCGCTGGATGCCTTTATTCCCATTATCCCTTCTTCGGATGGGAAGAATGCTTCCAACACGCTGTCTCTTCTGGGCGAATACTGTAATGGAACTGGTATAGGCGGTCTGGAAATTGCCGGTTTAACGGGTGGCCTCAGCACCATAACCAGTGTTACGGCGGCAGCAGCACAGGCTAATGGTCTGACTCCGCAGACGGCTATCGATTCCGGTATGGCTGCCATCAGCGCTACCGGGGCTGTGGAACTGCTCCATGTGCAGACCTATCGCGCCAGCCTGCAGTACATTTTCCCGAGCCCCAAATGGTCCATTAACGGTGGTTTCGCGGATGAAAGTATTCTGAACCTAGCGGACTTTACTGCCAGCACCAGTCTGTCACCGCGCGATCAGTATTTCTTCGGCAACATACTCTATCAACCGTTGAAATGGCTGAAATTTGGGTTGGAAGTTGCTCAGATCAAAACGACTTACACGGACGCAGCCAATACCTACGCCTATGATAATCGCTCGCAGTTCACCACATACGTGATGTTCTAAGTCTTAACCGTCCATGGGCTCCGGTCCCCGATAAGGGGACCGGAGTTCCCAGGACAACTAAAAACACAAGGAGATGACCATGTTTAAGAAATTTTCCGCTCTAAGTTTGGCCGCAAGCCTTCTCGCCGGTTCTTGCAATGTCTGGGCGGATGCGCTCCTGGTAAATGGCGCAGGCGCTACTTTCCCTTACCCAATTTACTCCAAATGGTTCGATGAATATCACAAGATTCATCCGGACATCCAATTCAACTATCAGTCTATTGGCTCCGGCGGGGGAATTCGCCAGATCACAGCCAAAACGGTTGATTTCGGCGCTACGGACGGGCCCATGTCTGACGAGCAGTTAAAAGCCGCTCCGGACATGATCATGCATTTCCCCACAGTGATGGGCGGTGTTGTTCCTGTTTACAATGTCGAAGGCGTAACTGCCTCCTTGAAGTTTTCACAGAAGGCGATTGCGGGCATTTTTCTGGGAACCATCACTTCATGGAACGACCGCGAGATTCAAAAGGCGAATCCGGACGTAAAATTACCCGCAGCGCCGATCGTCGTTATCCATCGTTCCGATGGTTCAGGCACGTCCTTCTGCTGGACAGACTTCTTAAGTAAGATCAGCCCCGATTGGCTGTCTAAGGTTGGCAAAGGGACATCGGTGAATTGGCCAGTCGGTCTGGGCGGCAAAGGGAATGAAGGGGTGGCCGGTCTGGTCCGGCAGACGCCGAATTCCATTGGTTATGTTGAACTGATCTACGCCACGCAGAACAAAATCAGCTACGGAGCCCTGCAGAACAAGTCGGGGAAATATGTTCAGTGTTCTCTGGAATCGGTTACGGCTGCGGCTGCGGGCGCTGCAGGCAACATGCCCGATGACTTCCGCGTTTCCATCACCAACTCGCAGGGAGCCGACGTCTATCCGGCATCGACCTTCACCTGGCTGCTGGTGTATCAAAATCCGTCGGATAAAACAAAGGGTGAGGCGCTGGTGGGTTTCATGAAATGGATGCTTACAGATGGCCAGAAATTTGCCACCAACCTGGGGTATGCTCCCCTGCCGGTCAGTGTTATTGAAAAAGAAGAAGCCGCTATTCAGAAAGTAAAAATCTGAATAATTAATTCCAGGTTCTAATACCAGACACCCACATCTGAAATTCAGATGTGGGTGTTGTGGTATTTCAGCGTCATGGCTCGTAACCCGATACTCCGGTTTTTTGGGAAGGCTCCCGTTGAATAGCGGGAGTTCCCATTAAACGATCCGGCGCTGCGGTCTTTACGGCATCCTGCAGCCGCAGCAGGGCGACTTCTTCCCTCTCCTTCACCGTGAAATGAACTGAAGAATCGTCCGGTTTTACGGCCACATCCTTGATTTCCCCTATCTGGCTGAGCCTGCTTTCGATATCAGAAGCTGCCTTGGAATCGACAGCAGGCGTGATGGTTGCCATATATGTTCCGGGCGACAACATTTCAGTTGCCGCGTAGACGGATGCGGCAGTCAGAAAAACCACTGCCAGGAATCCTACGAAAGTCTTCATAACCAATGCCCCCTACTCTCCCTTTTTCCTATTAATTAGACAAAGCTGTAACCTGTAAAGATGCAACTTAAGGTTCTATTGATATGTCATATAGCGGCGAAAGGAAATCTCTCTGCCCCTGAATGAGCCCCGTTAACTGGTCATTGCGCAAACCGATTACGGTTATTGTGCTCATGTGCGCCGCAGTCCTGTGCGCTGCCTTTGCCCTCCTGCGCATGCCGCGCGATATCTTCCCTGACCTGCAGATTCCCGTTATTTACGTTTCCCAGCCTTACGGCGGCATGAGCCCTGAGCAGATGGAAGGATTCATCACCTATTACTATGAGTACCATTTCCTTTACATCACAGGCATCGACTATATAGAGACAAAGTCCATCCAGGGCGCAGCCCTTATCAAGCTCCAGTTCCATCCCGGAACCAACATGGCCGAGGCCATGGCAGAGACGGTTTCCGAAGTCAGCCGCGCCCGCGCCTTCATGCCTCCCGGAACCGTTACCCCCTTTGTGCTGCGTTTTGACGCGGGCAGTGTTCCCATAGGAGACCTGGTCTTTTCCAGCCCGTCGCGCGGCATTGGCGAGATTCAGGACCTGGCTTTAAACCGGGTGCGCCCGCTTTTTGCGACTCTCCCCGGAGTCTCGGCGCCGCCTCCCTTTGGAGCCAGTCAGCGCACGATCGTCGTCACGATTGATCCAAAAGCCCTGCGCGCCCGGAACCTCTCTCTCGAGGACGTGGTTAAGGCAATCAACGATTCCAACGTGATAACTCCTGCGGGGAACCTGATTATGTCCGGGCGGTATCCCATTGTCCCGATGAATTCTCCGGTTACCGATATTCAGCATCTGCGGGATGTTCCTCTTCGCCTGGGCACCTACCCGACGGTTTTCCTGCGCGATGTGGGAAAGGTCGAAGATGCCACCGATATCCAGACGGGATACGCCCTGGTCAACGGCAGGAGAGCCATATATATCCCGGTAACCAAACGCGCCGACGCATCCACGCTCGCTGTAGTGGCTTTAGTGCGCAAGAACCTGCGCCGTTTTCAGGATGTATTGCCTAAGGACGTCAAGGTGACCTATGAGTTTGACCAGTCCGTGCATGTTACACGCGCGATCCGTGCCCTGGCTCTGGAAAGCGCCATGGGAGCGCTTCTTACGGGACTGATGGTGCTCCTTTTCCTCCGGGACCTGCGCAGCGCGGCAGTGGTGGTCATCACCATTCCGCTGGCTTTATTAATTGCGATTTTCGCTCTCTGGCTTACCGGCCAGACCATTAATATCATGACCCTGGGCGGCCTGGCTCTGGCTGTAGGCGTGCTGGTTGATCAGGCTACGGTCGTCATTGAGAATATCCATACGCATCTTTCCCGTGGAGAAAAGCTGGTCCATGCCGTGCTGCATGCGACCCGGGAAATTATCCTGCCCGGGGCGCTTGCCATGCTCTGCGTTCTGGCCGTATTTTTGCCGTCTTTTTTCATGACAGGCTCCATCCGCGCCCTGTTTGTGCCGCTCTCTCTGGCAGTGGGCTTTTCCATGGCCGCGTCTTTTATGCTGTCGGTTTCATTCCTGCCTGTGATGTCATCCTGGGTTTTAGGCTCGAAAGAAGAAGGTCCCGGGAAATTCGCCCGCTGGCAGGAGCGCTACGGCGCTTCTCTGCGCAGGGTTATTTCCTGGCGGGGCCTTCTTCTGCCCGCCTACCTGATTGCCGCCGGGCTGATAATTATTTTTGTGGGGCGCAGGCTTGGCACAGAAATATTCCCGCCTGCGGATACCGGCCAGTTCCAGATACGTCTGCGCGCGCCCACCGGAACGTACATTGACCAGACCGAAAAAGAAGCCCTGAAAATTCTGGACATTATTAAGTCGGAAGCCGGCGAAAAGAATGTGGAAATGTCTCTCGGCTTTGTCGGCGTTCAGCCGGCGAGCTTTGCCATCAACATGATCTATCTGTTCACGTCCGGTCCGCAGGAAGCGGTTCTTCAGGTTGCTCTAAACAAAGCCGCGCATATCAGCATTCCAAAGCTCAAGGAACGCCTGCGCCGGCGTTTCACGGCCGAATTGCCGGGCTCGAAAACGTCCTTCGAGCCCGCAGACATAGTCAGCCGGATCATGAGTTTCGGCTCTCCCACGCCTGTGGAGGTTGCTTTGAGCGGTCCGGATCTGCCTGCCGTGCGCAGCTATACGGAAAAAGTCGAGAACGCTATGGCCAAAATTCCGGATCTGCGGGATCTGCAGCTGGAGCAGGCCCTGGATTACCCTACGGTCAGCATACAGGTAGATCGCAAAAAAGCGGGGCTCGAAGGGCTCACCATGAAAGCCATCGGACAGTCCGTGGTCTCGGCCACTTCTTCCAGCCGTTTTGTAGTGCCTACGTACTGGAGAGACGCCAAAAGCGGCATCGGTTATCAGATACAGGTGGAAGTGCCCCAAAACATAATGACATCCATAGATTCGGTCAAAAATATCATGACTCTGGTGGGGATCGGAGCGGTTCCTCTGCACCGTTTCGCTGCGGTCATATCTACCACAACTATAGGCGAGTATGACCACTACAACCAGCAGCGCATGCTTAGCCTGTCCGCGAACATCGCCGGCGAAGACCTTGGTAAGGCGTCCGATCATATCAACGCGGCGCTTAAAAGTGTGGCGTCAGTACGGCCCACAGGAGTCTCAGCTCATGTGCGCGGCCAGATCCACTCCATGCGCGAGACCTTTGCCGGATTGCGCATAGGGCTGCTTCTGGCCATCGTGGTTATATTCCTGCTGCTGACGGCGAATTACCAGTCGTTCCGCCTGTCCCTGGCGGCCGTTTCCACGGTTCCCGCGGTGATCTCGGGGGTTGTGCTCATGCTCTGGGCAACGGGAACGACGCTTAACATCCAGTCTTTCATGGGTGCGATCATGTCCATAGGAGTGGCTATGGCCAATGCCGTATTGCTGGTGACTTTTGCGGAGCGCAGCCGGCTAGAAGGAAAACCTGCGCACGAAGCCGCGGTTATCGGGTCCTCCAGCAGGCTCCGCCCGATTTTAATGACTGCCGGGGCAATGATTGTGGGCATGCTGCCTATGGCGTCAGGCATTGGCGAGAGCGGCAAACAGTCTGCGCCGTTGGGGCGCGCAGTGATAGGGGGGTTGGTCTTTGCCACCATCGCAACGCTGTTAATTCTACCGTCCGTTTTCGCCGTCCTGCAGGCGCGGGCCTCTACGCGATCAGTGTCTCTTGATCCAGAAGACCCGGGAAGCCCGCACTATGAAGGGTCTGGCCGATGATCGCCGTTCTGGCGGGGGTCATGCTGATCTGCATTCTGCCGGCTTTGAATTTTGCCGCCGGCAGTTCCGCGCGTGAGCTTGATGTAGCGGAAGTCCTGCGCGCCGCGGAAGCCATAAGTCCTGATTTGAAAGCGGCCATGCAGCAGGAAGCCCAGGCGCGACAGGCAATAGGGATAATCCAATCCGAATACTACCCCACTTTGGACCTGGAAGGGACGCAGAGCTACGGTTTCCCCGGATCGAACGGCGCTCTGGGCGTACGCGGCCTGGCCGGATCTCCTTTCCGCGACGGGCCGGGCGGAGACGCGGTAACGCAGTTGTCTCTTTTTGATTTAGGACGTCACGCGCGGTTCAAAACCGCTCAGGCGCAGCTGATCGCCGCGCAGGAGAGGACGAAAATCATACGTTTTGAAGTCTACCTGGCTGCGCTTCAAATTTATTTCGACGGAGTGCGTTTTCGCGGACAGCAGGAAGCCTGGAAAGACATCGGCAGCGATGTTGCCAGGGTCGCCGGGGTGGTTGATAAACTTGTTAAAAATGGGCAGCATTCGGTTGCGGAACATCTGCTGGTTGCGGACCAGACGCATGAGGCAGCCATGCTTGAGGCGGCATACGCCGAGCGCTATGGGATTGCTTTGCGCAGGCTTGAACTTTTCACCGGGATCCCGGAAACGGGCGTTGCCTGCCCGCCCCCGCAGGCGGTTTCGGAAGCCGGCCTTTCCGCGATCCAGCCGGGTGAGGCGAGCCCTTTGATCGTCACGGCCGAAGCGCAGGCCGCTCTTGCGCACACCGCGATTTCCGAGCGCACGGCGGAAAATTACCCCGTTTTGCTGGGCCTTGCCAGCGTGGGCGATGTGAACCAGGCGCACCTTTTGTCCAAGCAGGATTATTCAGGCGGTTTTGCTGTGACCATGCCGTTGTTTAAAGGTTTCCGCATCCAGGATGAAATCCATCAGGCACAGGCCCTGGCTGCGGAGAGGGACCAGGGTCTTGTTTCCTCCAAATTAAGCGTAGCCGAACTCAATGCGCGGTATGATGAGACGATCGCGGCTTCACGCGCGGAAATCGAATACCTGAAGGTTGCCCGCGGGGATGCGGAAGAAGCTCTGAAGCAAACATGGCGCCGCTATCTGACCTACGTGGGGCCGCTGGTTGAGGTGCGCGAGGCCATACGGAACCTCGGCCGGATCAAGTCCCAGGCTATCGATATAAAAACCGACCTTCTGCTGGCGCTCTCCTCGAAAGCCGTGCTCAACGGCGGCTATGTGAAGTGAACCCGCCCCCGCCCCAAAGGGCGGGGTGAAGTGACCGCACGTTTATAAATAAAAAACGCGTTGCAAAACCGGCACAGAGAATATAGACGGTACGAGTTGGATTTTAAATAAATGCTTATGTTAGGGTAAATCCAGACCATGCGCGGCTTCGGGTACGTCTTTAAACCCCGTATGTAGCCTGCCTGAGGGAGATTAAGCCCGAGTTCTGGGCCAGCGCTGGGAGTGCTGGAAGTGCGCTGGAATGGCGCTGGCGGTGTGCTGGGGAGTTAAGCCTGAGTGCTGGGCCAGCGCTGGGAGTGCTGGAAGTGCGCTGGAATGGCGCTGGC
>CAZSAL010000010.1:0-67215 GCA_964604825.1 uncultured Elusimicrobia bacterium
GGTTTTCCGCTTCACGGGCATCGTTTTCCGAAAGCATAACCTGAAGCTTCTGGACATATTTAAGGTCAAAACCCGAAACTCTAAACCAATTTTCGATTATGGTGCCGCGTGAAGGCAGGAAAAATCAAACGGACGGGGGCGATCTACTGTTTTGCTCTGTACCAAACAACAACCGGGTTTCTTTATTTTTTCAGATCGCTTATTTTCTTATTCTGTTCCTTTGGTCAGTACGTCCAGATAGGGCGTATATGCAAACACGCGGTGTTTTTGTTTGCCGGTGATTTCACGAACAAACCCGAGCTTCTGAAGATTTAATAGCGCCTTATTGGCGGCCGGGAAAGACATCTTTAGCTCTTTCTGCGCAAGGCTGGGCGAGACAAGCACACGCCGTTGCAGGAGGCTATGTAAGCGTTCTGCCGTATAGCTGGCGCGCCCCAGATCCCGGATTTTCTCTTGATGTTGATGAAACATGAGTGAGAGTTTTCTAGCTGTATCGCTGGCCTGATTTCCAACATACTCTATTCCTTCCAGGTAGAAAGCCATCCAGCCTTCCCATCCGCCCCCTATGCGCAGATTTTGTAGCGCTTTATAATAAGCGCTGCGGTTCTCTTTGAAATAGAGACTGAGATATAGCAACGGGCTGGAAAGAATCCCTTCGTGACAGAGGATCAGCGTAATCAGAAGGCGACCCAAACGTCCATTGCCATCCAAAAACGGATGGATACTCTCGAATTGCGCATGGACAAGACCCGCCTTTATGATGGGAGAAGTGGCTACAGGATCGTTGTGGAGGAATTTCTCCAGAGCCCCCATAGCGGGCGCCACGTCGTATGGTGGCGGCGGTACGTATAAAGCATTCCCAGGGCGACTGCCGGCTATCCAGTTCTGGGAGCGCCGAAACTCTCCCGGCGTTTTATCCTGGCCTCTTCCCTTCCGGAGAAGAACTTCGTGCATTTCACGAATCAGGCGCAGGCTGAGCGGGAAACCTTCTTCAAGCCTTTTGAGCCCATGCTGCAAGGCACCGACATAATTAGACACCTCACGAACATCGTCCAGCGGAATACCCGGAACAGCTTCATTTTCGAATAGGAGAAGTTCTGACAAGGAAGATTGGGTTCCTTCAATCTGAGAGGACAGCACAGCTTCTTTGCGAATATAGGAATAAATGAACAAATCCGGCGAAGGAAGTAATGTAGTTACTCCTTCCAGGCGTCCCAAGGCGCGGTTCGCGCGCTCAAGGAGACCCTGCAATTTATCGTCGAAATAAATCGGAGGCCGAGGTGGCAATGGAGCGGGGATAAAGACTTTGTACGATTCATCCCCTGTCTTGATCAGGCGCCACTGTCCAGCCCGGTTTTGGTGTTCATGATGAATATTAACCATAAATCTGTATTAAACGATAACTCATTATCGCTTAATTGTAAAGAGGGCAATGCAACAAAGCTTAATATGCCCGCACCAAAAGGCTGAAGGCCCGCAGTCCTTCTTACGAGTCAAGGGTGGTTTTTTCGTTTCGCGGCTTGGCCGCCACTTTTCCGTGGCTTGTACCACGGAAAAGTACTGCCGAAGAGGTATCCACAGAATTTGCCGAATCTGAGGAATCTTACGCCGCGCCGCTCACCGCACATGAAGCTCGGGTTTTTTCTGCATGACGGCCATGTGGAAATCGCGCCCATGGAAGAGCGCCGCAGCGACTATTCGGCAGAGGACCTGGCCAAGCTCCAGGCTCTTGCTGAAGAACCTGGCGCGAAGAAATTCAAATCGGTTAAATCAGCCAAGAAATACCTCGAACGCCTATAACCTTGGAAGTCGTCTTCGCTCCAGCCTTCCTGCGGATCATCAAGAAATTCGACCCTCACATTAAAGAGGGCGTCAAATCTTCCGTAGCGGACGTGATCGATTATTACGAAACCGGACAGAAAACACCGGGGCCCGGGAAAGCTGTGTCCCAGCAGATGCAAAACCCCTTGCCCTTGGGGTTCCTCCATTTTAAGGTCAAAACCCGAAACTCTAAACCAATTTTCGATTATGGTACCGCGTAAAGGCAGGAAAAATCAATCCAGGCCAGTTCACTACCGAATATTTTCGCTTGATCGTCCTCTAACAGGTAAGGAGGTACATCATGGATCAAACATTAATATCTCAAATTGAGCCAAGGATTTACATGATCCGGGGAAAGCAAGTAATGCTGAGTTCAACACTGGCTGAACTTTACAGAGTTCCTGTTGGAGTCCTTAATCAGGCGGTAAAAAGAAACATATTCCGATTTCCACCGGAGCTTTTGGGTTCAGCTGAACCCCATTGAAGTTACAAACTTGAAATCACAAAATGTGATTTCAAGTTGGGGCGGCGTTCGAAGGGGATTGCCTTATGCGTTTACGGAACATGGAATTGTGATGGTGTCGAGCGTTCTGCGAAGCAGGCATGCCATTGAAGTCAACATTGCTGTTGTGCGAGCTTTCGTTAAGCTGCGGCATGCACTCGAAGTTCGAAAGGATCTGAACATAAGAGTCGAGAGACTTGAAGGGAAGATCAACTTGGTCGAAACCGATGTGCGCCAGATCCGAAATGCTGTCCAGCACATGAAAAGAATTCCGGAAAAGACCGGCCCAACAGTGAAAGGGTTTGAGAAGGAGTAGCCGCCGCCAACGAGGGCAGAACACTTATATTTATCCAACCCGAATAATACCTAAATGTTTGCGGATAAATTTCAGGATGCACCAATTGAATCCATTATCATGAATAACTTTATGGAATGCTTCATAAACCGGGTGGGGATGATCCGCCGTCATTTCATCCATCCGGCGGCCTGGATCCACATCGTGGACCAGGATGAATCCGCCCGGCTTAACCATCGGCAACCCACTTTGAATATCCTTAAGCGCCCCTTCATAAGTGTGATCCCCATCAACGAGATAAATATCAACCTCCCGAGGATACTCTTCTGCTAACCGCTGGACCAAAACCGCAGAGTTTCCGTTCAGCAATTGGACTATCTTATTGTGGCCGCCTATTCGCTGCAAGTTTTTCATTGTAACGATAGGATATGTGTTCGCTGAATAGGTGTCATTATCTATACAAATCAATCTCCCCTTCTCATTATCAACGATGGCTTTTGCCCAACCAATTGCCGTACCGCCGGCGTACGTTCCCAATCAAGCGATCCAATCATCGGTGGGTGCGGAAGGATTCGGGCACATACATTTGTAGCGCTCTGCTTTGTCTGGGTGTTGTTACCCAAGATACTGGAGCCAACACTCTTGCTGATGTCCCACCCCAGTCCGGCTCCCGTCCTGAAACGGCCAGCAGGTGGGCATAAGCAGAGAACGGCTGACCTTTCAATTTCTTGCTTGCGTATATTTTTTTGAAAGATTAAGCAGGTGCGCTCCAGAGGCCTTGGCCATTTTGACGGCAACTGCATTTCCAATTTGCATCGCTATTCGAGTAATAGATGAACCATAAAAAACGTAGTCGTCATCAAAACTCTGGAGCGCCGCCGCTTCCCTCAAAGATATTGCTCGATTTTGTTCCGGATGCCCATACCTGCCATTAGAAATACTCCAACATTTGCACGTCAGCGCTGGCGCTGGTTTTCCCCAAGGGAGTCTCCCATACACATCCGTATGTCCGAGGTATTTTTTATGACACTCTAAACGCAACTCTGCAGGCCATGCAAACCGATTTCCGCCATCGGAAGGAGTGTTACGTAGTCTCCGAAAATTCGTTTTGGAAATTGATGCGGCCCGATGGTTTGGGATATTTAAATGTGACTCGCCCGCCTTAATGGGAGGATATTTTCTGATAGCGTCTTTAACAGTAACAAAGTCTCTGAGTTTAGGGCCATGCGTTGGTTCGGGCGGAGTAGGCTGGAATAATCTGGACGCGATTAAGATCAATCGTCGGCGAGTTTGCGGGACCCCGTAATGTTTTGCATCCAGAATATTAATGGACACCTTATATCCTCTTGTCGTAAGCTCTTTTTCAAAACGACGAAATGCACTAAATCCTTTGACTTTCAAAATTCCCGGCACATTTTCGACTAAGATATGTGCTGGTTTGAACGTGCGAACAAATTTTTGCACCTGCCCTAGCAGACTCTTTAAATGATGGTTGGAAAATTCGCGTCGCTGCTTAGTAAACGGCTGGCAGGGTGCGCATGCGGCAAAGAGCAACTCGTCCTTATTTATCCCTTTCAAAAAAGGTCTCAGTTCTCTGGGCTTGAGCTTCCGAATGTCTTTGCAAAGGAATCGGGCTGGCGAGTTATTTTTCTCATATGTTTCCTGGCAACTTTCGTCCGAGTCTATCCCTAAGATAACATTAACGTTGGCATCCAAAAGGCCGCGAGTTAAGCCGCCGCCGCCGCAAAAGAAATCTACCGCTATCATGATGTTCGGTTTGCCACCGTGTACGTCCAAATATCTGTTAACCATTGGTCAGTATTGGTTTCTGGCAATCCGGGCCTTCCCACAATTTGCAGATAGGCCCAAACAATCTGTTCCCGAAATGGGCTGTCAATCGAAAGAAGGCGCTTAAATTTATTAGTAGGAACAGTGTCCTTGAATGAGATGTCCCCGATAGGAATCTGCAACAGTGACCGGACATTTACGGCTAGGGGTGGCATGATCGAAGGATATTCAGGCAATAATACATACCCGGCGAACTGAGTCTGCGTAATATGAGACGCCAATCTTTTGCGAAAATCACTTTCCGATGTTGTGGAAGTAACGCCACACTTTTTAGCGTACTCGTTTAAGTTCTCGCACCTCGCAACTAATATTTCGGCAGCACGACAAGAACCATCCTCACGAATAGCCATGTCGCAAGAGGGTGTAAGCACAAGAAAATATGCGGTTGCTGACTCCTTTGGCTGCCCCGCTTCAAAAAGAATATCGCCAGTTAATAGGCTCGCCTCAAGCGGTGGATATATGAATTGTTCCCAGGATATTAATTTCTCCGATGTGCGGGAAGTGTCCATATCCATCAGAGCCCCCATACGTCTTCGAGCAGTTCTGAGGAGCATCTTACTGCGCAAGGCTTCATCGCTCTGCGCATCCCAAATGTTTTGACATGTTGTGCGCAAAATCTGTTGCGTCACCCCCGCAAATTCATCGCGAATATTGTTCAACGCCCCAATGTGTGGTAAGAATTCCTCCAAGGCTGCGACAACATTTTGATCGCTGGATTTACTTTTCGTGATAACTTTTACGAATGGATGATTTGGAGGGATACGAGGGCCAAGTTCCGCTTCCCCTGCCGTGTAAATTATTACAGGCGAAAAATGTTTCTCCCAAACGTCTTTCCATATTAATTCTCCATGCTTCTTACTATGTTGTGCAGGATTACCTTGATACAGATCAAGCACAATAACATCAGGACGAGACGACGAAAGGTCAGATACACCTTTAGTAAAATCGCTTTCAATAGTAACGTCGGCCACAGAGGGTGGCCACTTCTCATTTATAGATTGTTTAACAACTTCGGCATGCTCTTTCTCGTCGTCGATTATGAGTATCCTAAAGGGGGTCTTTACAGGCATATTAATACCAGTCCTATCGTTTCAGAGGAATGTCAAAACCAAAGCTAGCGCCACCCAATTCGCCAGGCTGAATCAAATGCATTTTCCCGTCATATTGTGCGACTAATTCAGATGCGACGGTGAGACCCATGCCAATGCCATCCGGCTTCTTAGTGACCCCCGGCCAGAAAATCCGTTCTTCGTCTTCATGATCTATTCCAGGTCCTGAATCGTGAACTTTAATATAGAGTCGTTCTCCGTCAGATATTTTTTTAGCTCCCACTTTGATTTGGCGTTTATCTGGACCCACTTCTGATAACCAGTAAATTGCATTTGTTAGCAAATTCACGAGAATGGTTGATAGGTCGGCTGGATCAATTGCAACGATTTGAGCGGGGAATTCTTTCATACTAAGGCTGATTTTCAATTTATCTATATCCGGTTGATTCATAGCGACACATTCTTCCATGATGGTCTTTGCATCGCAATTCCGGAGTTGCTTACTTTGACTTCGATTGGCCAATGGCGCAAATGTGTTCGCTAAGTGTTCCAAAGTGTCAACTGCATGCTCAGCTAACCGAATATTTTTTTCATACGGCTTGAGAGCCTCGCTTTGATCTTCAATGGCTTTTAGAAGCAATCGATTCAACTTGCTGATTGCGAGCAATTGATTCCTGACTTCATGAACGATAGTCGCAGCCATTATCCCAAGGCTTGCCAGACGACTGTAATAAACAAGCCTCTTCTCAATTTGCTTGATTACTTGTTCCTGTTCGGCGGCAAACCGTTGAACAGCAGATACTAATTCTGCTGGCCCGTTCTTTTCTTTTGAAATTCGCTCAATTGTTTCCACCATTTCGCGAGGAGACAGATTCGAAAACAAATCTTTAAATGGCGGCTCCTTGTGCTTGGCTCCTTGACGGTCAGAATCTCGTTCTCGTTCAAGAACAGGGAATAATCGCGTTTTGAAAATTTCGCAGAATTGGCGAAATGCCTGATTATCTTCAAGTCTTTCTCGATCACTGGTGTCTTTAAGACGACGATTCTTATCCGCAGATATGGCGATATACCCAATAATCTGGTTTGTGCTCAGACGCACACCAACCCGACTAACTCGACGAAGATCGATTCCCATCCAGTCGATCGCCGATCCAGATTTAGGAAGGACTAAAATTCCATCGCGGTAAAGAGAGATCCCTGACTGGGCTTTTATCGTGTCGCGAACATCCTTTCTGTCTAGATGGAGTTCTCCACTAAGATCTTCGAGCTCGCCAAGTGCGATATCCCAAACTCTTAATTCAAAT
Organism: uncultured Elusimicrobia bacterium; assembly: GCA_964604825.1. Taxonomy (GTDB): domain Bacteria; phylum Elusimicrobiota; class Elusimicrobia; order 2-01-FULL-59-12; family 2-01-FULL-59-12; genus CAZSAL01. Next base: position 6,820 of record CAZSAL010000010.1, read on the forward strand.
TCAAATGGTCCACATATGAGATCCTTTTTCCTGCGCTGAATTGGATCAGATGACGTAGTCAAGACATCCAAAGTGAATGGGACACTCCTTTTCTTCACTCGTCTACTGAAACAATATTCGGCGATTATCTTACCCGAATCATCAACCTTACCCTTTAACAAATAAGGTGGGTTCTCCAAGAATGCAGGAGGATTAATTTCAAGAGGGATGGAGCCTCCTTCGGGCAATGTTAGCCGTATTGAAAAGTTGTCCAATTGACGGAATGGTGGGATTAGCCTTGCTAGACACTCGCGCAAATTAGCAAATTCGTCTTGATCCCATTCAGTCTTTAGATCAATAATGCGCAAAATTGTACCCGTGGAAGAAAATGGGCTCTCCTCAACCTCATCTACCCTTATCTTATACGAGTCGATATCTTCAGCGCTCTCCAGCGTGTCCCAGCTAACGTTAAATCTGAAGCAAGGACTGGCCTGTGCTTTCGTTATTACTTCAATTTCCTTTCCCAAACGAGCGGAGGACAATCTGCCCAATCCCTTTTCTCCAGAGACACGTCTTTTCATCGCGCCTGACTTCATAAATGGCATCTTAAGGCGATACGGTGTGGCCACCACTGCCCAAACATCCTGGATAATTTCTCGCGTCATCCCAGTTCCGTTATCTTCTATTTCGACCGCCATTGTCCCGGAGGTATTCCGAATGAACCGAACATCCACGCGTGTAGCTAAAGCATCGTAGGAATTCTTGACGAGTTCCATGATTGCGACGATATCACTGGTTACCAAATCCGCTCCTAGCGCCGCAAAGACACGAGGATGCATCCTGAATGTGACCTGGTTGTTAATTGGAGTGTTCATGCTTTTTGGTAAAGGACCTCATTTTGTAATTTTTCGAAGCTCCGAGTGCTCCATTTTTTGGAGGACGTCGCGCAGGTACGGTTTCCCCGCCCCAATCTTCTCAGACTAACCTTTTACGAATCCGACTCATAACCATTTCGGGATTTTTCTTTATATCATGTTCCCATATTCGAATCACATGCCATCCATTCCGCCTCAACTTGGCACTGACTCTTCGATCTCGTCTTCTATTTGTCCGTAATTTTTCAGCCCAGTAAACGCTATTGCTAGCTGGTTTTAGGTTCCTGCGACATTTCGTGCAGCCATGCCAAAAACATCCATCAATGAAAACCGCTAATTTTGCCCCCGGAAATGCAATATCTGGCCGACCAGGCAATTTCGAAAGATGGCGCCGCCACCCCACGATTCTGTGACGTCTTAACATGCTGACAATCACGCGCTCAGTGGATTGGTTATTTCGGCCTTTTATTAAAGCCATCACAGCAGAACGCTTGGCTCGGGTGAAAATATCCGCCATGCTCTAACCTACGGTACGACGATATAGCTTGCCGGTCGGCGACGCACCAATAGATTGATCAGTTTTTTCAGTGGCGGGCAGACCGGGCTCCTTACCATATCTTCGAAACTAGGTTTCGTTTTGCCGTCCTTCGGAGCGGCGGAAATAGGCCCCGAATACAATTTCCCTTCAACTAAATCGATAACGTCTTTCGGCTTTCTAAAACTTTCGGCGTAGGAGAAACTGAGGAGATTTACTTCCGACGTTATCTCGGACAGGAATTTATAAACATCAAGAGCTGTTGTAGCGCTGATATATTTGACGAGCACGTCTTGAACTATCCAGATCGTTTTGCCGCCCCAAGCGATCCCCACCTCGGATTTCACAATAAGTTGGCTGACCATACGTGCCCAGACCTGCCGATAATTTATGCCCGGAGCGCTGTGCTCTCGGCCTAAAATCGCATCCTCAAAGGCCATAGGGATCGTCGTCCGTTTTGTCTTGTTGCCGCCAGAAGTACTGGACGTCATTATCTCTATAACGGCCGGTATCCCTACCGGCGCATCGTCGACGAAATAGGCGTTACCTCGTTTAGCGATGGTGTAACCCTCTCTTTCAAAATGAGGTTTTAGAAATCCCCATTTCTCACCAGTTGAATTTTCGATCTCTTCCTGGCTGGAGACACCGAGAGGCATCAATATGTAGTCGAATGTATAATCAAAGGCTTTCTCAACACCATTGATCTTCTCGACATATTTAAGTTTAACTTCGGGCCAAATGCCCAGCCGTGTGCCGGATTCGTATCCGCATAAACTCAAGACCTTGTCCTCAACTTGGCGTTGATGGGCACGCCTTTCCGCGCTATCTCTCCCAAGAGCCAGGAGGCGACGTGGGCATACGATCCAAGGCGCATCGTCTTCGCGCATTTGAAGCGAACAAACGCCGGAGCAGACTTTCTCCTTACCAGTACCGAAAAATCGTTCAAGCGCTTTATTGCCTGATATGACTACATCGGAGAGGTATCTATTACCCCCACCGTCGCACTCTCGGTTCATGAAAGGACAGAGAGCCGATTGTCGATTACGAGTGGCTTCTTTGGAAGTATCTGCTACTGGATATCCGTAGAGTTCGAATATTTTTGCCAATTAGGTGTTCCCAAGATCGCGAGGGCTATCGCCTTCGCAACAGGCGGCGGAACCGAGTTAGCAACTTGACGGTGCTGGTCAAGCTCGCGTACGCTGCCTGATCTTCCCCGGATAGGTCCTTTCAAATGATAGTCATCTGGGTATCCATGCAATCTCATGTATTCCCGAGGAGTCAAATATCGATCTTCTGTTGGATGGAAGAAAATCTCACCACAACGAAGCGTCAAGGATGGTTGTTTCCTAGATAGCCGACGAAATTTCGTCGTATCTTTTTTGGATAGTCTTCCCCGCTGTTTTGCCGGAAGATGATGTTGGGCGGATAGATGACCTCCTTCTGGTACTCCACGAATGCGCTTATAGTCCCCGTCAGGCGTGATATCGACGTGACTATCCGCAAATTGCGCCCCGTCAGATTTTCGTCTAGGCTTAGGCAATCCAGCCAGGACCCGCCCAGCCGTGACGAAGGGAGGAAGGGGAAATAGAGTCATCTCGGTTTCGGGGTCCGCATGGGTTGGGGAAGGAAAAACGAAACCGTTCGGCTTAGGAATAGCGACGGTAATGACACGTTGACGTAGTTGAGGCACTCCGTACTCCGCGGCATTTACCACTTTCCATTTCGGGACATATCCCAAGCTCGAGATTTCCCCCAAAAACATTTCGAATACTCCACCAGGCTTTCCGGTATGATCCGGCGCATTGAGCAATCCCTTAACTTGCTCTACGATGAGGGCTTTTGGTCTAAGGACCTTTGCGAATCTGGCAATCTGAAACAACAGCATGCCTCGTTCGTCGCTCAAGCTCTCACGTTTGCCAATCTGAGAAAAAGCCTGGCAGGGCGGACCTCCAAAAAGCAAATCAAGCTCCCCAATTTTTAAGCCCAACTCTTTCATGAGATTCTCAGGATCAATCGTTCGAATATCCGCTTGGATCACCTTCGTCTTTGGGCTCTTTTTTAAGAACGAGGACCTCAACGTTTCGCAACAGTTGGGGTCCATTTCTATGCAAGTCAATATCTCGAACCCGGCTTGATGAACACCGAGGTCCATGCCACCCGCTCCTGAAAATAGCGAGATTGCCGTATATGAGGTTTTGGGGTTCTTTCGAATTGTCTTTAAGATAGGGTCTGCTGTCGCGAAAGTCATATCATTCCTCCAAGGATTATATATAGGCAAGTAGCGTCCGTTAAGAGCTTTCTGCCCAGAGACACCAAAGACTTCTTATATATTAGAGTCGAAAAGCCGAAAAATATTCATTTACTGACGGAAAAGCACGGTTCAGGTGGGTCCTCAAGCAGACGGTCGGTTTCGAAATATAAAACGAGGGAAGAGGACTCAAAACCTCGGATGGGTTCGCCCTTTCCGTTTTCTGAACACGTTGGGGATGGGGAACCTATAGCAGAATCGACGGTCGGTTCCGACTCTCTCCGGCTTCCAAGTCTTCCATGTTGTCGTAAAGAACAACCACTTCCTCACTGATCGCGATCACCTTCCCGCTCTTAAGCGTGACCAAGTCCAATATGGTCCCACCACCCGAATCCCAAGAGGAAACATCTTCGACATACTCAGCCTTCAGTGCATCATTCACTGGATGACCTCCTACTAGATAGCATTACGACTATTTCAAGAAAAATAAAACGGAGGGAGAGGGATTCGAACCCCCGGTACCCTTTCGGGTACAAACGATTTCAAGTCGTTCGCTTTCGACCACTCAGCCATCCCTCCAAAAATTTGTTTACAACTCCATGCAGCCGACTTTACAGCCACATCGTACAAAAGCGTAAAACTCGGTATCACTCCGTTTCACTTCTCTGAATGAACAGGTGCGGCAGCTTCGGCCTTTCATTTACCTTCAAGTCGTCCGCTTTCAACCGTTCCCAACCTCCAAAATCATTTTATCCAAGGCGCAGACCTGGGATCTGTTTTAATCCGATGGCGGTGACGCGTTCCGACAATGGAAATGAATGATCCCCCGGATAGACGATCCACAAATGCGAGAGACGGAGGTCCTTTAAGACCACATGAATCGATTTCGTGAGACGCGGGGTCTCGGACACTTTAAACTCGAATCCCCATCGGCGGCTTCCCCGCGGCACAAAAAGATCCAGTTCCGCGCCGGCATGCGTCGCCCAGAAATAGACATCGCGTTCGCCGACAATCTTGAGAATCTGCTCGATGGCGAATCCCTCCCATGATGCGCCCAGCTTCGGATGCGCCTGAAGGTCCCGCCAAAGAGAAAACCTCATCAGGCTGTGGAACAACCCCGAATCCCGGATATAAATCTTGGGCGCCTTGACGACCCTTTTCCCCATATTCTCGTGCCACGGCGCCAATTGCCGAACCATGAAGGCGCCGCTCAATAAATCCAGGTAATCCCGAGTCGTCGTATGGGCCAGGCCCAGAGAGGCCGCGATCTCCGACGCATTCCAAACCTGTCCATGATAATGAGCCAACATGCTCCAGAATCGACGCAGTTTTCCCGCCGGAATCCGAATGCCCAGACGGGGAATGTCACGCTCAAGAAAAGTGCGGATAAAATCGTCCCGCCACTGGAGGCTTTGGGACTCCGCCCGCGCCAGGAAAGACCCTGGAAATCCTCCCCGCAACCAGAGCTTTTGTTGGGCGCCCGGCCCCACCTCGTCCAGCGTAAATCCTCCCATATCTACAAAATGGATCCGTCCGGCCAGAGATTCCGAGGCGCCGCGCACCAGGTCAGGAGAAGCGCTCCCCAAAAGTAAAAACCGAGAGCGTCTGGGTCTGCGGTCCGCCAGCCCGCGGAGGACGCCGAAGATGTCAGGGCGAAGCGGAACTTCATCGAGGATGACAAGCCCCCGGAGCCCTTCCAGCGCCGTTCGGGGGTTTTGCAGCCGAGCATCATCGGCCGGATTCTCAAGATCGAAATAATGGCTTGCTTGACCCCGGGCGGCCTGTCGGGAGAGGGTGGTCTTCCCGCTTTGACGCGGGCCCAGGAGCGCCGTCACTGGATAATGATGGAGTCCCTGAGAGAGCCGGCGTGACAGCCGGGAGCGTGGGATAAGCGGCATGGGGAGATTCTAGAAAACTGAGCCCATGGTAATCAAATTTCAAGGAAGATGCCGGGGACATGAACCCCCTGTTTTTTTGGCGTTCCGGCTTCGGTGCAGCGATGGTTTTGGGCCCGCTAAAATTGAGCCCGGGGGCTCTCCGCAACGTCAGTTTAATTTTATTCCATTCACTGCTGTTTATCGTACTGCTCTTCGATAATCTTCAGAGACCCGGTGACAGAGGCATTTTCGCTAGGCAGACAAATGACGCGATCTTTTCCATACTCGCTGCGTAAAACAGTAAGCACTTCATCCAGCCAGGAAGGACCCACGGCAAGAACACCGCTGAAGTCGAGCTCAATTCGGTCGCCCGGCTGCGGTTTGAAATAAGCTTTGATAGCCAGTCCGGCTTCCCGACCCGAAGGCCTGGACGTCAGGATTTCTCCAAACTTTCTCACTTCAACTTTCACTGCAACCCCCAGACTAAAAGGGTGACGGTGCCTTCAACGTTGCCAAAATGCTTATCTAAAACAGTTGCGCACTTCTCCCCTTGTTCACCATAAAATACACGGCCAGTTCCAGAAACACAGGCTAGGCCACAATTCGGACTGGTCGAAACAGTTTCTCTGACAAACTTAAGTCCGTTGCCGCGCTGCTCCGGAGCACGGCCAGAAATATTGGTTTCAAATGCGGCTTTCACAGCTGCATGTTCATCTGCCAGATCAGGAAGAACCTTGACCAGGGACCGGAATATTCCTTGTCCCCTGTCAGCGATGCAGATCCAGAACCTCCGTCCAGTGATCTGCGACTCGAACCAGCAGCCGGGAACGTCCCTCCACTGCCCGATATTATGGTCGAACGAATTATTACCAACTTCGCCAGCCGTCGAAATAACCAGAGGCAAAAGGTTTTCCTGCAGTCCGTTTCTGACAAAAGATTTCAGATGAGGCAGTCTGGCAGTGAAAATATCACGCGTCTCGCATACCAGTGACTCCGGACTTTTGGGCGCAGCCTGCTCACTCATCCATCCGGAAGCCGCTCCGAAATCCGGTACCCCGGCTAATGCGTAATGCACCAAAGGAGCTGACCCTTTGGCCTCAATAATTCCTTGCTCTGTGAGATCCTTTAAATGACGGTGAATAGCCTGAGCAGAAATGTTCAAGGACTTCCGTAAATCAAAAGGCCTGATTTTTCCGCTTTTCTCAATTATTTCAAGGATTTGAGCTCGTGTATTTGTTTTCATTATTGATAGTTTATAGTATACTATGAACTATAAACTATAGCAATAGCTAATTATACAGGCCTTATTTTCCTGAACGGCGTTTTCGCAGGACAAGACGTATCGCTATCCAGGGCGCCAAAAAGAACAGATAAGTGAATACTTTTGCCAGGCCGAGGCCGCAGTAGGCAACCAGGGCGCATTCGTGCGGCGAGAGGCCGAACCACTGCTGGCCCTGCCGGTAGACCAAACCCGTTCCCCACTTGAATACGCCGAACCAGATGCTGATAAAAACAATACCGATCAAAAAACAGCGCCAGAGGATGCCGCTGACGGCATCCAGCAGTTCGTTCAGGTCGTTCATGCTCCCCTCCTGTTAAGGGACTTCAGCTTATCAGGGTTTTGTTGTCTTATCCGTAGTGGTCCCGCCGATTTGCGTGATACCCATGCCGAGAAGCCGGTTCAGGAATCCCGGCAGCGAGTGCCAGTCCTGCGCGGCGCTGTTGACGTTAGTCACCGTGGAGCCCGAGGGCACGCGCTCGGCCGCCAGGACTTTCGGATCTTTGGGAATCTGAAGAAAAAACAGATTCATGGAATAACCGGTAGCCGTAAATCGCTTATTGTACTGCTGCACTTCGGAACAACCTGCCAACAGAACACCCGCTACAATCAGTAAGCCCAGGTAACGCATGATGCCTCCCTTTTATTTAAGGATACGGCTGATTGACCGGCGTATTCTATATATTTTTTGTGTTATTGCCGGCCCAGGGAGCAAGGCGGAGAAGCATGAATTTATTGATCGAAAGCCTTAAGTACGATCTCTTCGGCGCGGCGAAGCCAGCCCGCGCGCTGTTCCGGCGTGCTTATGATCACCATGCTGAAGGTTTCGCGATAGACTTTTTTCACTCCGCAAAGGTCGAAGATGCACCGCTTCCAGAGCGTTTCCAGCGGATCGCCGAATGCCGCGAGCTCGCGGTCGGGCGGCGTGTTTGCGGTATTGAATACCACTGCTGACTTTGCGCGGAGCAGGCCTACAGGCACTCCTTCGCCCTTATCATTAGTATCAAAGCGATAGGCCAGGCCCATGCGCAACACGCGGTCCACCCAGCCTTTGAGGATCGCGGGGGGCTGCCCCCACCAGTTCGGATGGATAATAACAACGCCGTCCGCATTCACAATTTCGCGGCATTGTGAATCGATGTCTTTCGGTACGGGCAGCGTCGTATCCAGTTCTCCTTTTGTGAAAAGAGGATCAAACTTCTCCGCATAAAGATCGTGGAGCTTCGGGTTATGGCCGTTTTTTCGGAGCGCTTCCGCGACCGTGCGGGCAATGGCATGGTTGAAGCTTTCCGGATTGGGATGGGCCAGAATAATGGAAATGTTCACCGGAACATTCTAGCTCTTGGTTGGCCCTGCTTACACCACTGCAGGAAAGTTGCGGGGCTGCTGGCGAAAAAGCTTCCGGCGGAAGCTTCTTCGCCATCCCAAAAACACTTGCCATTTCCAGCTTCCCTGCCGTTATTTCTTATCCCAAGTCTGGACATGCGGCGAGTGAGTTAATCGCCGCAAGTCCCGTCGAAGAGGAATAGCGAACGGGATTTCCTTAGGGGGAAAGGAAAACAAAAGGTTGGATCGAGTGCGGGGAGAGCTGGTGAGCGAGTCGCCGGTTTCAGCGAAGCAGGACAGCCGGTATCGCTGTGCCGACCGGCTGTTTTGGAGGCCGGTGAGGCTGGACTGCGGAGCGGCCCGCCAGACTCCTGGCGGGAGAAACCGCCGCTTGAGCGAACGGATCGCCCCGTACTCGATCAAGACTTTGAATAAACACCCAAAGGATTTCCTGCTTAGAAGTCTATGCCCATGCCTAATCCCATATAGCTTTCCTGCTGGGTATAGAACTGCCCGAAGATGGAATGCCCGGTGAAATAACTGCCGAACACGCGGAATTTGCGGGGATTGCCGGCAAATCCCACAGCCAGACCGATCTGCGTATTGGAGTTGACGTTCCATTTGACTTCCTGTTTAGACTGGACGTCTTCGCCGAGATAGGCAAAAAATTCAGTAGTCCCTGCGCCGCGCCACAGCGGGCTGCGCAATTCGAATCCTGTCTGCAGCGTCACGGTTCCAACATTTGGATCAGTATGAACCAGCTGCGTTTCGCCCGCGTAAAAGCGGGTGAGCCTCCAGGGTTCTACCGCAAACATGCTCTGGAAACCTTCGCGGCTGTAGGGAATCCTCTGCATGCCGGTCTGCTCTATGAAAGTGTCTCCCAGATGGCTGCTTTTGTGAAATCCCGTAAATCTGGCGGAATAAATCCCGTGGCGCACCTCGAACGGCACGTTGATGATCAAATCCAGCGCTTCCATGGCGGCGGGATTCGAAAGAATGAAACGGGGAATTATAACTCCGGATACGTCCAGCTGCAGCGGCCAGTCGTTCTTTTCGCCGGCATCCCAGCGCCTGATTCCCCAGTTGTTGCCTACGGAAAAATCAGTCGTGTCCTGGCCCTTGAGACGGAAATACTGTCCTGCGGTCTGGACTTCTTCCGGATCCGCTGAAATTTTCGGGAATATGCGCCCTCCTTCAGGAAACCACTGGGCGGAAACAGGCATCGTGAGGAATAAAAAAATAAGTATTGACGCAGGGAAGACAGGAAAACGCATGCCCGTTAGACGCCGATATGCGGCGACAGGTTGCTGTTTGAAGCGGTTAGGATGCCATTCCCGAAATATGTTATCGGGAATCTAGAAGTTCCCATGAAAAAGGCTGGGGCCCCCGATAACAAAATTCGGGGGCGACATCAACGGAAAACGTCATCTAGTCTCTTATGCGGTTCTCCTGGTATGACTGCGCCGGCCCGCTGACTACGGCGTGCTTGTTGCCGGGCAATCCCGCCTGCGTGTAGGGCACCACGACTTTGAATCCCGGATCCAGATAATAGCGAACGCGGTTTGTCTGCTGAACGCCGCCGTCAAGCTTTGTCAGCCATTGTTCGACACAGGCCTGCGGCATACCTTCGGTAATGGCTGAGGCAAGATCTTTGATTTCTTTGGTCCGGGATTTCATGTCGCCCTGCCGCCAATCAACCGGATTGAACCACTTCACGGTCGCCGCATAGGACTGGAAGCCGCCCAGTTTCAGGCTGAGGCGATGCTTCCCCGCAGCAATTGCGGGCGTGTAATCGTCCGCTGAAAAGCATCCTTCCCAGTCGCCCTTGGGCGCAAGCCCAGGCGGGCCGCTGAAAGCGCCTGTACGGTTAGACGGCTGCCCATCAATAATCAACTCCGAAGCGGAAACCCAGCCGGCAAGATCCGCGGGCGTGTAGGCGGGATTAAATACATGAACATAGATCAACTGATTGAAAGAGGATGGGTGGCTTGTCCCTACAATCCGGACCGTCAGATTTTTTTCATCGGCAAAAGCCCCGCCGGAAAGCGGCAACGAACAAAGAAGAAAACCCAGTGCAATTATTCTTGCAGCGCTGCGATACGAATTAATATCCATACCATAATAATACTACTCGGGGCGGCGGGGTTCGCCTATAGTCTCGCGGGGCAGGGTTCCCGGAGATTTGGGAAACGTAAATCCATATGTTAACCCCGTAGTAAACTGCCAATCGTCTGCGCCGCTGGAAAGCCCCCTGCGGACCCCTGCGTCGAAGAAAAGATCCGGCCTGGGCGATTCCCAAATGAGGCCCAGGAGGCCGGAGTTATTGGGGAGAAACTCGTGCTGCCCCTGCCCGTCGATTTCGCCCACGATCCGCAGCTTTTGGGTTATGGGACGCTCGGCAATCGTTCCCCAGGAAACGAACCCGTCCTGATCAAACTGGTCCACACCGCCGCCAAGGTTAATGTGAAAAGTCATTCCAAGCAGGCGGTGGCTCCAAATGCCGGTTTCCTGAAATCCCACGAAGTGTTCCCCCGGCTCGCCGGACGGAAGCAGGAGCGCGGTTTCAAAGGCGACGCTGTCTCCGGGCCGGTCCTGCAGGAAGCCTTCCTTCGCTACAACCTTAAGGTTCAGTTCGTTTTCCCCCACATGAGTCGACGCTCCATTGGTCCTGTTCACATTGAATTGGCCGACCGCTTCCATCCCATCCCAGATGCCGTAGTTGATCACTACCTGCGGAATGGTGTAGGTCGTGGCATCCCCGTTTCGGGCCGCATTGAAATACCCCAGCTCAGTTTCGACTTCGTGCAGGCCCGCGACTGCCGCGTCAGTTGCGATAAAAGGCCGGTAAGCATACGCCGCGCCCGCTCCGGCAAAAATAATCGCCGTTATTATTTTTAGTCGCCTCATAAGCATCGCGCACATTATACCGCGACGGGAACTTACCGCATGGGAACGTTATAATGAAGTTGTGACCTCCAGACACAAAGTCTTCATCGTTACGCTTGGGTGCGCCAAAAACACGGCGGACACCGATAACCTGACGCGCCTGCTCAAGGCGCGCGGCTGCCTTATCGCCGCAAACCCTGAAGAGGCGGATGCCATCATTGTTCACACCTGTTCTTTCATCGAAGCGGCCAAGAAGCAGTCCATCGAAGCGATACTGCAGGCCGGCGGCATCAAGACTGGAAAACAGAAATTATTCGCAACCGGGTGTCTGATCCAGCAGCACGGCGCCGAACTTTTCAAGGAGATGCCCGAGGTTGACGCTTTCCTCGGTACCGGCCAGCTCGCGCAGATTCCCGGCCTGCTGGAGAAACCGCGCAATCGCTTTATCAACCGGGCCCGTCCCGGCGGCTTCATGGACGCCCCACGACAGTCAAAAAATGCGGATTTCGGAGTGTGGAGTTCGGAATTAGGAATTTCTAACAAAAACAACCTGCTTCCACATTCCGCATTCCACATTCCGCAATTCCCAAAAGCGAGTGCCTACCTGCGTCTTTCAGAGGGCTGCAGCCATCCGTGCTCGTTCTGCGTCATCCCCCGAATCCGCGGGGCGGTGCAGAGCCGCAGCGAAGATGCGATCCTGCGCGAAGCCCGCGAGCTTGCCGAGCATGGCGTCGAAGAATTCAGCGTGATTGCCCAGGATACGGGTGATTGGGGCAGGGATACCCGGTCCCGGAACCGTCTGCCGGAGCTGCTGCGCGCCATAGGGAAAATCCCGGGGGTACGCTGGGTGCGCCTGATGTACATGCACCCCGCTTCATTTTCAGATGATCTGCTCGAAGTTTTCGCGGAACAACCGGATAAATTCCCATATCTGGATATGCCGCTGCAGCATATAGACTCACAAATTCTCTCCAGGATGAGGCGCAAAATCGACGAGAAGAATACCCGGCTGCTGATCGAACGGGTACGAAAACGCGCGCCCGATCTCAGCCTGCGGACAACTTTACTGGCGGGATTCCCCGGAGAAACAGCGGCCCAGTTCAGGCGTCTCGTTGAGTTTGTGAAGGAGGGGCACTTCGATTATCTGGGAGCTTTCGCTTATTCTAGGGAGGAAGGGACCGTCGCCGGCAGGATGCCCGGGCAGATTTCACAGAAGGTAAAGCAGGAGCGCCAGACCACTTTGACCGATGCCTATTATGATACGGCCCACACCAGGGCGCAGAAACGCATAGGCAAGGCGGAGATTATCCTGATTGAAGAAACCGAAGGGAACGAAGTGCTCGGGCGCACCCGCAGGGAAGCGCCGGAAATTGATGCGATTGTCAGGCTTCCTCAAAAAGCTGCGCGCCGCGGACGTTTTGTCACAGCAAAACTCACCGGCTACGATGCCTTTGAGTATACGGCCCAACCTCTTTAAAGATTTGCGCTGTCATCCCCGAATACCGCTATCGGGGATCCATAAAATTAAAAATCCTCTATAACGACAAGGATTCCCGATTACGACCTCGGGAATGACATGGGGGGGGCTGGTTACTCACCACTATACGTAGCGGCAACATGGTAGTACAGCTTCGTGCCGCAGGGCAGACGTGGATCCATGTAGGAAACTGCTTGGCACAACGCCATTCCGTCCAATTCTTCGCGGCCCTCTTTCAGCATGGCGTCAACCGCGTCAGTCAAAAGAAAAACGCCTTTTGAGCATGCTCCTTCGCAAGTAACATTCAGCAGAAAGGGCTCGTCCAGATCGATGTTGCGGCGGCTTTCGTTGAGCACAGCGTCCGAGGCCGTAACCAGGCGGAATTCCACCCGCAGTTCCTGGATACGCGGGAAGCGCGAGCGGAGAGTACCCGCGTGCAGAACGTCGCGCTCGGCCGCTTCGCTGCGCGAAACTTTGAGTTCATTTTTATTCTGGGGTTGGCCGGCACGGCGCCGCTTGCGTGCGGCATAGTTCGGCGGCATCAGATATTCACCGCCGCAGCGCGGCGGCGCTCCTTCCAGGCGCGGTGCCAGGCGGAAAGAAACTGTTCCCTGACAAGCCGGTCCGTTGTGCGCAGAGGCGGAAGAGGTTCGTGCTTTTCGGCCTGTTCCTGCCCGAGAAGTAAACGTTTATATCTTTTTTTGTTCAAGATGGGCCTCCGTGCATTATTTGCCATGGGCCCGAGGTCGATAATCAGGGTAAACTTACGGAAGATTACATAGCTAAAGAACTCAGGTTAAGTATATTATCGCATATCCTTATGAGTTCTATGTCAGCCGATAGCTACGTGCCCGGTTTCTCCTGTACGGATCCGCAGGCATTCCGTGAGATCCACGACGAAGATCTTTCCGTCGCCTACGTGACCGGTGCGGGCGCCCGCCATGATGGCGTCGACCGCAGGCTTGACGAATTCGTCGTTTACCGCGACCTCAAGCCGGACCTTCTTCAGGAGGCTTCCCGCTTCCTTGTGGCTGCGGTACACTTCCGAGATTCCCTTCTGCCTGCCGCGGCCCATCACGTTGGTTACCGTAACAAGGTGAATTTCTTTTTCTTCCAGATGACGGAGAACCTCATCAAGTCGATCCGGCTGAATAACTGCAATGATATATTTCATGGCATCCCTCTCAATCTAACAAGGTATAACCGGCTTCACGATGCTGCGTGAGATCGAGGCCGATACGTTCATCCTGCGCGGAAACCCGCAAGCCAACCAGCGCATCGATAAGCTTCAGCAGCACGATGGTCATAACGAAGGAATAAACGATCGTGGCGAGCGTAGTCTTCACCTGGATCATCAATTGCGCCGGATTGCCGTAGAAGAAGCCGTTGCTGCCTCCGGGATTTACCAGCTTGGTGGCGAAAAGCCCTGTGGCTATGGCTCCCCACATCCCGCCGATACCGTGCACGCCGAAAGCGTCCAGCGAATCGTCGTAGCCGAACTTCGCTTTGACTACGGCAACCGCTAAGTAGCAGATCAGGGAGACTCCCACGCCGATGGCGATTGCCCCGTAAACATCGACGAAACCCGCGGCCGGCGTAATCGCGACAAGACCGCCGACAGCGCCGGTAATTATGCCGAGAACTGTCGGCCGTTTCGCGAAAACCCAGTCCAGAAGGGCCCAGGTCAGGCCGGCGGTCGCCGCCGCGATGTGCGTGGCTACAAAGGCCGTAGTCGCAAGCGCTCCGGATGACAGCGCGCTGCCGGCGTTAAATCCGAACCAGCCCACCCACAATAACCCCGCTCCCAGAACGGCGAATGGAAGGTTATGCGGCGGAGAAATATGATCCGGATAACCCTGCCTGCGGCCAAGGACGAGCGCGGAGGCGAGCGCCGCAACACCCGCGTTGACGTGAACAACCGTACCTCCCGCGAAATCAAGCGCTCCCATGTTGTGGAATATACCGCCCACTCCCCAGACCCAGTGCGCCACCGGGTCATAGACCACAGTCGCCCAGAGGAACGTAAACAGGCAGAAAGCGCTGAACTTCATGCGTTCGGCGAAGGCGCCAAGAATCAGGGCCGGAGTAATGATGGCAAACATCGCCTGATAGATCATGAACGCCTGGTGCGGGATGGTCGGCGCATAATTGACATTGGGCGTAAGACCCACGCCTTTAAGACCGGCCCAGGCCAGACTGCCGATTAATCCTTTAACATCCGGACCGAATGACAGGCTGTATCCGATCAAAACCCACTGCAGGCTGACGATTGCCATGGTCATGAAGCACTGCATCAGGATGGACAGGATGTTTTTCTTGCGCACGAGCCCCCCGTAAAAGAAGGCAAGCGCGGGCGTCATCATCAAGACCAGCGCGGCGCTGATAAGCACCCACGCCGTGTCGCCGCTATCGATGCGTGCGACCGCGATCGTATCTGCCGATGCGAAACTGGAAATAAACAACAGAGAAACAACTGGTGGGAACCACCGTTTGACAGCTTTCATACCTAATCCCCTTTCATTAGGAAATCCCGCCTGTTATACGGCGGGTATTCGCCATTTTTTTAGCGAAAAAAAGCGCAACTTCCATCAGGAAGTAGCGCCATTGGTAAGCTGCAAACGCATGGCAGCACGAAATCCGCACTGCTTTGTACGGACGCGCTTATTCTAGCAAACGAACGGGGTCTGGTGGCAAGTCAAGAAGCTACGGCCAGACGATGAATTTCCCTGGCGTTCATGGTTTTGTCAAAATGCACCCGGACCATGTCTTTAAGCGCCACGTCGTGAAGCGGGATCTTTTTGCCCTGCGCGTCAAATACAGGCACATCATTCTTGAACGAAAACGTCGTGAAGTTATCCTGAGGATCGCGAACTTTCAGCAATCCCAGACGCTCGTCAATGCCTGCCACGGTACCCGTTACGTTCCCGGACGCAGTCATCAAAGACCTATCTCCTTGAACCGCAGGCCCTGATTCCAGGCCCAACGCCGGCAGTGCCAGCGTCATCGCAATAACAATCAAACGAAGTCTGAGCATGCAATTTAGACATACGTAGGGAAAATACAGTTACAAGGAAAGTGCGTTACTTCGATTGATTCAGGATGGCTTCGACTTTGGAAATCAATTGATGGGAAACTGCCGTTTTTTCGATAAATTCGTCTTCGTAATGCAGAAGGCCCCGGCTCGCAATTTCGCTTTCGGCGTGGCCGGACATAAACAGGCACTTCATCCGTGGGCGCATATTCTTCAAAAGATACACAAGCTGCCTGCCGTTCATCCCGGGCATAATCACGTCGGTCACCATAAGATCAATCGGGTTTTCATAGTCGGCACAGGCTTCGAAAGCCTCTTTGCCGCTTTTGGCTTCAAGAGTCTTATAACCTTCTTTTATAAGAGTTTGGCGGATAACCTGCCGCACAACGGGGTCGTCATCGACTACGAGGATCGTATAGTATCTGCGGGCCGAATGTGATTTAGAAGATGGCGTAACAGCTTCGGGACACATCAGGGACCTCTTTTACGGGGAAACAGAATTGTAACGCGTCTAATTTACCAAAATAGCGCCCGGACAAACAAACAATTTTTTGCGGGGAATTTGTTATGAGCTTCCATCAAGAATGCTCCTGATTTTCCTTGTCAATTCCTGGGGCGTAAACGGCTTTTCGAGCAGCGATACTCCCGGCTTCAGGATTCCACCGTCAACGATCACGTTTTCGCTGTAGCCGGACATAAACAGAACTTTGATATCGGGTTGTCTCTCAGACAACAGGCGGGCAATTTCCGCGCCGTTCATGCCGGGGAGAACGACATCGGTCAACAATAAATCAATGTGCCCCGCATGCGGCAATATTTTTTCGGTCTCTTCGCCCGAAGCCGCAGAGACCACCCTGTAACCCTGGTGTTCCAATGTGCGCCTGGTTAAATCGCGGACAAGATCTTCATCTTCAATTAACAATATTGATTCCCTTCCTTTGTAAACGTCCGTATCCAGCGACGCCTGCGGATGAATTTCCGCTTCACCGGTTCGTGGCAAATAAACCTTAAAAGTAGTCCCCATATTTAAGTGACTGTATACAAAAATGTCCCCTCCGTTTTGTTTGACAATTCCGTAAATAGTGGCCAGCCCCAGTCCCGAGCCCTTTCCCGTCTCTTTGGTAGTGAAATAGGGTTCGAAGATGCGCTCTCTGATCTCCGGGGTCATGCCGATTCCGGTATCAGAAACTGACAGTATCACATAACTACCCGCTTTGAGCCCCTCCTGATGATCGGCCATTTCCTCAACCAGTTCGCAGTTGCGGGTTGTTACCGTCAATTTCCCGCCCCGGGCAATCGTCGCGTCCCGCGCATTCAGCGTCAGATTTATCAGCACCTGCTCGATTTGAGAGGGGTCCATTTTGATGTTCCCGGTATCCGGCGCCAGCTGCATATCCAGGGAAATGTTTTCAGGAATTAAAGGCCGCAGCAATTTTTCGGCGTCCCGCAGCATATCGTTGAGATTGATCACTTTTGGAGCGGCAACCTGCCTGCGGCCAAAGGCAAGCAACTGTCGGGTCAAAGAACTGGCCCTTTCTGCAGCTTTGATAATTTCGTCGATATCCGCCCGCAGTTCATTTTGTCCATCTAATGCCGATCTAAGATCGTTGGCGTAACCGAGAATGCCCGTAAGCAGATTGTTAAAATCGTGAGCGACCCCGCCGGCAAGCCTGCCGATCGCTTCGATTCTTTGAAGTTGCTGAATCTGCTCCTGCGCTTTTCTCAGCTTCTCCTCAGCCATGTGCTTTTCGGTGATATCCCGCACGAATTTGACATACCCGTTCAAACGGCCTTCTTCATCGTGGATAGCATTGATAACCACCTGCGCGAAATAGCGCGAACCGTCTTTGCGCAGCCGTTCCGCCTCTTCTTCATAGCGGCCTTCTTCAGCCGCCTGCCGCAGCATTTCCTGAGGATGCCCTTTGGCCACGACATCAGGGGGGAAGAATAATTCGTAAGGTTTGCCAACAACATCTTTATCCTGGTATCCGGTCATTTGCTGCGCGGCAGGCGGCCAGGACACCACTCTGCCGGTTAGATCAATCATATACACCGCGTAATCTTTTGCGTTAGCGAAGAGAGACCGGAAGTGATGCTCGCTTTCCCGGAGAGCCGCTTCGATCTTTTCCCGTCTCTTCACTTCACGAAGCAGCATATATGAGATTATCCCGATAAACAGCAGGCTTGTTCCCGAGATCGCCAGGAAAGCGGAAAGCCTGACCCTTGAAGCCTTTTCCAGCGAATTCTTGTGCAGCATGAGCAGCCAGTTTTCTTCGACTCTCATTCCACCCGCAATACTTTTAATTTCATCCAGGATATTGTCTATTTCCTGCAAGTTGCCTTCATGGAACGCAGTTCCTTTTCCGATTGCTTCGTCCGATTTGGAAAAAAGCTCATCCAGGAGCGGTTTTATCTCAGCGCAGTATTCGACCTGCGCACGGTTGTCCCGTGTTAACCGTGATATTCTTTCGAAGTTAAGGTAGCTTGTTCTTTTTGCAGCCTGGTAGGACGCAGCATAAACAGGCCCGCGAGTTAGCATGTAGGATCGCTGCGCGGTCTCTGCCGCGTTCAAGCTGGTCGTCAGTGACTCTATGTTTGCGAGCACTTCATAGGTATGCGTTACCAGATGCGAATTTTGCTGAAAACTTCTGAAATGGATGTAACCGGCGCCAACTGCGGCAATTAAAATAAGAGAAAAGGCAGCAATCAGTCCACCTTGATATCGAAAATAGGAAGTTTTACCCATGCTAATTAATATCTCCTCATTATTTAGAAACCTGATTGCCAGCAACAGTGTCAAACACACGAACTAAGCTATTAGCCAAAAGTCTCATTTTTTCCTATCCCCTTGACTACTACGTTAAACAGGGTTTAGACTTCTAATGCTGATATGAGACAGATCCTCCTCATCGGGCTGATAACCTTTCTCGCGGGATCGCTTCATGCTGCGGCTCTCCTTCCTATTCAAATGAGCAGCCGCATACTCACTCCTAACAGTATTCACAACGCCGTGACCTTCAGTGTCCAGAACCCATCAGCAACTGTTCCGGACGCCCAGATTTTTGATATCCGTGGCCGGCGCATAGTTCATATTTCAGGAGAAACCTCCGCCCAGCTTACCTGGAATGGGCGCGACGATACTGGGAAAACCGTTGAGTCCGGCGTATATATCATCCAGATAACGCGCGAGGATGGCTCGCGCTGGAACGGCGTAGTCCTCGTCGCCCGGTAAACCTTTCTAAAATCCCTTAAAATTCACCATGCGCAATTGCAGACTTCTGCTTGCGCATTCTTATTAATTTTTAACGTTAGACTTATTTGCTTGTTCCCTGAATTTATGGCAGCGTTTGCAGGAGAAAAGGGACGTGCAGCAGGTTTAAAACAGCAAGGTTGCAATTTTTAGCACTTTTCGAGATAAATGATGGGGGTCCCCAGCAGCGATTCCTGCCCCATAACTTTGTAGGACATTCCTTTCACGATCATCTGTGCTTGATTTGCAGGCAGTGTCCGGCCCAGGAGCACCACATGCGGCAAAGCTTGAACATAATCCAGAAATGCCCGGTGGCGGTCATTATTCCCTGCAGGTACAATAACCACTTTCTCACCGCTGGCTGCTGTGAATCGATAGGCGATCCAGTAGTCGGCGTACCCGCCCTGAATTCCCTTATTTAATAGCGCCTGCGCCAGGAGAACAGAGGTATCCGGTCCTGCACTCGCCTGCGCCGCTGAGCGGTTCGCGAGACTGTTGTTTGCCAATATTAGTCCCAGCAATCCGACGGCGGCAAGAACACTGCGTCTGGAAACCTTGCGCAGAACAAGCGCCGTGCCGAAGAAGACGCTTACGTACAAGCCTAAAAAATACCGCGAATTATACTGGTCCATCAGTTCGATGGTTAACATGCCTAAGATGAAGTTCACTGCGGATAACAGGCATAACGGCCGCAGGGGATGAGAAGACGTTCTTCCTATTTCCCAGAGACCCCAAACGGCGCCAATACTGAACAACCCGATCGTCAGAGCATTGAGCAGAGGATTGCCTGCCGGAGTGAACCAATAAGGAATGATTTGAGTGAAAAATATTCGAAAGTTCTGATAAATGACAGGGAATGAAACAAATTCCCCGTGCGATTTGGGAGAAACACCGGCGAGCATGCCCATCAGGGCGGGTGAATAGCCGATGATAAATCCCAGGATGACTCTCCGACAGCATTTATTATCCCAGGCTTTTTTCAACTGATCCAGCAGTTCCCGCCAGAAAACAACAACGCCCACTCCCAAAGCCATCTGCACGCTGGCGGCAAAGGTTGGCGAAAAGAACAGCTTCATCGTATGGCGCTCAAATAAGTGAATGAAATCTCCGTGGAACCACAGAAAAACGGCCAATGCTGTGTTTACCACGTTCGCGAGATTGACCAACACCAGAAGTTTTTTCAGCGGATTCGGAACGGTCACCGCATCGAGCCGGACAACGTGGCGCCAAAACCATCGCCACGAAAACCTTCCGCAGCAGGACTTCATTTTTACGAGATCCTGCGGGCCGCGGGTTCCCCACCAGATTGAAATCCCGTGCGACAACCAGAAAAAGGCTATGGCGTGGAAGTAATACCATGAGAAACCCGCCAGAATTCCCAGGGCATACGCGTTTTTTTTGTCCTCAGGCTGCCGAAGGACGCGATCCGCCAGCAGAAAATGACCAATCCCAAAAAGGAACACGAAGATGTAGCAATAACTCGCCTGGATCGCGGCGATGAAGGCGACCCCCGGAACAGCCAGCAGCGCGGTAGCTATATGCGCAGTCCAGACGTCGCTGACCCTGCGAACGTAAAAGTGAAAAAAGGCCAGAAAAACAATCGCCACGCCGCAAGGAAGGCCCTGCGAAACCGTCAGGCTCATCCCGAAATATTTGAAGAACGGCATCAGCAGGACAGAATCCAGAACACCGTAATAGCGCTGGCCCCAGTAATAGAATGCCCAATGCCCTTTCAGAAAGTTGAGGGCCATCAGGTCAATGATAGCCATGTCCGAGTTATAAAAAGGATGGCTATGGAGAATGTAGGGTAAACGGATGAGGAGGCCTGCTGTCAGGGTCAGGCACAGAATAAATCCATGAACAAAACTGATTTTTCTAGTAAGGTTCACATTCTGCCTCGAAGATGAATTGAAGTATAGCATGATGGAATAAGTTGCTTCTCCGGGACTTTTCAATATAATTTCACATATGCCTGAAAAGCGAACCTTGCTATGGAGTTTTCTGACGCTTGCCCTTTTTACCTCCTCTCTGGTGATATGGCACCGCTGCGACACGCGACCCCCAGCCTGGGACGAGAGCGTTCATCTGCATCTGGCGCTCGATTATCGTGATTTCCTTCTTCATCGCACGCCAATTACTACCTCCTGGGCGGATGTATATCCTCCTGCTTATCATCTTTCATTGATTCCTTTTTTATCCATAGGTATTCCTTCAACACATCAGACGGCATGGCCGCACGCGATATATTTTGCTCTGATGCTGGCCGCTTTCGTCGCGTTCGCAAAATCTTTCAGTCTGCCGGAGGAATCCGGCGTCTGGACTGCGCTTTTTATCGTGGGGTATGCTTTTGTGCATTGGGTGGCACGGTGGCCGCTGATGGATTTTGCGGTCATGAGCTGGGTCACCATCGGCATCCTGTTTCTGTGGCGCACGAATTATTTTCAGGATATCCGGCAGACGGTTCTCTGGGGTGTTCTTTCCGGCCTGGGGCTTCTGATCAAGCCTTTTTACGGCTTTAATTTTGTTTTCCCTTGTATTTATCTGCTTGCCTGCAGGACCGAGACATCGCGGGCCAGACGGTTCGCTAATTTTCTTATCGGTTGCGGCGCGGCAGCCCTGATCGCTCTTACCTGGTACGGCTGGGAAGGAGCCTGTTTCCTGCGGAATGTGGTTTATCTGGCTGGGGAAAGAGGGGCTGTTGAAGGCGACCCCTCGTTTACCACTCTCGCCGGCTGGTGGTATTACATCCGGTGCCTCTGGATTCAGATGGGGCCTTACGGCCTCACGCTGACGCTTGGCGGGATCATTGCCCTGATCATTAAGAGACCTCGCCTGCCCCGGGGGAGCGTGGGATTTCTCGCTGCCTGCGCATTGTCCAGCTACATCTGTCTGACCTTCGCGCGGAATAAAAACCCGCGCTACGATATGGGCATTCTTCCGCCACTGGCCCTGCTTGCTGCGGCAGGATGGTTCAGCACCTTTACCCGGCGCTGGGCCCGGGCCGGGCTGGGAGCCGCCGCACTTGTTTTATTCCTTTATTCAGCCGCGCGGACGGACCCGCCCCGGACGGAGAACTGGCAGCATCTTGCCATCGGCGAGGAAATGGAAAAAACGCGCGACCCGGCTCAATCGCTGCTGCTGGTCAGCGTGGCGTCGAACCATCGCTACCTTTTTGCCCGCAACCTGCGCTGGTCCCTCCGCGCGCACGGTCAGGCTATTGCGCCGTGCAAAGAAGGCGACCCCACGGCAGACTTTTCGGAATTTATCGTCGTGAAAACCGGGGACCGGGGGCCGGACGCTGAGGACCTGAATAAAGATTGGGACCGGCTCCGCCTGAGCGGTCGCGCTTTTGACGAACTGTTTCAGATGACGCGGCGTTTTTCTCTGCCTGACGGCAGCGAAGCGCTCCTGTACCGCCGCAATCCGGCGGTTGTCTTCCAGGGAGTGCCTGTGACTCACCGCAGCCTGCACGCCCGGCTGGTGGATATTTTTCATGATCAAATCCGGGGGCCTCTTATCCTTTCATTCACAGGGACTCCGGAGGACTGGCGGAGAGGACGTTTCCCCGGCATGGTCATTGAAGGGCAGTCCTGCAACATCAACGGTCTGCCTGTTTCCCGTCTCCGCGTGGAGGCCACAAGCCTCTGGCTGAACCTCTACCGGGTCTGGGGCCAGAAGCGGTTGGGGCTGCTGGCTGTTTCTTCCCTGCAGCCTTCCGTTGAAGTCAGCGCGCGGGACGTCGAATCGCTTTTGAAACAGAAGGCCCGAGGCATCGATGATATTCGTGTCCATTTTGATCGTGGGTTTCTTGTACTGAAGGCCAGGTGGAAGCACCTGCCCCTGGCGGCCCGCGGCCATGTTGAAGTGATTCCAGAACAAACCCTCACCGGCGTGATTGATTCCGTATCTATCGGCCCTGTGAAACTGCCTGGCTGGGTTTTGGGAAAAATTCACCGCTATGCCGTGCCGCTTTATCCCATTCCGTCGTTTCCTACACGCCTCGTGATCCATCGAATTGATCTGGACGGGGACAGACTGCAGATTTCTTAGTGGAACAAACTCCAGATTAAATAAACAGGCGGGAAAGCTTTAAAATTCCATACGGAGTCCAAGAGCGCGATGTTCTCCCAGCTCCACGTGGCGTAGGCTCCGATAGCATTCACGGCCACGGACCAGCCAACTGTAAGCCACCACAGCCGCCGCCAGCCGGATTTTGATTCCAGCAAAGGCACCACGGCGGGAAGAAAATAAAAGCCAAGCACGCACGGGCCCGTCAGATAACGCGGGCCAAACGAAAAACCCCCGTTCCAGGGGCCGTAACTGGCGATGAGCAGGAACATACTCATCACGTTTAGAGCCAGGGTAATTGTCACGGCACGGCAATGAAGACGGCGGTCCCGAATGGCAATCCATGCTCCGGCAACGCACCAGATCATCACAGGAGAGAAGAAAAGAATTCCCCGGCCCGGGCTCGCGATAAGCCCGGAAATGGCGTTCCATCTTGGATAGAGATGGAAATGCGTGCTCTGGTAACTGAATTCCGCAGGAAGGCCTGTTCCCACAACCTTATACCAGTACGTCCACAATATGGTGGCAGGGGCGGCGGCACCGACGATAAAACGCAACAGAGCGGATCCCCCGATTAACAACGCCGTGAACCCAAAAAACAACGCAGAGACCGCATTCGCGCTCCGTGCGGCAACGGAGCAAACAGCAAAAAATCCCACCGCATACCACAGCGCGGCATTTTCTGTCACTTGATCGATGGCAAAAAGTTCCGCCGTAAGCATCAGGGTCGATGCCGGATGCTGCCATAGAGCCTGGCTTGACAGGCTCCAGGCGCTCGTTCCCATGGCGAAGACCAGGGCCAGAATAAATGCCCATTTCTCGGATACTTTCTTCCGGAAAATACGGAAAAACAGCCAGACGACGACGGCGCACATCAACGAGGCGCTGATTTTCTCGAGCTGATGAAGCACGTGGCCGTCCGGAACAACACCCCGCAGGGCCGGGATCAAATAGACCGGAAGGGAGAGCAACGGCGAAAGCACCGGATAAAAGGACACCAGATGACCATGCACCCGGATAACATTGTCCTGGTTATGCGCAAACCAGCCGGCGAAGTTGTCGAGATGCGGATCGCCTTTCTGGATGATATTGAAGGGCATAAGGCTCGCAGGCAGGTCGTCGGAGCCGTGCCAGCGGAAGTTGGATAGAAAAATAAACAGGCAAAGCAGGAATAAAATACGGCCATTCCAGAATGGGCGTCCGGCCTTTTTATCCTGTAGAAAACAAACTATTAAAGTAGCCAGGGCAAAAAGAGCAAGACCAGTCCACGGCGTTTGTGTCTTAACAAACGCCAGCTGGAATATGAAGATGCTGCCTGTCAAAACAGATAAAAATAAATGGATCATTGACGGTATCAATATAACGATTTCAGGAGAAAAAAGGGTCGCTTTTAATTGCCCTAAGCGAGGAAGAATTTTCGCACAGCTATGCAGTCACCGAAGGCGTGCTTTTCATGCACCCAACGGTCCCGTTCCTTGTGAAATATTCATAGTCGGGTCCGCCAGAGTCCCAGTGGCGGATAACCCAGCCCGTGATCTGTCGCCAGACGTCTGGCGACCGTCCTAAGATTGCTGGTTTGGCCCGTACGGGATTCGAACCCGTGGTCTTGTCCTTGAGAGGGACACGTCCTGGGCCACTAGACGAACGGGCCAAACCAGCCTCCCTATCAGTTCTTGGGTATTTCCGGAGCGGCCAGGGCTTCAGGAACACCGCCTTCCAGGGCCTGATGGCCGCCCGCTGCCTGAAGTTTATCCTCAAACCTTCCCAGATGTTTTTCCGCTTCAATGTAGCGGGCCTGGGCGTTGTTTAAATGCTGGCCAACTTTCCTGAAATCCTCGCCGAACCGTTCCAGCTCGACACGCAAACGGTTCAGGTTGTTGATGATCTCCCTGGCCTGCTCTTCAATGCGCATGCCGCGGAAGCCCTGTGAAAGCGTCAGCAGGTACGCGTAAAAAGAATTCGGAGAAACCGGCATAACCTGCCGGGAAATAGCGTACTGGTAAAGAGCGCGGTCCGAGTCATCTCCGTCGACTTTGATGATCGTCTCATAATAAACATTTTCCGCCGGTATGTACATCAACGCGAACGGGAATGTGCCTTCTTCCGGAAGGATGTAGCGCAAGCGGATATCGTCGATATGCTTCCGGACATCGCGCGCGAACTCCTTGCGGGCCGCCTGGCGCTCATCGTCCCCGGCGGCCTCCAGCATCCGCCGGAAGTTTTCCAGGGGGAATTTTGCGTCCACAGGCACAAGCCCTTCCTTCAGCCGGATCACGGCATCTACGATGTTCCCGGTTTTAAAACGATACTGGATGCTGTAATGTTCGCCCGGCAGGATTTCTCTGAGCAGATTCTCAAGAAGAATTTCCCCCATGCCTCCGCGCAGTTTCGGCGGCCGCAGGATATCCTGCAGGCTTGCAACGTCTTTCACCATGGATTGAATCTGTTGGTTGGCCTGGGAGAGCTGGCCAAGCCTGCTGCTCAGGTCGCCGTAAAGTTTTGCGGCGCTGTCGAGACGCTTATTGATTTCCCCTGTGCTCTGATTAAGGCTCTGCGCCACCTGCCCGCGCAAAGCTTCGAGCTGCTGCTGCATAAGGGACAAGGCCGGATCCCTGTCCGGACGTGCAGAACGGCTGGCCAACCACACAAGGGTACCGACTAGAACAACGATGAGAATGATTAACAAGATGATCATCTATTTCTCCGTCATCCCCGAGGACTTAATCGGGGATCCAGCTATTCTACAACTGGATTCCCGCTAACGACATGCGGGAATGACAACTGTTTAAGGGATTATACCAAGGGCCAGCCAGCCGCCGGTGGTGTCGATCATGACATCCGAAATACAGCCATGACGTCCCTGGGTGAAAGTCTGATGGTATTCATCAAGAGATGCGTAAAGAAACGTCAGGACAAGCGCCGCGGCAAAGATTTTTTTCCACGACAGATACGCGGTGTTTATGAATGCTCTTGCGATTAAACGCGCCAGAATGCCAAACACGCCCATATGTCCGGCTTTGCGTATCCAGAAATCCCACGGCCCCTGCACAAACCGCAGATCAGGAATGCTGGAAAGATAAAAAATGAAAGCCGCCCACGCCAGAACCGGCAGCCAATACTTCACTAAGGGAAGAACTTTTGACGGTCTGCCTGTCATTCCGAGGCCCTCTTCCCTTTGCCTCGCAAGAAGGAGGGCCGTGGGAATCTCGCCGTTTGGAATAAGATCGCCACGTCGGACAATTTTAGATTCATTCTTTTACCTCCGTCTCATCCAGTCCTGATAATAAGGATACCAATGCTGAACTTTCCATGAAAGATTCCAGATGTTCGTTCCCGGAAAAATGACTACGCGCCGGATGCGAAAGAGATTTTCGTTGTGAGCACGCGGAGCGTTGTCCGTGGCGAAACCGGCTTCGAAACCGGCATCACTCACAAAATGATCCACCGTGTCGTTAGTTTCTCCATACGGATATGCGAAACTCCGGATAGATCTGCCCAGAAGGTCTTCAAGCCCCTTTTTTGAATTAGCTATCTCCTGCCTGGCGGTTCTTTCGTCGACTCTGGTCAGATGCACATGGCTGCAGGTGTGTGCTCCGATTTCAAAACCCAGCCCATCGAGTTCCCGGTATTGCGGCGCAGACAGAAGCCGCATTCCGCCATTGTCCCAGGCGTTTGAGCCGCCCAATTGCCCGGATACGGCAAAAACTGTAGCTGAATACCCGTATTCCTTAAGAATCGGCGCGGCCAGAGTAAGCACTTCCTCGTAACCGTCATCGAAAGTTATGGCCAGGCATTTTCCTTTATACGGTTCGTTACCGCGCAGACGGCGGCCGTAATCGTCCAGGCTGACGGTCCGATAGCCCCTGTTTTTCAGCCAGCGCATATGCCCGCGGAAATCCGTGTCACTGATGGAAATGCGCGAAGGATCGGAAACCTTATCCGCAGGACCTTTCAGCACACGGTGATAAACAAGAATAGGCAGGTAGGACACGAAGGTTATTTTAATTTATAAGCGAACGGTAAACATCTTCCAAGGCAAGGGAAACAACTTCGACATCAAAATACTTTTTCATCTGCTCACGACACCAGGCAGGCTGAACAGGCATGCTGCCTGCAAGCAATTCCCGCAGCGCTTTCTCAAGCGCCACGGGATCGAAGTGTTTTGGAACCATGTGGTCGCCAAAATTGGAAGCAAGGCACGCCTTGAGCGTTTCGGGCATGACCAATCCCGCTATACCGCCTTCACCTAATGCTATGACCGGAATTCCAAAAGCAAGACTTTCCATGGCGGAACGCCCTGCGGCAATGACGCCCGCAGCGCCGTTGAGAAAAGCCGGCAGATCATTTTGAAATCCCGCCAATTCAACCGTGCTCGGCGCGATTGCGGCATTAGTCTCCCGCAGCAGCCTGGTCCATTCCTGCCGGTGCTCTTCAGGAACGTGGCCGGCTATTTGAAAATGCACCTTAGGTAAAACCGCGGCGCAATGTTTCAGCGTCGTCAGCAAAAACCTGGCAGTCTCGCGACGCCCGCCAGAGAGCCGTCCCAAGAGAACGACACGATTCTCCTTCCCCCCTTGCGGGGGAAGGTTGGGATGGGGGGTACCCCCCACCTCTGTCCTCCCCCACAAGGGGGGAGGAGGTTCTATAAAAATCCCATTTCTAATCAGAACCAGCTTCCTGATTCCTTTTGCAAAATACCGCAACAGATGCGCCTCGACCATCTCGTCGATAGCAATGGTCGCATCGCCAAGGCAGGGCCATAGTTTTGAGAAAAAATGAACAGGCGGCGGCTGGTGTATGGTTGCAACGTGAGGGATACCGGTAATCCAGGCAGCCTGCGCCGCAGCCCAGTGAGCGCGCCTGGAGTGAGAATGGATAAGATCAATTTTGTTTTTTCTGATGAAGCCTGCAATCTTCAGAGCGTTTATGAAACCGTATGGTATGGCTTTCCTTGAAATGGGTAGAGACAAATACTTCTGGCCGTAATGCAGCCGGTCGGATATCCAGAAAATCCTGTGCTTTCCCTGCCAGGCCTTTGCAAGGGTTACGCAATAAGTTTCGGATCCCGCAGGCTCGAGGCAGGACAGGAGAAAGAGGATGTTCACCCCACCACCTCCAGACTCCTTCTCCCCTCGGGGGAGAAGGCGGGGATGAGGGGCGGTTCATCGCGGGCGATCCCCTCACCCAAACCTCGCCAATACTTCCGGCGAGTCGCCGGACGTCTGGAGCCCTCTCCCCAAAGGGGCGAGGGAGTGAACAACATAGAGATCATCAGAAAGCTCATCTTTCGTAATTATGCGCCGCGAAATTTCTTATGCCCTGAACTATGGTAAGGGCCAGTCTTTCCTGGAAGCTCGGATCAAAAAGAAGAATTTCCTGTTCCGGAACGATTATGAACGCCTGTTCCGTTAGGATCGCGGGCATTTGCCTGATCCGGCATACGGCGAAATCCGCATAGTAAAGACCATGATCTGAAAGAGGAATGTTTTTCACGTAAGCGGAATGGACTGAATCAGCCAGATCCTGGCTGTGCTGATGATAAAAATATACGCTGAATCCATTATTTATAAGAGGATTTTCTCCTTCGCCGGAAGAATTGCAGTGCACGCTTACAAAAAGCCTGGCCTGACGTGCCCAGGCGATTATTCCCCGGTCATAAAGCGGGACCTGCCTGTCATCTTCCCTTGTTAAAAACGGCTGTGCCCCCATATCGCGCAGGTGCTCGAACACGCGCTTTGCTATCTGAAGGTTGGCATCCTTTTCCATTGTCCCGTGCGGCCCGATAGCTCCTTTTTCCGTGCCGCCATGCCCGGCGTCAACCGCGATGATCATCCCCTGGAGAGTCGGCCGGAGCCATGGTTTTCGAATTTCAATTACAAGAGTGGTCCCCTCGTAGCGGACATCGTAGCCCCACCAGTTCTGGAACTTGGCGTCAATCATCAACTGGCACACATCCGGCGCTGTCTGCCTCCAGCGGATGTGGCGGATGAGCGGATCTTTTGGATCAAAACGGATCAAATCGGTCTTAGCGACAGCGCCAAAAAGAGTCAGAGTCAACGATGCGGGGTTGGCAAATTCTTCTGTACGGTAAGCAAGCATGGACTGCAGGGGGACACGCACGATAGTCGAAGACCCGCTGTAGACGGTGGTAATATTTTCCAGATAACTTATGGGCGGCGCTGTTCCCCGCGGCAGTTCGGCAACTGCGCTTTCCCTGACCCAGCCGGTTTGATTTGAAGAAAGCCGTATGAACCTTTCCCGGCCCGTCTTCCCAAGAATTTGAACACGCATGCCTTTGTACAGGAACAGATCATATCCGCCTTCAGAACCCGTCCTGACCGGGACATTATCTTCGGTGACCATGCCGACACGCACCTGAGATGGGTCAAGAATGGTGATATGCCCTGCCGCCTGCACGTCCACGCTTCGCGCCCCATGTTTTAAAAGAATTTCAATCGTCGCCCGGCTTGCCTTATCCGTCGGCTGTATAACATAAGTTCCTTCGTAAATTCCCCGCGCTGCCGGCAGCGCCGTCGTTCCAGTTGAGAGTTGGGGAATGCCCGTTCCGATCTCAGTCATGGGAATGTGATGCTTTAAGCCAAGAATGGCGAAAGTGGCTTTACCGTGCGGCGAACCTTGAAATACCACGCGCAGCGTTTCCCCGGGCATAAGCTCGACATCGTCCGGCGGGTTGACGGTATCTTTCAAGATCACAACAGGACGTTCAGGCAGAGGCTTGAAACCTTCTTCCACAACGAACCTGCGCTCAAGGCGGGTGACCTGGCCATTGGGAGCCTTTGCCTCGCAGGAAAGAACCATTGGCCCTTCATGAACAGGCGCCATCGCCAGATAACCTCCCCTGGGATGTACGGGAATCATCATCCCATTGATGGTGAGAGTGGATCCCGGCGTCACTTCGCCATAGACAAAAGTTTCCGAAAGGTTTGGCAAATGCTGGCCTTCAGCGGGATGCAAAACCGTCAGCGCTGTGCCGGTGGACGGAACAGGCTGAGCATTTGCAGTAGCTGCACAAACAAATACGAACAAACTCGCTATAAAACCAACAACCATATTCCCTCGACCCCAATGGGGGCAAGGGAGTTTTGGAGCTATCTTAGCGGCAATTGTTTTAAGCTTCACTTCAATTTTCCTTCTCCAGCTTTTGCCAGGGATGTCCCGAGCAAGGCAAGAAATCCACCTAATTGTTTGGCCAAAACCGCGGAATCCGCGCCATCCGGTTGCAAAGGACAAAACTCCAGTTTCCAGTTCAATATTGCATCATAGTCCATATTCCATTGCCACTTGTCCGACTCGTCCCCCATAACCAACCGGGCCTTGTCCCAGAATGTCTTCAAAGGATCTGTACTGCTTTTTTCAGCGGCCCCTTGTTTCCCCGATGCGCCGCTGCCACCATTTCCTTTGGCCAGTTTCCTGTCAATTGCAGTTCTTGTCTGTTTGACAGACCACCCACCTTTTATGATTTTATTGGCCATACCTTTTTGTGAATTCGCATTGTTAATTCGCATCAATTCGATTGAATGCTCACGCGTCAATGTGCGTTGACGCACATTATCCTTAATTGCCTCAGGCAAAGACAAAAGGGAGATTGATTTGGTCACATAGGTGCGGTCCTGACCCGCAATCTCCGCTATTCTATCATGCGTCCAATAAGCGCCATCAAGCTTGTTCAGGTTATTAAAACCTTCAGCTTCCTCTATAGGGTCAAGTTCTTCCCGCATCATGTTTTCAAGGAGCCCTTTGGCTGCAGCTTCCGCTTCGCTGACAGTTTTTATGACTTGCGCATCAAGAGCCTGCAAGCCGGCCAGAGCCGCAGCGCGCCATCGTCGTTCCCCAAAAATAATCTCAAAATAATCGCCTTTATCCCGCACAAGGATCGGCTCCAGTTGGCCTTCGTCCTGCATGGATTTGGCAAGAGCCTTCAGTCTGGGTTCTTCGAAATGCTTGCGAGCCTGATACGGCGACGGCTTAATTTTATCCAGCGGTATCTTAACAATGGCTCTGGCATCAGTTGACGTAGTATCAGCCATGACTATCCTCCTTGTATACTTTTATTCACCGTCTGCCGCCATGGGCAAATCTTCAACAGGTCCCGTGGAAATAATGTCTGTATCGACACCTGCACTCACCAAATCTTCCTCCGGCCAGTTGCGGCAGAGGAGTTCCGTCTGCTTGAGCACGGTTTCGGTGGCTCTTTCCTGTTTGTCCGGCGGATACCCGTGCTCGCGGAGGAGGCGTTTGATGGTGACTCGCATTCTTGCGCGCACGGATTCTTTGAGTGACCAATCAACAGCAAGATTCTGACGAACAGACTTAACGAGGTCCCTGGCGATAGCGCCAAGAACCTTGTCCCCCAAAATTTTGACGGCGCTGTCGCTGGTTTCCAGAGCGTCGTAAAAAGCCAGTTCATCTTCGGTTAAACCAAGCTTTTCACCCCTCTTGTGCGCCTCGCGCATCTCCCTGGCAAGCTTGATAAGTTCCTCAATGACCTGAGCCGCTTCAATGGCCCGGTTGTGGTAGCGCTGAATGGTTTCCTCAAGCATTTTGGCGAAAGACCGCGACTTCACCAGGAACTTTCGTTCCCGAATTTTAATTTCATCTTCCAGAAGTTTCCGCAGCGCTTCCGCCGCCAGATTCTTCTGAGGCATGCGCCGCACTTCATCCAGAAACTTGTCCGAGAGAATCGATATATCCGGTTTTCCCTGACCGCTCGCCGCAAAAATATCGACCACTTTGTCTGAGTAAACCGCACCGGAAACAATCTGCCGGATGGCATTATCCAGGTCCGCCGGATCCGCGCCGCCGGCCTCGGTGTTCTTGATCAAAGAGGCCTTGATCGCCTGGAAATAGCTCACCTCATTACGAACAGCCAGGGCTTTATCATGAGGAACTGACAACGCAAATGCCTGGGACATCTCCGCGACTGCCTGAAGGAAGCGCTTCTTCCCATCCTCAACCTGCTGAAGAATATAATCCATGCCGCCGCTCACGGCCGCTACGCGTTCCCCTGCCGTTCCTTTAAAGAACTTCCCATAGTCATATTTCCACCCGCCCGAGCCCTTAGCAGCGGGCGGGTGCGGCCGGAGAGGTTTCCCAGCCACAGGTTGGGACCCTGTCGGACCGGCGAAAATACCGCGCAGCACTTCAAGTTTCTCCAGGAGTTTCGCAACAGCTATTTCCTGATCAATACCCGCAGCCTTCCGGTCCCGCTCCGAGTACTCGGCCAGGGCGGCTTTCAGCTCGTGGGCAATGCCCAGATAATCCACGACCAGCCCGCCCGGTTTATCCTTAAAAACCCGGTTCACCCGTGCAATGGCCTGCATCAAACCATGCCCGCGCATGGGCTTGTCGATATACATCGTATGGAGAGACGGCACATCAAACCCGGTCAGCCACATATCCCGCACAATCACCAGCCTGATGGGACACTCCGGCTTTTTGAATTCGTCCCCCAGCCGCTTGCGTCGCTCTTTATCGCGGATATGTGCCTGCCACTCCGGACCGTCCGCCGCTGATCCAGTCATCACTACCTTCAGAAATCCCTTTTTATCGTCCGGATCATGCCATAGAGGGCGAAGCTTGACGATTTCGTTATAAAGGTCAACGCAGATACGGCGGCTCATGCAGACGATCAGCCCTTTGCCTTCCATGGCTTCCCGCCGTTTCTCAAAATGCTCCACGATATCCTTTGCGATAAGCCTGATTCGCCTCTCCGCTCCAACCAATGCTTCCATGCGCGCCCACTTGGTCTTAAGCTTTCGCTGGACGTTTTCCTCTTCGCCCTCCGTGACTTCTTCAAACTGAGGATCGATCTTCGGCATTTCTTCGGGTTTGAGGCCGAGCTTGGCCAGGCGGGCTTCGTAATAAATGGGAACTGTGGCCTTATCTTCGATTGATTGATGGATATCGTAAATATCGATGTAATCACCGAAAACCGCCCGCGTGTTGCGGTCGCCTGCCTCAATCGGCGTAGCGGTGAACCCGATGAACGAGGCTTGCGGCAGGCAGTCCCGCATATGCTTAGCCAGGCCTTTAATGAAATCGTATTGGGACCGGTGCGCCTCATCCGCGATCACAACAATATTGCGCCGATCAGAAAGCAAAGGATTCGTGTCCCGTTCGCTATTCCTTTTCGACGGGACCTGCAGCGATGAACTCATCCGCTGCAGATCACCTTTCTGGTCTGGCAGGAACTTCTGAATCGTCGTAAATATGACACCGCCTGAGGCGCGCTTGAGAAGCTCCCGGAGATGTACCCTGCTGGTCGATTGGATGGGCGCCTGAGCAAGAAGATCCGAACAAGGCACAAAGGTCCTGTCAAAAAGCTGGTCATCCAGATCGTTGCGATCAGTGAGAAGGACCAGGGTAGGATTTTTCATCTCCGGATGCTGGATTATTTTCCCTGCATAAAAAACCATGGTCAGGCTTTTACCCGAGCCCTGAGTGTGCCAGACAACTCCCGCCCGCCTGTCTCCCTTGACGGCCTTGACCGTAGCTTCAATTGCCTTTTGCACCGCATGGAACTGATGATAGCTGGTCATCTTTTTGATGGTGGTTTTCTCGCCATGCTCGAAGACCGTGAAATAACGGATCAAATCCAGGAAGCGTTTCTTTTCGAACATACCCTTGATGAGCACTTCAAGCTGCGGCCGGCTTGAAGGGGCCAACTCGCGCCCGTCCACAGTCCGCCAGGGCATGAAGCGTTCCCAATCCGATGAAACAGTTCCCGCTCTTGCGGCGAGACCGTCGGAGATAATCAGCGGCCCGGCGAACTGAAACAAAGAAGGAATTTCCTCCTTGTATGTCTCGAATTGTTTGAAGGCTTCCCGGACGGACGTTTGCTCCTTGGCAGGATTCTTCAATTCAAAGACAGCGAGCGGCAGGCCGTTCACAAAAATCACAACATCCGGCCTCCGGTTATGCTGATTTTCAATAACCGTGAACTGATTCACAACCAGCCAGTCATTAGCTTCAGCATCGTCAAAATCGATCAGCCGCGCATGATCAGATACCGTTCGCCCGTCGCCCTGATAATCTACCGGAACGCTTTCGATCAGATATTTATGAAACTGTTCGTTATTCTGCAGCAGGCTGGGATGTTCACTTCGCAGGACTTTACGGAAGGCATCGTCTAAAGCATCAGCAGGAATTTTCGGATTCAGCTTCGCCAGCGCCGATTTCAACCGCCCCGGCAGGACAACTTCTTCGTAGCTAGACCGCTCTGCGGGCCCATCAATCGCAACGGTGAAACCTCTTTGCGATGGTGCCGCTTCCGCTGCCGCAACAGGGAGCGGCGCAGGGGCAATGTCCGGGCCATGAGCGATAGAGTAGCCTAGGCTTTCCAGCCATTCAAGCGCGGCGTCTTCAGCGGTGGATTCGGTGATCGGGTTCACAACTATTTCTTTTTCCTCTTCCCGTGGGGTGGCGTAAGTTTTTTGATTTTTTCCACCACTTTATCGAAGTCGGACACCGGCTGGTTAGCTTCGATCCGCCGCCGGGTCTCCTCGTATTTCCCAAACTCGTCCTCAGCATGAGCGGCCGCGAGCTCATGCGATACCCTGCCAGCATGCGACAGAATATTGCGTTCGTTGAACTGGAGAAAACCATCCAGTTTTTTCACCCAGTCCGCCATCTTCATCGGCGTGCGCCTGCGCGCCTGATCCTCGGCGTAATCGAGATACATGGCGACCACGCGGTTCAACTCGCGCAGTTCTTCCTCATTCAGGTAGTTCTTGGCTACGGTAACGTCGGACCGGCGGATATGGCCTCTGGGTGCGTTCTTCCACGTAGTCAGTCCCATATTCGGCTTGCCGGCGTCCGCCCGGCCATAAATAATCTCTGCCGCCGTGTGCCCGTGAATCGCCCAATGCAGTTTGTTTTGCACTGTGGAGTAGAACGTCTGCGTGATCTCCGCCTGGGCATCATAATCGATGCTGCACTGCGCATAGATGTCGGTGATCTTCTGGTAGAACCGCCGCTCCGAAGCCCGGATATCACGGATGCGTTCCAGCAACTCATCAAAATAATCTGCGCCCAGGTTGGCTCCGGACTTGAGGCGTTCGTCATCCATCGTAAACCCTTTGACAATGTACTCCCGCAGACGCTGTGTCGCCCAGATGCGGAATTGCGTGCCTCGTTGGGACTTCACGCGGTATCCCACAGAGATAATGACGTCCAGGTTGTAGAACTGTGTCCGATAATTTTTCCCATCAGGGGCAGTCGTCAAGGAATCCTTGACAACTGAATCTTCAGACAATTCTTTCTCGGAAAAGATATTTTTGATATGCAGACTGACATTTTGCTTCGTTGTTTGAAGCAACTCCGCGATCTGATTTTGAGTGAGCCAGACCGTTTCGTTTTCCAAACGTACATCCAGCCGGGTCTGCTTATCTTCCGTCTGGTAGATTAGAATTTGAGATTGTTCAGAAGGTTCTTTCTTCATTTAAATACTTCCCTCCATCAAATCTTGGCTACACGTCCACTCAGGTAAAGATTCCTCATGCGCGATCTCTGGCCCGTGAGCGATGCGGTAGCCAAGACTTCCCATCCATTCAAGAGCGGCGGCGGCGGTGGATTCGGAGAACTTTGTAATTCTACTCATCTCTTGGGAGAAAGTTTGGGGTTTCTCCAGACCCAAGGTAGCGGTTTAGGTGTGTATCCGGTTAATCCCAACTTGATTTGATTTTCGATAGCTGGACGGAGTAAGTCCAAGTTTTGACGTAGTGCATCAATATCATCCTGGAGCAATTCAAAGTCAAACGATTTCTCGCTTAAATTTACTTTAAAGGGTGACCGGATCTGAAAATGGATGGAATATTTTCCGGCTTTCCACCAAAAGTGTTTCTTGTATTCCTCTACAAGCTTATGTACTTGCTCGCTCGCCATTAATTTATCGTGATAGTTGGGTTCCGCCTTCATCAGATATGACTGATGGGCAGTCGCCTCATTCATGGGAGAAGCTACCTCCTGATGAAATTCAGTATCTTGAAATCGAACAAATTTCTGGGTCAGCATTAGTGTGCTGAGTTTGAGGGCAATTGCATCATCACTCCGCTCGACCACCTGTTTTTTACCCATTTCATCGCTGATCTCGCTGAATTTCTCAGACATGCCCATCCAAGTTAAAACGTGTGTGTCATGGTCGGAATGACGGACGGTGACATAAATCTCGTTCAAAATCACATCTTTGCGTTCGACAGCAAGGCCCAGCCGTATATTAAGAATTGGGCCGAACGTCGTATATCCTAATTCGATCTGCTTGTTCGGAATTATCGTCACGATCGGCTTCGCGTATGCTTTATAACCCCATCGGAATATTTGGGGAATCCAGGCAGCAGCTCCAATATATGCAGCAACATCGGCTGGGTTAGTCATATTGTTCTCCTCTGGGTTGTATTAACATGGACATGACAAAGCAAATGAATTTTCCCCGACATCAGCTTCGGCAGCAGGGCGTCGCGTATGGCGGCGAGTTTTTTGGACTGCTCTTCGTTGTTCTCGATCATTTGATCCAAAGGGTATGCGAATTGTTCAAAGGCATCTATTAACTCTTTAGGCGGTGATGCATGTTTAATGTTGCAGAAATCATTTTTCCCAATTGATCCGAAGACAGTGCCTTCAGCTTCGAAAGATGCAAAGGATTCGTTCAGAAAATGCATCGAGTAGTAAGTGTACGAACGGCTGCCGCTTTTATGCCGAATTGCGGCAACCCCGCGTCCAATGCAACATTCCCTCAGCGTTAAATTTATATCTCCAACTGGAGCGCGAACGCTGACAAGCGTATCACCTGCCTGCGCTCGTCTAGTAGGTGCAGTGCAATAAACGCGAGATGTTGGGTAGCGGAATCCAAAATCTGTTCGCCCTTGGTAGAATTCCATTCCCCCTCCAACCTCATTATATGTATCGCCTGGAGGTGATTGGCCCATAGTGAGGTTAAATTCCTCACCTATCGTGCTAAGCTGCCAACCCTTCGGAATTTCGCCGAGCGGAGAGTCCTGGAAGGAATCTGGAAAGAGATCGAGGATGTCCTTATTCCACCCCTCACCCACACCCTCTCCCCCTTGGGGGCGAGGGAATTTATAAGGGCGGCCTTGCATCTTTGCGCGGACGGGATCGAAATCTACAAACCAAGACTTAAAAATCGCCCGCGCCATGGCCTCCAGCGTCGTGTTCATCTTCCGATTCAGCTCGATCTTGTCGTCAAGCGTGCTAAGGATGGCAGCAAGTCCTACCTGTTCCTCAACCGGAGGGATTTCGACTGGCAAGCTGTAAAACGAATCCCGGCTTGTCGAAGGAATGGCTGAACCACTATCCATTCTATTGATATCGTAAGTGAGCAGCTTGTAATACGCCCACTTCAAATCAAGTTCAATTTTTGGCTTGAGATAAAAGGCAGTATCTATCACAAAAAAGGGCTTGGCTGAATAATGGATTCCTCGATACGCCCCTTTGCGACCGACAATGACCCCCGGATGCGGGCACAAAGGCTCCGAGTGCATCCCGATTGGCCCATTTGTTCCATAAACCGGATATGGGCCAGTACCGTCCTCGTATCCACGAAGACTTTGGCCATATTCCAAAGTTACTGCATCACCCCAACGCATTTCTCTCCACTCACCCGCCATACCCGAGCTCCTTCAAGCGGTTGTAGTGCATTGTCTCACGCAGAGCGTTCCGTTCCTTCGGCTAGAATCTTGATATAAGGATCGTAAATGAAAATGCGGCCGCGAAGCTTCCCGGTAAACTCTCGGGCAATTGCAAATTTTTGTAGATACATCATCGCTTTGTTCACGGCAGGAAAAGAAAGTTTGAGCTCTCTTTCTGCGTCGGCCAGGGAAATAACTCCATGCTTTCTCAATAAGGTATGCACGCGCAATGCTGTCATGCCAGCCTTGCCAAGTTTTTGGATTTGATGACTATGATCTTCAAACATAGTTAAAAGTCTTTTGACGGTATCAGCCGCCTGGTTGGAAACCTCCTCCACCCCTCGTAAATAAAAGGCCATCCACCCTTCCCAATCTCCGTGCGTACGGATTCTTTGCAGAACCTCGTTATACTCTTCCCGATGTTGCTTGAAGTGGAGACTCAAATAAAGAAGGGGCTGGGACAGCGCACCTTCTGCACAGAGAATAAAGGTGATCAATAAACGGCCCAGGCGGCCATTGCCATCGAGAAAAGGGTGAATGGTCTCAAACTGAGCATGGGCCAAGCCAGCCTTAACCAGGGTGGCAGTCTGTATTGGATCTCCATGAAGAAACTTTTCCAAGGCCCCCATGGCAGGCATCACTTCATGCGGCGGTGGCGGCACATAGCGTGCGGTGCCGGGCCGCGTTCCACCGAACCAGTTTTGGGAACGGCGAAACTCCCCGGGTTCTTTGTCGCTACCGCGAGTATCCTTGAGCAACAGGGCGTGTATTTCTTTAAGAAGTCGAAGGCTTAGAGGGAATCCCTCTTTCAATCGCGCAAGCCCATGACTCATAGCGGCCACATAATTCGAAACCTCCTTTACGTCGGCCAGGGGAACACCAGGAGTTTGCTTATTTTCGTAAAGCAACAAATCAGAAAGAGATGATTGCGTCCCCTCAATTTGGGAAGAGAGGATGGCCTCCTTTCGGATGTACATGTAGAGGAATAGGGTGGGATCTGGCAAAAGGGTCGTAATTCCTTCGAGGCGACCTAATGCACGGTTGGCTCGTTCATGAGCAGCAGTATCCAACGTGACCGGTGGCGTTGGCGGCAACGGCGATGGGATGAACAAAACAAAAGGCTCAGGTCCTGACTGTTTCTCCCAGCGGCCTGATCTTATGCTTTTTATGGGGTCAAAATCTATCATATATTTGCTATTAAATTATACACGCTTATAGTTTAATAATCTATAGTGTTATTAAGCTTTAGGTTAATAGATAAAACACATCTACAATACATGCAGTTTTTAAACACGTTTCAGATTATCTCGAATAACAGCCTCCAAACAGGCACTTTTGGCAAATTGTTCCTCTAGTTGCTTGGTGAGCCGTTTCATCTTTTCTTCAAAGGGTTCGCCGTCATCCTCCACAGCTTCCGCGCCGACATAGCGGCCGGGTGTAAGCACATGACCGTGAGAGGAAATCTCTTCCAGCCTGGCGCTTTTACAAAAACCGGGGATATCTTCGTACTTGCCAGCTTCTTTCTCTCCCCGCCAGGCATGGTAGGTTTTCGCAACGCGGGCGATTTCCTCATCCGTGAGTTCACGGTGCGTGCGATCAATCAGGTGGCTGAGCTTGCGGGCGTCAATGAAAAGGGTCTGGCCGCGTCTATCACGAAACTTTCCATTCTTCTTGTCCCGAGCGATGAACCACAGACAGGCGGGAATCATTGCTCCATAGAAAAGTTGACCTGGCAGGGCAATCATGCAGTCCACCAGATCGGCTTCGATGATTTTCTTGCGAATTTCGCCTTCCCCGCTGGTATTGGAAGACATCGATCCATTAGCCAATACGAAACCTGTAATGCCTGTCGGGGCCAGATGGTGAATCATGTGCTGGATCCAGGCGTAATTGGCGTTACCCGCAGGCGGCGCTCCATACTTCCAGCGCACGTCATCCCGCAAACGCTCTCCTCCCCAGTCTTTGAGGTTGAATGGGGGATTGGCAAGGATAAAGTCAGCTTTTAAATCTTTGTGCAGGTCATTGTGGAAGGTGTCCGCATTTTGAGGCCCGAGGTTGGCTTCGATCCCGCGAATGGCAAGGTTCATTTTGGCCAGACGCCAGGTTGTTGGGTTGGATTCCTGGCCGAAGATCGCGATATCGTCCCGTCTGCCGCCATGAGCTTTGATAAATTCCTCGCTCTGCACAAACATGCCGCTCGAACCGCAGCAGGGATCATACACACGCCCTTTATAAGGCTCGATCATTTCGACAAGGAGCTTTACGACGCAGCGCGGTGTATAAAATTCTCCGCCCTTTTTCCCTTCCGCGCTCGCAAATTTGCTCAGGAAGTATTCGTAGACCCGGCCAAGAATATCTTTTGAACGGCTTTCCTTGTCACCCAGGCCGATGGTGCCAATTAAATCGATAAGCTCGCCTAGCCGGTGTTTATCTAGATCAGGTCGAGCATAAATTTTCGGAAGAACCCCTTTGAGCGAAGGGTTATCCTTCTCAATGGCGACCATAGCGTCGTCAATCAGTTTGCCAATCGTCGGCTTCTTCGCATTATCTTGAAGGCGAGTCCAGCGCGCTTCTTTTGGCACCCAGAACACATTGGCCGCAGTGTATTCATCACGGTCTTCCGGGTCAGCGCCTTTTTCCTTTGCCAGCTTCGCGCGATGTTCCTCAAAAGCGTCTGAAATGTACTTGAGAAATATGAGCCCCAACGCAACGTGTTTATACTCGCCCGGGTCCATGTGCCCGCGCATCTTGTCCGCAGCGGACCAGAGCTTTTCCTCAAACCCAAGGTTCGCGCCGTTGCCGTTTTGCTTAACAGATTTCATTTCACGCGCCATAGAATGTTCTCCGAAGGAATGTATGTCTAAAAGGATGAATCTATTTTCGCTCTTTTAAGGTTGCATTTCTAGCAAACGGGGGAAGTTGGGAGAGAACCCCTGACAGGATGACACTTACTTGGCGGCGGGTTTCCAGAATGGGGTTTCGTAGCGTGAACGTTCCTGAGGGATGT
This sequence comes from uncultured Elusimicrobia bacterium, assembly GCA_964604825.1. Lineage (GTDB taxonomy): Bacteria > Elusimicrobiota > Elusimicrobia > 2-01-FULL-59-12 > 2-01-FULL-59-12 > CAZSAL01. The sequence continues at coordinate 47,321 of CAZSAL010000010.1, forward strand.
TCAGATTCATCCCGGTCTCAATGCGATCAAAATCAGGGATAGCATCGTGGTTGGCTTTCCAGATGGCAACCCATCCGGCGCCGCGATGAACAGGGGAATGTCTTGCCGCTATATCCCATAACGTATCGCCGCGGCGTACGGCGTAATACCCGGGAGGAAGACCGGCAATTTTTGTTCTAAATTCCTTTACCGACTGCCATGCCGTGTGCGCTTCCGCCATGGCAACATCATACTGCTCCCTGCTGATAAGCTCCTTGGCGTTGCGCAAAGGCGTAGAAATAGTTGGGACATCGCCGAAATGCTCCCTCAAGGGCTTATAAGCCTCACCAATTACGGCGACGCTTGCAACCACGGTTCTTCTGAGACGTTCCATCGCCGTGTTTTCCTCGCGACGGGCTTCCACGGCAGAGGCAACGCGCGTTTGCTGTTCATCACAAACGGCTCGCGCATGGCGCAAAGCTAAAATCCCTTCCTCTTCCACGCTGTTGATTCGAGCAACCAGAAAACCATAGCCAGCGGCAATAGAGCCGAAAAAAATCATTAACAATTGAAAACGAGTGAATCGCATTAGTGAAAATAATGCAATTCATTTGAGCGACCGTCAAGAAAAACACCAGGAACGACAGTAACAACAGTAACTAAAGGGCCGAGTAACTACAGGGCCGAGCAAAGGCGGGAACTAAAAACGGAAGGGTCGAAAAACATCGGTAACTACAGTTCCGAGCTCGGCCTTTTTGTTACTGTCGTTGCTCGGCCCTTTTGTTACTGTTGTTAGAATCTCCAGAGGCGGAAGCGGACTTTTATTTCGCGGCGTTCGTGGAAGATCCAGCTGAGGGCCGTACTGAACAGGGAAAAAAGAAGCGATCCGACGATTGCCCAGCCGTAGTTTCGGATCATCAGTCCCCGGATAATATAGCCCGCGCTGAAAAATATGGCGGCGTTCAAAAGAATAGTGAAAAATCCTAATGTGATAATGTTCAAGGGCAGAGTCAGGAAAAGAAGCACGGGACGGACAAAAGCATTTAGCAAACCAAGAACCAGAGCGCCGAATATGCAGGATTCCCATCCCCGGAACCACACTCCCCCGCGAAGGCAGAGCGCCGTAAGCATCAGCGCAATCGTATTAACAAACCAGCGAAGAAAGAAAACTTTCATTCCGTCTTTCCTTACCAAAATTCTCCCTGCCGAGAAGGCATGGATCGCAGATTTTCCTGTTTTATTTTAGCTGATCCGGCTTTGTTTAATTCCTTGTTAAGCAGTTTATCCGCCCGGCTGATCAAGGGATGCTCACGCGGCACCTGTTCAAACGTCACGGTTTCAAACTGGGCTGCCAAAGATTTTACTTTTTCCGCGAGCTTTTTCAGCTCGGAATCCTTGATTCGGTACCTTCCCTGAAGCTGAAAGACTATCAATTCGCTGTCCGCGCGGCACAACACCTGCCGGGCCTTTCTCTTTTTGGCCATTTCGAGCGCCATTATCATCGCGTTATATTCGGCTTTATTATTAGTGGTTTCACCGATGTACCGGGCCGTCTCTTCCAGCACCTTCCCCCCGGCGTCGCAGACAACAACGCCCACGGCCGCAGGGCCGGGATTGCCGCGCGCTCCACCGTCGGAAAATGTCTGGAGAAAAACCATTGATTATTCCTCTGTCCCCCGGCTTACGGATCTCCGGGGCGACGGCTCTTACCGGTAATTAACGAACTGCAGCGGCAGGCCGAAATCCCGGCCGCGCAGGAATTGAATCACTGCCTGCAGATCATCTTTCGACCTGCCGGTAATGCGGAGCTGATCTCCCTGGATGCTTGCCTGAACCTTTAATTTCGTTTCTTTGATGGCCTTAACCATTTCTTTTGCCTTATCAGAGACTATTCCCTGCTTCAGTGCGACGGGCTGGCGAACCGTGCCGCCTTCTCCTGGCTCGACGGCTTTAAAATCCAGGCTTTTCAGCGAAATACCCCTTCTGGTCAGCTTGCTTTCCAAAACATCTACGACGCTCTTCAATTTTTGTTCATCATCCGAAAAAAGCGTCAGCTTCGCTTCCTTTTTGTCAAAGTCAACGCGGGAAACGCTTCCCTTGAAGTCGAATCGAGTAGAAATTTCCTTATTCGCCTGATTGAAAGCGTTTTCCACTTCCTGCAGGTCGATTTTAGAGACAACGTCAAAAGAGAATTCAGAAGCCATGGTTCACTCCTTCCATATCACTGTTTATGAGCGGCGGGAAAGCGATCTCCCTCAAATTCTTCAGGCGGCTTTTTAGAAACTCCGGAATGATACTTAAGCGCATCTAATATGCGGGCCGAAGCGCCGCCGTCGCCGTACGGATTAACCGCATTGGCCATATGTTCGTATTCCGGCTGATCGACGAGCAGCCTGTCTATTTCTTCAAAGACTTTTTGCTCTTCAACGCCTGCAACCCTGGCCGTACCAGCCGACACCGCTTCGGGACGTTCCGTCACTTTCCGCAGAACAAGAACCGGTTTCCCCAGAGCGGGCGCTTCTTCCTGTATGCCGCCGGAATCAGTCACGACCAGATAACTGAGCTTCATCAGATTTATCAGATCCAGATAATCAACGGGCGGGATCAGATGGATGCGGGGGTGGTTCCCCAGGACTTCCTTTGCCACATTCTGGACTCTGGGGTTCAAATGCACCGGATAAACGATTTTTACGTCCGGATGCTTTTCCGCGACGCGGCGGAGCGCACGGAAAATGCCGGCCATGACTTCGCCCAGGTTTTCCCGGCGATGCGCCGTAACCAGAATAACGCGGGAATCGGCCAAAGATAATTCCTTCAAGCTATTGTGCGTCCATGCATGATTCCGTTTAACGGCGAATTTCAATGCATCTATTACCGTGTTGCCGGTAACAAAAATTCCCCCTGCAGGAATGTTCTCTTTTAAGAGATTTTCCCCGGCCCTGTGGGTCGGCGCAAAATGCAGCGTACAGAGATGATCCGCCAGAACGCGGTTTGATTCTTCGGGAAAGGGATTTGCTTTATCGTAAGACCGGAGTCCGGCCTCAACATGGCCGACCGGGATCCGGTGATAAAAGGCGGAAAGGCTGGCGGCAAAAGTGGTGGTCGTGTCCCCGTGGACAAGCACCATATCCGGCTTTTCGCTGTCGAGAATCGGCCCGAGCCTGCCGAGAACGCTGTTGACTATATGCTCGAGCGTCTGGTTCGACTGCATGATATTCAGATCGTAGTCGGAAGTGATTTCAAATAACCGCATCACCTGATCGAGCATATGGCGATGCTGTGCGGAGACCACAACGCGGCTGACAAAATCTCCGGAGTGTTCGCGGAGGGAGCGCACCAGCGGCGCCATCTTGATGGCTTCCGGCCGGGTGCCGAAAACGCTCAAAACTTTCATTAGTACCGCGCTCCCATGGAAGTCAGCACCTACGCCTCCTTCACGATGGCCAGAAAAATTGCCGAAACCGAGAGCATAAGAGTCAAAACATAAACCAGCAGCACCACTTCCCTGCCGGTCCATCCAAGCTTCAATAACTGGTGGTGCAGGTGTTCCCGGTCAGGCTCCATGATCTTCGATTTTTTCTGGAAACGGCGGATGATCGCCAGGCTGACATCGAGCACCGGCAAAGCTACGACTATGACCGGGATCATTATGGAAAGTACCGCCGTTGTCTTCAGCGTGCCTATCACAGTGATCGCCCCGAGAAGAAATCCAATACCCAGCGCCCCGCCGTCGCCCATGAATACTTTGGCCGGCGAAAAGTTATAGGGCAGAAACCCCATGCAGCTGCCGCACAGTATGGCGGACAATACGCCGGCAAGTTTCAGCTGTTTGGAGATGAAAACCGTTTCCGTATTGCCCTGGATCACGGCTACGGCAAGAAAAGTTGCCGATGCGATCGCCGCCAGGCCGGCGGCCAGTCCATCCAGCCCGTCGGCCAGATTGAGGGCGTTCATGAACCCGATCATCCAGAAAACTGTGATCACCTGCGACAGGAGGATGGGAAACTGCGCGTAGCCGCTGCCGATCAGAGGGAGACGGAGACCTGAGATCTGAACGCCGTAATTAAGCACAACGAGCGAGGCAATGATCTGAATGGGCAATTTAAGGGCGGCGGGAACGCGCCTTTTATCGTCGATCATCCCAAGTATCACGACAAAGGTAAGGCCCACCAGTATGCCGGCCAGCTGGTTTTCCAGACTGACCACGCCCAGAAGTTTGCCCTGCTGATAAAGGGAATGACGGTACTCAAGGAGAGTGCGGAAACGGGGAAATCCCGCATAAATACCCGCTACCGCGGTCACAATGCCCAGATATATCGCCACTCCGCCCCAACGCGGGGTCGGGATGTTATGCACCTTGCGCGCGTCCGGCTGATCAAGAACGCCGAAGCGTTTGGAAAGCCAGATTGAAAAGGGGGCGGCTGCAAAGCTTGCAACACATGCAGCCAGGAATGCAGCGAGGTAGATTACGCCCATCAGTCCTTGAGGCGTCCCGTGTACATGGGATGTTTCAGACAGAGTTTTTTAACTTCTTCGCGCACCTTATCCAGCGCAATGTCATCCTGAGCGCTGGCGATCGCCTGGTCTATCCACCCGGCTAAGGTAGCCATATCCCGTTCTTTCAGGCCGCGCGTGGTGATCGCAGGCGTGCCGATGCGTATGCCGCTGGCGACAAACGGCTTTTCAGGATCAAATGGAATGGTATTTTTGTTAACGGTGATGCCGGCTTTGTCCAGCGCCTTTTCGGCTGCGGCGCCGGTAATTTTCTTGGGGCGCAGATCCAGCAGAAACATATGGCAGTCCGTTCCCCCGGATACGATGCGGAACCCGCGATCCGACAGCTGTTTTGCCAGTTCCCGGCTGTTTGCGAGAATCTGCTGCTGATATTCTTTGAACGATGGTTTTAGCGCTTCCCCGAATGCCGCAGCCTTTGCCGCTATGACATGCATCAGCGGGCCGCCCTGGGCTCCCGGGAAAACGAGCTTATCCAGCGCGGGCGCGTAGGAAGCACGGCACATAATCATGCCGCCGCGCGGGCCGCGAAGGGTCTTGTGGGTAGTAGTAGTCACGAAATCCGCGAAGGGCACGGGAGAAGGATAAATCCCTGCGGCTATCAGCCCGGCGTAATGGGCGATATCAGCCATAAAGACCGCTCCCACCTTGTCGCATATCGCCCGGAAGCGCTGCCAGTCGAACACGCGCGAGTAGGCGGAGGCTCCGACGCATATCAACCTGGGGCGATGCTCGACAGCGAGGCGTTCCGCCTCATCGTAATCCACCAGCTCGGTATCCTGCCGGACGTTAAAACCGATAACCTTGAAATACTTCCCGGAAAAATTCAGCGGATGCCCGTGCGAGAGATGCCCCCCGTGCGCCAGGTTCAGCCCCATGATCGTATCGCCGATATTAAGAACTGAAAGGTACACGGAAAGATTTGCGGAAGTGCCGGAATGCGGCTGGACATTGACGTGCTCCGCGCCAAACAGCTGCTTCGCGCGGTCGATCGCAAGGCGTTCGGCGACATCAACCATCTCGCAGCCGCCGTAATAGCGTTTGCCCGGATATCCTTCGGCGTATTTGTTCGTAAGCACGCTGCCCTGCGCCTCGAGCACGGCTTCCGACACCATATTTTCCGAAGCAATCAGCTCCAGCGTCCAGGCCTGACGCTGCGTTTCCCCAAGAATGGCCTCATATAGAACGGGATCCTGCTTTTTAAGAATGCTTTTGACCACGTGCGGCTCCTCTCATGCGAATATGACTTTTTCCAATATTTTCCTGCCGATAGCGCCTTCCCGGCGAACGGTGAACGGAAAACGGGTGAAATCTATAACGGAAGACGCCCTGCTCAATCTGCAGGCTCCTCCATCAATAAGCCAGTCTACTTTTTTTTCAAAAAGCTGTCGCGCCTGTGCGCCGGTTGTTGCCGGCTGCCTGCCGGACAGGTTCGCGCTTGTTGCGGCGACAGGAACTCCAACGGCCTTAAGAAGCGACAGGACCAGGCTGTGGTCAGGCACGCGGATTCCAATCGCATTCAATCCGCCTGTCACCATTCGCCCGAGCGGCGAAGCGGGTAATATAAATGTGATCGGGCCCGGGCAGAACTTTTTCGCCAGACGAAACGCCTCGTCAGGGATCGCTTCAACCAGCGGCAGAGCCGCGTTAAGCGACGGCACCAGAAGCTGAAGAGGCTTGTTCCAGCGGCGTCCCTTCAACCGGTAAATATTTTTTATCCCCCTCCGCGAAAACGCCGAAGTCCCCATGCCGTATACGGTTTCCGTGGGGAAAATCGCCACGGCGCCGCCACGAATATCCCCGGCGATTTCCTTTAAAAGAGCTTTCTGGATATGCTTCCGCCTGATCCGGACAGTTTTCGTCTTAAGTCCGGTAGCGCGCGTTGATGTCGACATAGCGGCCGGTAAAATCGCAGGTCCAGTAATGGCCTTTAGCCCGCCCCTGATTGAGTCGGATAGTTATAACCACCTCCTTGGCCTTAAGGGGTTCCCGCGCTTTTTCCGCCGGTACGGAAGTAGGCGCGCCCCTGCGGAAAACGCAGAGATTGCCGAATAAAATATCCACCTTCCAGGGATCGAGAGAAACGCCCGCCCGTCCCAGCGCGGCAAGTATCCGGCCCCAATTGGAATCTTCGCCATAAGCCGCGGTCTTTACCAGCGGCGAGGTGGCCACGGTCATTGCAAACTGCAGAGCATCGGCTTCGCTGCGGGCTCCTTCCACGCGGATTTCCAGGAATTTGCTCGCGCCTTCGCCGTCTTTGGCGATCTTTTTTGCCAGATCAACGCAGATCGCCTCCAGCGCTTCCGCAAACAGCTTTTTTTCCGCCTGCGTTCGCAGCCTCGCTCCGGAAGCTCCGTTGGCCAGAAGGAACACGCTGTCATTGGTTGACGTATCGCCGTCAACTGTGACCCGGTTGAAACTGGTGTCTGTGGCCCGGAAAAGAATTTTTTCGAGATCCGCAGCTTCCGCTTCCGCGTCAGTCAGAATAAAGGAAAGCATTGTGGCGTGCTTGCCCTTCAAGGAAGCAGGAACGTTGCCGGTCGGCGTCATCCAGGGATGAACCATGCCTGCGCCTTTTGCGCATCCCCAGAGGCGCACTTCTTTACCTTGAATCCTGATCAGCTGATGCGATATTTTAACCGTCGTGTCCGTAGTAAGAATTGCTTCCGCAGCCTTATGAAAAGAATGCGCCTGTATTCCTTCGTCCTTCAACAGCCGCTTCGAAAGCATGGGGATTTCTTCGGACATCAGTTCCATGGGCATGAAGTCGCCGATGACACCGGTTGAGGCGACCAGAATCTGCTCATTGGGAACAGAAAGGGCATTCTGCGCCCAGACAATCGTCTGTTCCGCATCACGCACGCCGCGCTTTCCAGTGCAGCAGTTGGCGCAACCGGAATTGACCAGAATCACTCGCGCACTGCCTTTATGCAGTCGTTTGATATCAACCGGGATGTGCACGCACTTTACGCGGTTGGTCGTAAAACAGGCGGCAGCGGAAGCCGTTTTCTCCGAATAAAAAATCACCGTACCGTGCCTGCTGGGCCTGGGCCGGTCATGCCGTGGCAGACCGGCGGCTCGAAATCCTTTAGGTATGGAACTCATAATAATCCTTCCGATTCTTTTATACCGAACATGAGGTTCATGTTCTGAATGGCCTGGCCGCTGGCTCCCTTGATGAGATTATCCAGAGCAGCCATGACAATAGCCGTTTTCCCTGATTCATCGGTCGCGACGCCTATATGGCACATATTCGTATTAGCCACGGCGCGCACTTCAGGGGATTCCATCGGCTTTAATACCTGAACGAATGGTTCGTCGGCATAATAGACCTGATAAATCTTCATCAGTTCTTCGCTGGTTACGCGTCTGGTCAGGGGCGCATAAAGCGTGGCGAAAATTCCCCTGCTCATAGGCGCAAGATGAGGCACAAAAATCAGCTCAAGGCTCTTGGCTCTAGGTGACGCCTTCCCTTTGAGCCCGGAGCCTGGAGCGGTTTTCATTGCGCGCCGCCATTCCTGCAGAATTTCCGGATGATGCCTGTGGCCTTTTAAGCCGTAAGCCTGCATGCTTTCGTTCGCTTCGGAATAAAGGAAAGTCGGATCAAGCTTTCTTCCCGCCCCGGATACTCCGCTTTTTGCGTCGACTATCACCGGGCCTTCGCCAAGAATGCCGTCGGCCATAATAGGCAGACCGGCCAGGATCGCCGTTGTCGCATAGCAGCCCGGGTTGGCAATAAGCCGCGCCTTCCGGATTTTCTCCCGGTAGCGTTCCGGCAGGCCGAATACCGCCTCCGGCAAAAGCTTCGGAGCCTCGTGCCGGCCATACCATTTTTCGTAGGTAGGCAGGTCTTCCAGGCGGAAATCAGCGGAAAGGTCTATAACCCGGATGCCCTTTTCGATAAGTTCGGCGGCGGTTTTTGAAGACGTGCCGTGAGGAAGGCCGAGAAAAGCGACATCCGTGTCCCTGGCGATCAACGCGGGATTATATTTTTCACAAATAAGATCAATGCGGCCCTTCGAAAATTTATGCACCGCGGAAATAGGCTGTCCCACGAAGTTTTCCGATGTCACGTGTTTTATTTCCGCCTCAGGATGGCGCAGAAGATGCCGGAGCAACTCTCCCCCAGTGTACCCAGTGGCTCCGACAATGCTGATCCGTATCATTGTTCGCTCTCCCGTTCGCTGTGATTATTTCCGTGGCACATGATCACAATTTCACCTTTTAGTTCCCGCCCCTGAAGCTGTTTAAGCACGTTGCCTAACGTTCCCCGGATATATTCCTCAAAAATTTTGGTCATTTCCCTTGCTACAACAATAGCAGCATCCGGACCAGCTATTTCCTCCAGAAGCTGAAGCGTATCCATGGTTCGGTACGGTGACTCGTATATAACCAGGGTGCTCTCCAGCGCTACAGCCCGCGATAAAATCCGTCGGGCACGCGCTGTGCGCCGTGGCAGAAACCCTATAAAAAAGAACCGGTCCGTGGGTAACCCGCTGGCAACAAGCGCGGTAATGGCCGCGCAGGGACCCGGCAGGGATATAACAGGTATTCCTGCCCCGATTGCAGCCTGAATCAGCTCCGTCCCCGGATCGGACAGGCCGGGAGTGCCCGCGTCACAAACCAGGGCGACAGATTTTCCCGAATCCAAAGCTTCCAACAGTCGTCGCGTCTTCATCACGCTGCTGTGAGCGTGATAGCTCCACATCGGTTTCGAAATCCCTAGATGGGTGAGCAGGCCGCCTGTGCGCCGGGTGTCTTCGCAGGCAACCAGGTCTACCCCCTGCAGGATCTGCACGGCGCGCGCCGTTATATCAGAAAGATTGCCAAGGGGCGTTGGAACGATGTAAAGAGTGCGGCCTGTTGTTTTCTGCTCAATTTGCATTGAAAAATCGCAACTTCTTGAGCTATTTTAACTTTCCATTCCTGCCATTGCAAAAGCGCCCTCGTGTCATTCCCGAAGCCTCAATCGGGAATCCAATTTCTTTTTCAATTGGATCCCCGCATACGCGGGGATGAGAGCGTTTCCCTGTGAAGTATTATTGGTCGCTCTCATTTTGACAGTCCAGGGAAGTTTGGTGTATAGTGGATGAAATTCCAAAAGGACAAATAAACATGCTGCAAAATACCCTCATTTTAATTAAACCGGATGGACTGAAGAAATCGCTGACCGGCAATATTCTTACCAAACTTTCTGAAACCCATCTGATCATCGTAGGCGCTAAAGTTGTTCATGTTTCCCGCGAACTCGCCGAAAACCATTACCGGCATCTGAAAGACAAACCGTTCTTTGAGGATCTTCTCAAATACATCCAGGGGAAAATATACGGAGAAGAGTATCAACGCGTGATGGCCATGGTTTACCGCGGAGAAGGAGCGATCCAGAAAGTCCGCGACATCTCCGGAGCCACAAACCCGGAAGAAGCAGACCCCACATCCATCCGCGGCGCCTACGGCCGCATCACGACCAAGGGCGTTTTCGAAAATGTGATTCACGCCTCGTCCAGCGACGAAGATTCTGAAAGAGAAATAAAGCTCTGGTTCAAGCCGGAAGAACTGATTTCCAAAATTTATCCCACCAAAGTCATTACCCGCGAAAAAATCCAGGAAACCGTCTGGGCCTAAACAAAGTCTGTCTTCGACACCCTCGCCCCTTGCGGGAGAGGGTAGGGTGAGGGGTAAGGCCTCTAAGAATTTGCACTAAGGACCCCTCACCCGCGCTTTGCGCGGCCTCTCCCCAAAAGGGAGAGGCGATTAAATGTTTTTATTTCTTGAGGATTTGTCTTGCCGTTTCGGCGATACCTGCGGCGTCGAGGTGATTGCGCCGGTAGTTTTCCTCTGTTGAACCGGAACCGATGTGGCTGGCAAGCGGGTTGGCATCCGCGCCCAGGCTGCGCAGGACAACTCCCGGCTGGCGGCCGAGCTGCCGTGCCGTATTAACCGCATCTTTTACGCGGTCTCCGAGAGCGTTCGGTTCGGCGTCGTGGACGGTAAGAATGGGAACCGCGTCTTCCAGATACTCCGTGACAAAAGGATTGTCGCTTTTCTGAATTTTATTGATGCTGATTACGTTGACAACTCTCGCTTTTATACCTGTGCCGGCGAGTTGTTGGCCGGCGTTGAGCGCCTCGTGAACAGTCGCGCCGCTGGCAATGATCAACAGGTCTGCCTTACCGCTGAATCCTGCGGGAAAAACATAGCTGCCTTCCATCAATTTCCCGGCGTAATTATCTATGCCGGACTTATCCAGGTGAGGAATATTATGCCGGGTGCAGCGCATGTAGATCGGCTGGCGGGGCGGATTTTGCAGAACCTTTTCCACAATCAGTCTGGTGATTTCAGCCGCTTCCTGAGCATCCGCCGGCTCAAACATCTCGAAAAGTTCCCCTTCCCTGCCGGACAGATGATCGATAACCCCGGGCGTGGAAAGTCCCATCTGGCTTTTTCCATCCGGCCCGACGCCGCAGCCGGAATGCGTACCCACCGCTACAAAAAATGATCCGAACATGGCCGCATTATTCAACTCGTCAGCAGCTTCCAGCAGAAAATTATCGAAAGTCCCGACAAAGGGAATCAGCCCTTCGAAACCAAGACCGGCGCATTTCCCGCAGGCGTTTGATTCTGCTATGCCTTCCGGAAAATAGGCGCCCGCCGGATTATCCCTGGTATGCCGGCCTGTTACTTTCTGAAAATCAAACATATGAACGGAATCCTGCAGGTCAGGGGAAGTCGCCACTATTTCCGGATGAACCGCAGCCAGGTTGGCCAGAGCGCCTCCGAAACCTACGCGCGTTCCTACCGGTTTGTCGCCCGGTTTAAAAGAGGGGAATGCCGGGGACGTATTTTTGCGGATCTCCATGAGTTTTTGCCGCCGGGCAGATGTGGCCTGCGCGTTTGCCGCATCAACCTGCTTTCTGCCCTCCGCTGTGACTCCCCAGGAACGCATAAAATTGCCCAAAACCGCCGGATCTGCATTTTGCATTCGGGATTCGATGATCGGCAGAGCTCTGGCAAGCTCTTCATTGGTGGGCGCAACACCGTGAAATTTATATTCGCCGGGCTTCTGGCCGTGGTATTCCATAAAATCTACGCCTTTGCCCTTGATCGTATTGGCAATGATTATTGTTGGCCGGCCGGATTTTCCCGAGTCTTCTTTGGCTCTCAAAAGCGCGGCGCGAAGCTGCGAAATATAAAGCCGGTTTCTGTCCGGTTCTACGGACTCGCCGTTTATGACCACGACATTCCAGTTCAGCGCCTGGAACATTTTCTCGTACTGGACTTGCGTCAGATCGTGAGTGCCCGCGGTTTGCTGCGCCTTGTTCCGATTCATTATCCAGGTAAGATTGTCTGCTCCAACCAGAGCGGCATTTGCTGCAGCCTCATAAATCTGGCCTTCTTCCGACTCACCGTCTCCGACAATGGCGAAGGTATGATAATCCTGGCCCTTATAGCGCGCGGCCAGCGCCATGCCCAGCGCCTTAGAGCCGCCCATGCCAAGAGCTCCTGTTGATACATCGATTCCAGGGGTACCGCGTGTGGCATGACCTTGAGCGGGCACATCCGGATTTTTTCTTAAATCCATCAGCATCGCTTCATCCCAGCCGAAAAGGCCTCCCTCGGCAAAAGCGGAGTAGAGAATTGGGACGCAGTGTCCTTCGCTTAGAACCAGGCGGTCGCGGTTTTCCCAACCGGGGTCGCGGGGGTCGTAGCGTAAAACGCCTCCAAAATACAGCACACTTATAATCTCCGCCAGAGAAAGAGTTCCTCCGGGATGACCGGAGCCGGCCTTATTCAAAGCCTTCAGATCAAGCAGGCGCAGACGCTCGGCCGCCAGGCGAAGCGATTCAACGACATTCACGGTTTCTTTATTTACCATTAAGGGAAGCACCATAAGAGTCCAGGATAGTATCGATATAAATAAATTTTATCAAACACCGCTGGAAGCGGCAAATGACATGTGTCAGTGCTCTGTTTTTGGAGCGAAGGGATTTTCCAGCTGGAGAGTTATTGTGTATTCATCGCTGGTTACCGGGCCGGCTTCGTCTTCCGCCGTGGCGGTAATTTTAAAAGCCACATCTCCGGAGGGCGGTTCATCTTCCGTACCGATCGCGTTCACGAATTCCTGGAAATGACCGTTCGCATCAGGCACCAGAGGCCCGGAATGCTTGATGCCCGTGCCGGTATCCACATGCCACCCGGCTTGCACAAGCGTGCATCCCGCGGGGACGTGGATGTCGCCTGTCAGACGGAAACGGACTGCCGAAGGAGTCCCGACTTCTCTGCGCACAGGGCTTACATTCAGATGGACGGCAGGTGCGGAAGCGCAGGTCATGGTAATCGTTATGGTCTGCGGCTCCGTCCAGGCGCTGATGTGCGAAACCCGCTTTCCTCCTTCCTTAGCGTCTCCGCGCGCCCGAACCTGGTAAACATAGGTGCCGGTTGATAGATCGACATCGCCGAAAGCCGTTACCGGTACCGACTTCAATGTCTGGGTCCCGCGCATTACTTCGTAGCCGAAGGTATTAAAAACTGGAAGCAATTCAGGCTTGGTCCAGTTCCAGGAGAGGGAAACGGATTTATGATAAACCTCCGCATGAAAATCGTACGGCGGGGGCAGGTCTTCGATTACTTCCTTCTCCAATCCGGGCGGCGGGACTTTCGGAGTGGCAGCGTGGACGGGAATTGCCAATAGAATAATAAGCGCCACGGCGCATCGAAGCCTCGGGGCATCGGTTAAAATTCTCCGACGCACCGTTTCTCCGATGCGCTGGTGCGATTGTTTACGGCACAAGAGCGGATACATCGCCATACTTTTCCTTTAATGCCGGCTCAACAGTTATCGCCTTATTGTAAGCAGTTGCAGCCTGGTCAGTAAGATTTTTCTTAAGGTCAGCCCGGGCGATATTCAGCCAGATCTGGCCGTCAGCGGGATCTGCGCCGGCCGCCTCCTGATAATACTTCACGGCAGCATCAATATTGCCTTCTGTGAATTCCAGGTTCCCCAGATTGTTATAGCCTGCGGCAAGAGTTGACGGGTCTTTGAGGGCCTGCTGAAAGCTGTTCTTTGCCTCATCATAATGTTTGAACTGCGCGGCCAGCATTCCGTAATCCAGAGCCGCCTGCGCCGCGTCCTGAGGAGTTTTTGACCTTTTGTAATTTTCCTGTGCCGTCTGCCAGCGCATATCCGCCAGAGCATCCCAATCCTTCCGGAATTTTTGTTCCACAACATCCGCACCCAGCGCTTTGTATCCGGAAACCATTTCCGGAAGCGCGGCAGGCTCGAAAACCGTCCATGCCTGGTGAATATCCGTAACGTTTACTTTGCCGGATGCCGCCCATTCGTGATATTCTTCCGCGCCTCTTTTCCACGCATCTATAAAGGATGATCCTGTTGATGCCGCTTCCAATGGAATCCAATAGGTTCCGGCGTACGGTATCAGCCAGTTGTCCGGGAAAGACAGGGATTCTCTGCGGGTCTCGCCGGTGTCCATCATAAGGAGGAGATGTCCGGGTGCGTCCAGCACAGCGGTAGCCAGGCCCAGGCTTTCCAGGCTGGACGCGAGCAGCACAACCAGATCAGCGTGATCCCCGGATTTGCGCCCGAGCGTTTCCCGCGCGAATTGGATGGAATCTGCGGTTGAAGTATCCGGAGACACCTGATCGTAAGGGCTGTCCGGGCGGGGCGCATAGCCCACGCCGTATGCGCCCAGGGCTTCAAAAACACCGCAAGCCGCTGCTATCGATTCCGGGACAGGCGCACCTTTGTGCTCTTTTAAAAACGGCACGGCGGCTTCGCGGGTGAAATCGCTCAAAGGCAGGTCCTTCGGAGTCACAAAAGAGGCGATGCTGTCTTTTTCTGCCCAGTCCATGCTGTTGCGGGAATACAGCTTGAAAGGCACGTCGCGGGCGGCATTAATTTCCTGGCCCCCCTGATAAAACGTTAGTTTGACATTGGCCTGCCGGGCGCTGGTTTCCGCCGCCTCCAGGATGTGATTGTTAAATACCGCAAAAAGCGGGATCTCCTTTTCCTCGCGGGAACGGATGTCTCCGATGACGGTCTCACTGGGGTTATCCATGTATCCCTGGACGGCAAAACTGACCTTGACCTTATGCACGGGAGCGCCGCCGTTATGTTTGATCAGCATTTTGCCCAACGGATAACGCTGATAATATTTGAAATGCGCAGGAAAGACGTTATCCAGTTGCGCGGACGCTATTTTCAACCTGGGACCGCCGCGCGCAGCATTCATACTGACGGACACCGGCGCTGAAGGCACGCTCATGGCGCCCTGATCTGACTGCGCGCGGACCGTATAGGTATAAGTGGTATTCTCCAGCTGGGCCTCATCCGTCATCGCGGTATCTACGGTATCGCTGATCTTTTCCGGCGCTCCCAGCTGCGTGCCGCGATAAACGACGTATTTGACCGGGAATCTTGTTTTCACCGCGTCCCATTTCAAGTCCACAAAACCTTCACCGGTTTTAGCCTGAAGATTCAAGGGACTGGGCGGCAGGAGCGCAACGCGAAAGCCCTGGATCCGGTCCGCATCGGCAACGAACAACCGCCCGTCGTCGCTTAGCGCCAATGCCTGGGGATGATCTAGAAACCCTGCTCCTTTTCCCGCGCCGGCAAAACCGCAAACGAAAGTTCCCTCTGCATCATATACGAGTATCCGCGATTTCCCGGCGTCAAGCACAAAGACGTCACCGTCCCGGTCCATCGCCACCTGGCGCGGGATGCCCAGAGGCTCAGGTCCTGAAAGTCCGATTTCATGCAGGAACTTGCCCGCAGAATCAAACACTCCTATCTTGTGCAGCGTTGCATCTGCGACAAAAATCCGGTCTGCATTCCAGACTATGCTACAGGGGTTTTTGAACTGGCCCTGCCCCGCACCTTTGCCGCCGCCCATGAAAAGGTAGAGCCCCTGGTCACTGAAGGCCTGAAACCTGCCATTACCTGTATCTGCGACAAGGATGTTGCCCTGTCCCGTCAGAGCGAGGCCGCGCGGTTTAGACAATCCTCCCGGACCGCCTCGAGAAAGGCCCGGTTTCCCGCCAAGTTCCGCAAGTAACTCCCCCTTCGGATTAATTTTTATGGCCCGGTCGTTTCCCGTATCTGCGATCCAGAGATCATTGGCGCTGTCCGCAGCCATTGCCGAGGGATTGCGCACATGCAGTTTCTGCTTCAGATCAAGCTCCGCTCCTATCGTTCCGTCCGTACCGAAATCCGTTACCATCCCGCGGGTCGAAGAAAGAGCCAGAAGCCTGCCGTCAGACGTGAATGCCAGAGCGTCCGCGCTTTCATGCAGCTTCATAAGACGGCTTATCTGAATGCGTGAAATCGATACAGGCGTAAGCGGCGCGAGCACCTCCTTCCATGAAAAAAGAAAATGCTGTACGCGATGATTCTTCCCGTCGCATACAAAAAGATGTTCATTGCGCACAGCAAGGCCTTCAATTCCGTTGAATTGCCCGGGTTTTCGTCCGAACCCTCCAAAACTCCCAAGCGTACGCCCTGTAGCAGAGTCCATTTCCCGGAAAACGTTCGCGCCGCGGTCCGCGACAAAGACATTCCCATAGGCATCCACAACCGCGTTGCGCGGGTCGTCAAATCCTTTGACAACCGGCTCTCTCCCGGAAAAACTCTTGATAAGCTGTCCTTCGGAGGACCACTGCTCAATCTGCCTCAGCCTGGGATTAGCCGTATAAATCCGACCGGCGACATCCACAGTCATGCCGTCAATTTCCGAGCCCACTTCAATCATTTTCAAATAAATCCCGTCGTGGGAAAAAAACTCAAGCCTCTGTCCACCGCGCTCTGAAACCACAACCACTCCGTCCGCGCTTACGGCAACCGACCATGGATCATGAAACTGGCCGGGCTGCGCACCTTCCTCTCCGAAAGAATAAAGAAATTTCCCTTCCGGGGAGAACACCTGTATGCGCTGGTTCCCGGTATCTGCCACGAAAACATTGCCCTGGGCATCTATCGCCAGACCGTGGGGATTGCTGAATTCCCCTTCACCTGCGCCCGGTTTGCCGAAACTGGCTGTCCATGCGCCTTCTGCGGAAAAAAGCACCAGGCACTGATTCGATGCATCAATAACCCAGGCACGTCCTGCCGGGTCAACGCCAATCTGTACCGGATAAAACGGCCTGCGCGCAGGCGGAGGGACAAGGATTTTGGCAAGTTCCATATGATCAAAGGCAGAAAGAATACTTCCGCTGGAAAGAAGGAAAACGGAGAGACAAAGGATTTTGAAGGCTTTCATAGAAAGGTCGTTCTTGACGTCGTCCCGGCAGGCTGCAGGCCGGGATCCATTATAAAGACGTGCGGCTGGGCCCCGGCCTACGAATTGCCGGGGCGACAGCTTGCTGAATTGACGCTTTTCCTTGCCAGCTGCAGCGTGTTGAACAGCAGCATCGCTATGGTCATGGGCCCGATCCCACCGGGAACCGGGGTAATGGCTGAACATTTTGCCCTGACGCGCTCAAAATCCACATCGCCGCAGAGACTACCTGAGGGAGAACGGTTTATCCCCACATCAATTACAACCGCCCCTTCTTTAACCATTGATTCCGTGACAAGGCGCGGTTTGCCAATGGCGGAGACAAGAATATCCGCCTCCCGGCACACGGCTGCCAGATCCTTTGTTCGCGAATGACACATGGTGACAGTCGCGTCCTGCGCCTGCAGCATCATGGCAACAGGTTTCCCGACAAGCTTGGAACGGCCGAGAACCACCGCATGCTTCCCGGCAACCGTTATTCCCGACCGCATTAATACCTGCATGATCCCGTGCGGGGTGCATGGCAGGGGATAACGGCCGGAAGCCATTTCTTCCCAGTTCTTATACTCAAAAAGCTGCCCGAGATTGCAGGGATGAAGCCCGTCCGCATCCTTATTTGGATCAAGCGCCTCCAGAACAGGGGTGGAATCCATATTTTCCGGGAGGGGAAGCTGGAGGAGAATGCCGTGGACTTTCCCGTCGGCATTCAATTTTTTCATCAATGCAATAAGCTGTTCCCGGGTTGCCGAGGCAGGCATGGGAAAATGCAGAGAATTCATGCCGGCTTCGTTGCAGGCCTTGATCTTATTGGCGACATATGTCTGCGATGCGGGATTTTCACCGACAAGAATTGTCGCCAGGCCAGGCACAGTCCCAGTTTTCTTCTTGAATTCCTCTACTCCGCGCCTGACTTCCGCGCGGATTTCCGCGGCCAGCGCTTTTCCATCTAATATTTTCGCGGTCATATATCCCTCAGAATATCAGTATTTGGTTTGCGCATGCCGCGGAGATGCTCCAGAATCTCCTGAGTGGCGCGCGATTTATTCAGCGTATAAAAATGAATTCCCGGCGCTCCCCGGCGCAGGAGCCCCTCGCATTGCCGGGCCGCATAGTTGATTCCTATGCGCGCCACAGCTTCCGCATCGGACTGAACCGGTTCCAGCTCATTGATCAGAGAATCCGGCAGATTGGCGCCGCAGAGACCGGCAAAGCGCTGAATCTGCGTGAAATTTGTGACCGGCATAATGCCTGGGATTATAGGGCAGCGAATGCCGAACGACCGGGCGCGCGCGACAAAATCGAAATACACATCATTATTGAAAAATAGCTGGGTCACAATATAGGAAGCGCCTGCATCCACCTTGAGCTTCAGATGCCGCAGGTCTTCGTCGAAACTTTTCGCCTCGATATGCTTTTCCGGGTAGCCGGCTACTCCTATGCAGAACCGATCCAGAAGAGCGATCTCCTGCGTCAACTCGTTTGCATATTGAAAACCGTCAGGATGGGGGCGGAATGTGGTTTCCCCCTTGGGAGGATCACCGCGCAGAGCCAGAATATTATCGATTCCGCGGTCGGCAAGTTCTTTTAAGATTGCGCGAATTTCCGCACGGGAGTGGCCTACGCAGGTCAAATGAGCCACTGCTTCGAGACCAACTTCGTTCTTGATGCGCGCCACCAAGTCCAGCGTTTTGGCGCGGGTACTGCCTCCTGCGCCATAGGTAACGGAAACGAAGTCGGGATGCAGGTCCCTGAGACGCCGCACCACCTTCATTAATTCAACCGCAGCCTCCTCGTTTTTAGGCGGGAAAAACTCAAACGAAAACAGCGGTTCTCCAGATGCAAACATCTCCGATACGCGCATGAAAGAATTCTAGCTATTTAAGAGGATATTCGTCTATGAAAGGCGGGGCGCGCAGGCAGGATCTATTGGGCATCAGGGATGCGGTACACTCCGGTTTTGTAGCCGCCTTCGCGCCGTACGAGCCCGGCCCGGAGCAAGGGTTTCAGCAGGAAATGCAGGCCTCCTTTGGTTAATTCCAATTCTTTCTGAAGCTCGGCCGGACGCAGAGGTCCGGCACGAAGGAGTTTCAGCAGCTTTTCCTGCCGCAGCGTCAGATGAATCTCCTCACCCGATTTCCCCAGCTTGAGCGCCCCTATGCGTTTCCAGGTGCGCTCGAGCGTGATCTCCACCATCTCCGCCATAAACTCGACCCAGCCGGATAAGTCCTGATGGATGTTTTTTTGAACGCGGTTTAATGCCGCGTAGTATCGAGGCCGGTGTTCCCAGAGAGTCTCATCGACGGCGAAGATGTGCCGGCTGTCAAATCGCCGCCGGTAAAGTTCCCAGGCGGCCAATGCCCGGCCTGTCCGGCCATTGCCGTCTCCAAACGGATGAATAAACTCGAAACGGAAATGCAGGATCGAGGAACTCACTACCGCGGGCCATTGCCGCGCTCGACGATTCAGCCAATCCAGCAACTCACGCATGTAATGCGGCACATCCTCCGCATGGGGAGCTATATGATTGCCCACGCGGACCCCATAGGTCCGATAAGCTCCGACGGGGCCCCGGTCCAGCGCATGACCGGCACCCAGTAAAGTATGGATTTTGAAAACATCGGATTCCCGAATCAGTTTCGCGCTGCTGTGACGCTGGATATATTTTATCGCGGAAGCCGAGTTTCGGATTTCCTGAAGGGAACGGCGCGTGGCGGTCGGAACGTCCTTACCATCCAGCGCCGTCCGCGCTTCCTCCAGCGTCAAAGGATTCCCTTCGATTGCGCTCGATCCATGAGCCGAATGCACAACGGCATCTTTCTGGATCAGCGGCAAGGCCGTCAAATGTATAGACGCATCCTGAATGCGGGTGTGCAACGCCTGGATGGCTTCCAGCCGCCGAAGAGTCTCTGAGGTTATGGTGAACCGGGGTTCGTAGGGCACAAGGAACAGTCTACCTGATCGTCAAGTATTCGTCAAGTGATTCGTCAAGCCCCCAAAAGCTCCGATAACTTTTCACCACCCGACATTTTGATGTGGGCGATAGATCAATCCCGTTTTTTCTGCGCTCGAACCTTGTGCCGGGTGGCGCGGGTCCAGGTTTCTCACCTGGTTCGG
>CAZSAL010000011.1:0-1552 GCA_964604825.1 uncultured Elusimicrobia bacterium
TTTCCCTTAAATTATTACCAATGTGAACCCGTCCAAGACTCAGTGGCGGGCAAAACTTTCTAAGGGGATTTTCTCATGACCATCAAAAAAATTCCGGGCGTGCAGATTCTTTCAACCGTTTTATGCTTGTCGATGATATTGACAAGCCTGCCGTCTGCCGGCATGGCCAGCCCTGTATCGCCTACGCCGGGATCCCGGCTGCAGATCCCCACGGAACTGGGTGTGGTAACGGATTCGTGGACATCCGGCCCCTCACAGGTCATTCTCATACAGGATCTTCACCTGCATTACCAGACGCAGAAAAAAATCCTTGGGATTCTGGAATACCTTAATGGGAAAGGCCTCCTGAACAACCCGATCGCTTTTGAAGGCGCGAACGGCCCGTTTGATCTCACGTCCATCGCGTCCATTCCTGATTCGCCTGCCAAGGCAGCGGCGGTTGATTACTTCATGAAGAAGGGGGAAATGTCCGGTCACGAAGCCTATGCCGTACTCCATAAGGAAGGGCTGAAGCTTTATGGCGTAGATGACGCCAAGGCTTACCAGTTGAACCGCGAACTCTATAAAGGAACCTTGGCGAACCGGAAAACCCTGCGCGACCAGTTAAGCGGAATCCAGGCGCAGGTCAACCGCCTGAAGAAAGAATATTATCCCCGTGCTCTCAAACGGCTGGACAAGGAAGAGACGTATGACGTGGCCTCTTCCGAAGAGCTTTTGCGAAGAAAGCTGGCATTCGTTGAAGCAATGAGCAACGAGCAACGAGTAAATGGTAAATACCAGGCCGGTTCTGCAAACGCATCGCTCATTGCTCGGAACTCATTGCTGACCAATCTTATCCAGATCGACCATTCCCTTACCTATTTAGAGAAGCTGCTGCATCAGGAAACGACTCTTGATGAAGTCCGCTACGTAGCCCAAAGGCTGCCGCAGTTTGTGGAATTGACCGATAAACTCCTCAATATGTCATCGCGAGGAGGTTCCCAGACGGCCGGGGACCGACGTGGCGATCTCAGTCGTGAAACTAAAACATCTGAGATTGCCGCGCTCCCTGCGGTCGCTCGCAATGACAACTTAGAGGAGACTCTCAAAGCCTCCATAGATTTCTACGCCGTTGCCCTGATGCGCGACAAGCCTCTTGCAGAGAACACGCTTGCGCTGCTGCATAGTGCGGAATTCGGGATTCGGGGTTCGGAAGAAGGAAGACTTGTTAAAGGAGCTCCACCTTCCCCACTCCGCACTCCGAACTCCGCATTAAATTCACTCCCCACTCCGCACTCGATAGTTCTGGTTGCCGGTGGATTCCATACCAAAGGCATGACCGCGGAATTCAAGAAAGCGGGAGTAAGCTACGTGGTAATTACTCCTTCTATAGAGGATGTGGACTCGAGCTACGCTGAGCTATATGAAAAGCGCATAACCGGCATTGACATCACTCCTGCCGAAATAGCCCGTGATTTCGGGATGACAACCAATGAATTTGCCGCTCTGACTAAAAGGTCTCTTAATCCTGCGTCACAAACACTCGCGAGACCAATGCCGCCGGCAGTTGAAG
>CAZSAL010000011.1:1562-29900 GCA_964604825.1 uncultured Elusimicrobia bacterium
TGAAGAATTTGTGCCTGGAGTCGTAGCTGCTGAAGGAGGCATCGAACGCGCAACGGCGCCCAAATTGACATTGAAGGATGGAAATCCCGGCCGGTCACTCCGGCTTAAAGGAAGTGCTGGTGTTGACTCTAGCAATATGGCGGCGAATGTGGAGAGTGGCCGTCTTTACGCAGGTTTAAACGCCAACCAAGTGGAATGGTCTCTTAATTATTTTGATAATAACCTGTCATTCCAGACGCCGGATGGAAAGATTCACGAGCTAACCAGCGAAAATAAGCCTGTCGAATTAGACCTTGATCCTTCCATAATATACGCGCTTTACCGGGAGGGTTCTAAAGGCCCGGTCATTATTAAAGATGAAAGAGAGGTAGTTGAATTTATCAGGGTCAAATGGAGTTATGGGGACAGGCAATTTGGCTTTTCTTTTCAAGACAGAAATGGAAACGAGATTGTTCCCGCAGACACGGATCAGGCGAGCCGACACGCTAATGATATTATCCGAAACTTGCGGGAAATTCTGAATGATCCGGATTTTAATTGGATTCAGATCCCTGGTGATCTGACTTTTGAAATCCGGCTGCTTGGCCACGATTATGCGGCAGAACACGATCAGGGAACGATTATCCTTGACGTTAATGAAATATCTGCGGACAGCATTGTGCACGAACTGCACCACCTCAAACACCCGGACCTAGAAGATCATGTGGCAGAGGGTATCTATTTTCTGCACGAGGCCTGTGTTTATGGGGTCGAAGCAGCGTGCATAAACGCAAAATCTCTTGGACTTGATCAACTCGCAAAGGATCTCTGGGAATTATTTGCGCAGGACAATAACGCTGAGGCGATCCTGGATTTGGATGAAGACGAAATCGCCGCCGACAGCGGGGCAAGAAGGTTTTATGAATTATGGAAAACCGCGCTGGACGCTTTGCCGAACCGCACCATGCGCCGGGAAGAAGCCGATTTCAGAAATAACGGTGATACAACTAGAATTGCCCGCCAAACCAGCCCCCAGAGCAACAGTTCCCAGCCCCCCGTGAATCCCATTTCCGTAGCAGCGGCCAGTATAGGGAACGCCTTACGAGGGCTTTTCGGCCAGGGTTCCATCCAGCCGCAGGGCAGCGGAATGACAGTCGCGAAGTTGGACGAAACAAATCTAGTCGCGGAAATGGATGGGGATGAGATGTTTTTTGCCGGCGAACTTAATGATGATGTGCGTGCATTGCTGGGGGCGGCAAATGACCTTCTAATGAGAGAGAGATTGCCAACCGCTAATATACACTTCATTGATCCAGGCGAGAAGGGTTATCATGCGTACCGTAAGGGAAATGCGATCGCTATGTCCCGTGGCGAAATCGAATTACTGGCTAAATACTATGCCTCCGACAACGCAGAAACAAGCGCCGCAGCCCTGAACCTGTTCCTGCTTCGCTATAACCATGAAACGGAGCATACCGGGAAACCGGTAAAACCCTCTCTCGGTTTATTTGCTGTGCTAGGGGGCGTGGGATTAGTCTTGGGGCTCTGTGCCTTTTATTTCATCATCTCCCCCCTGGCGCCCAGCGGTTATTTTGGCCCTTTGAATCCGAAGGACACGATTCTCGATCTGGGTGCTCTGGCTATCGTAATAACCGGTGGGTTTTACGCATATAAAAATGGGATAGCCCTAAAAGCAGCCCTTGCGCAAGAAAAGGACCTGCGAGCGCGGGATGTTGCTTTTGCCGAAAGGACCCTTCTAGACGGAAATAAATTCAAAGCCAGCGTCGATAGCATATTGAGTCCGAATGGGGAAACCCCCGCTCCACTCCGTGCGCTCAAGGCCTATATGGACGAGTTGAAAGCTCTTTCTCAATTAAGCAGATCCCCAACAGCTTTCGACCTTGCTATCAGTGACTTGGTTGGCAGAGATATTAGGTTGGCATACAGAAAGGGCGTCCAAGCCCAGGGTGGCCCGGATGCGAACCAGGGAACAGTTACGCTGCAAGAAATCCATGGCAGTATTAACTCTCCCCGGGGACTAGGAGATCTTCTTGTCTGCAAACTAACTATGTCTGATGAGAATTTGGCGGCTATGAACCATGTTTTCGGGACAAAAGTATATTTTGAGTATGAGCTGGTAGGAACAAAAAAGGGTCACAGTATCCTTGTCGGCCACAGCGCATTAGGCCACTCTTTCTACATCCCTTTGAATGAAACGGCGAGTAGAATAGCTGCCAAGTACGCTACCTTGCAGGTAGTCGCATCGGGAAAACCTTTAAATTTGAGTTTAATTTGGCCAACAGAAATTAGTTCTTTGTATATTCCTGGGGGTAGTGATGAGAAGTTGGACTTTGTAATCGAACTCAGGAACCCCGTTGTCGTTGCGGCGCCGAGCGGCCCGGCTGCGGAAGCCCGGTCCGGCGGGCCTTTGCCTGTTTATAGTACTGATATGGTTACGCCTACCAGGTATGTTCTCGAAAATGGCAAGGTGGTATTTGATCCAGCTATTGCGAGCCCTTTTCCGAAAGGTCAGTATGCGTTTGAATTCCCTGAGATTGTACAAGGAGACCAAGGCAAACATCTTTTTAAATATGTCATCCCCAAAGGTTTTTTTGATCCGTTTTCTGATGGCCAAAGTCCCTGGGACGTGACAGCGCAATTTCTTTTAGAAAGTGAATTCGTCAGAATGACTGAGTCTGAAAAAGAAGATTTCAAAGGCGTCATGTTTGTTGTCTGTCCTGGAGGCATAGCTGTTACAGATGAGGCCGGCAGGAAATATGTAACTCCCGCCTACAGCGCTGTAGCGGAAATCGACGGCAAAGCTACAAAAGTTATTTATGCGGCCCCGGAATATTTTTATAACTTTCAAACTCTGCGGGAGACGGTGCGGCATGAGCAGGGACATTTCCGCTCTCCCGAGGGAGCGACACACTCGGCCATTACGAGCGATGCTATTGTCGCGGCGGTTCAGGAAGCATTGAATCCGTCCGGCTCCCGGTCATTGGCATGCCGTGCTTCTTTGAAATTGAGAAGAATCGCTAGTGCATTTGGTATCGGTAAGTGGACAGGGAATCCCATGAGCCAAATGTTGGAAAATCTGGCGAATGCCGTTATCGCGCTGGATACGGATGAGGTCAATGCGGACGGACCAACCATTCTAGGACTTATTGAAAAGACAGTTACGACATGGGTAGAAACACAAGTCCCCTCCGCCCTCGATCACGCCCTGCCTGTAGTTGCGGAAGGCGGCCGTCCGGAATCTGCAGTTTCTGCAGAAGAAGAGGAGCGCATGTTTGCCGCGCTCATGGCTGGAGTGAGTCTCCAGATGTCGGGAGAAGTGGACAACGGAAACATGACTGCGGAGGACGCTTTGGCGGTTCAGGGTGTAGTCCAGCGCAATTTTATGTCGTGGTATACCGATCCCTTTATTGACCAATACACGCGGGAAGGCATGCACGCCGCTGTGGAACAGGGACGGTTTAAGGATATCATCACCTCGTATCGTGAGAGGGTTAAATTCGGCACCGCCGGTGTTCGTCAGGTCATGGCCCTTGTCCTCGATGAATTGAAAACGTTTGCGGCAAAAGCGTTCCGGGCGCCGATACTTAAGGGGCCGGGGACGATCAATAATCTCACGCTAGCGATGGTCACGCTCGGTGTGGCGCGCTACTACAAGGCGCAGGCTGAGGCCCGGGGAGAACAGCCGACTGTTGCGCTCGCTTATGACAGCCGCGTCCAGGGGAAGAACCTCACGGACTTGGTGGCATCGATTTATCTGGATAATGGGTTTAAGGTTTACATGTTCGACAAAACCGCGCCCATGCCGCAGATGTCTTTTGCCTGCGCGCACCTGCATCTGGATATCGGCAATCTCGTCAGCGCTTCGCACAACGCGGCTCTTTACAACGGCTATAAAGTAACGAATTCCAGTGGAGCGCAGCTGGATCCGCGTTCGCGCGAATACGTCCTTCAATATATTAACGGTGATGCGGAAGCCGGAATCCCGGCTGTCACAACCAGAGACGTGAATAAATATATCGATCAGTCCGTTTCTCTGGAGCCGGGCGAAAGCATGTTAAGAAAGTTCGACTACGCGCATCCGGATAATCTTATTTATCTGAGCGATCATGACGGAGTCGATGCGGAAGGCTTCACGTATGTCAATTTCATGCAGCAGCACCTTGATCAGATCGGTTCGCAGTTCCAGGAACCGCTGTCGGTTGTCCAGCAGGCTGTTTCCAAATTGAAAGTGGGTTATTCCGCATTTTATGGCGCCGGAGCAACGGTGTTCCCTCGGGTGATGGCCTATATGGGACTGGCGCCGGAAAACCTGCGTACGGTGCAGGGATATAACCAGCAGAACGGTATCTTCCCGCGCTTTACGGAACGTTCCAAGCCCATGATTCCGGATCCGGGAAATCCAGCGAGCTGGGGCATTGTGGTTGAGGATATGATCAATGAGGCGGGCGGAGATGTGGTGAAAGCTCTGGGGGGACTGGATCTCCTGGAAGGTACGGATCCGGACGCTGACCGCGCCGGTATCGCTATCCCGATACCGGCAGAAGCCCTGCCGGAAGACGCAAAAGATCAGAAATCACAGCAGATCTTCTATGTCGTGCCGCCGGAATACCGTGCACAGGTGGGTTATGCGGCGCTGAAACTGATTACCGCCAATGACTCCTGGACTCTTCTTGGCAAATTCATTATCGATCGGATGTGGGAGCAGGGCAAACTGAAGACTATCGACGATAAGGTTGTCTATAACATCGTAAAAACCCATGTAACGACAGATGCTCTCAAGAAACTGGCCGATTACGCGATGAACCGGTATAACGTAAAAATCGTTATTCGCGAACCCTATGTGGGTTTCACGCTCGTTGCTGAAGAAGTTGAGGCGGGTTGGCGCGAGGAAGAAATCAATCTGATATCCGCCGAGGAGAGTAATGGCTTCAGCCGCGGCGGCGCCAGGCCGCAGGGTGATTCACGTCTTGGAAAAGGCGGGCATACCATGGAAAAAGACGGGTTGCTCGCCGCCGCTCTGGTAACGGAAGTCGCAGCCTATGCCAAGGACCATGGGAAATCGCTCTACCAGTTCATGAAAGAAGAACTGTACACGAACCCTGACATCGGATATTTTTCCACATCCAATCTCCCTCTCGAATTCGAAAACTCGTTGGAAGGAAATACCAAAAAAGTCAAGACGATCCAGAATGTGCTGGAGCTGGCACGCAAGGTCGCGCGGGGCGAGGAGATCATCATCGACGGACGCCGGGTCACCCGTGTCACCACGTTTGTCCCGAAGGTAGCCAAATACGCCAACCCGGCACAGTTCCCGGCGGAAAAGTATGCGGACCTTTATTCGACGCTTTTCGAAGAGGACCTGCGCGTCAATCCGGCGCTTCTGAACGGTAACTTTTTCCCTGAAGAAGGCGTGCGATTCTACTTCGATGATGAAGGGGTCAATCATCTGACCATACGGCCTTCGGGAACGGAGAATAAGCTGCGCTTTTATGTGCAGTGGAAAGCGGAGCCTCTGTCCGAAGATGATACTTATCTTCAGAAGGTGCTAAACGCAGATCGCACAACCAATGATGTTGCCTTGGCCGCTCAAAAAATGGTCAATGTGGATGATGTCGGGACTCTGTCCGATATGCCGCCTGCGCCGCCTTCTGCGCCCGGCGAACAGGGTGGTTCAACATCAGGCTCCAGAATTCCTCATTTTCGGCCTGCCATGAAGTTTAATCCAGGCGGATGGTTTGGCGGACGCGGTACCTTGGCGACAGGTGAGGTGCTTGGCCTTTTGTCTTGGGTTGTTGCTGCTCACCCGGATCCTTTGCACCCGGCGGCTCAGGCTGT
Source organism: uncultured Elusimicrobia bacterium (assembly GCA_964604825.1). GTDB lineage: Bacteria > Elusimicrobiota > Elusimicrobia > 2-01-FULL-59-12 > 2-01-FULL-59-12 > CAZSAL01. The sequence continues at coordinate 7,398 of CAZSAL010000011.1, forward strand.
GCAGAGTGCGTCCGCAATATCATACTGGCCGGTTGCAGTCGGGGCCCTGATAATATTGGTCGGTATCCCCCTGGCCATTCAAGGGGTCGGCGCAATAAAACTGGCTTGTGACGCAAGGAGAGCGCAGCGCACCGCGGATGCACAATTCGCTTCCTCGGCCGCAGGTATGCAAATGCCCGCTGAAACTATGGCTCTTCCCAGAGCTTCCAATATCGTCATGAGGCTTCTCGGCAGCGTTTATGGTATAGGAAAAACTGCAGAGGCCGAAGCCGCCCGCAGACGCTTCCAGGTCGCAAGAGAGGCAGTCAACCTGGCCGCATAATTACGCAAGACTCCAATCTGAAGAGGCCTGTCCTTTATCTGAAGGGCAGGCCTCTTTGTATATCCAGCCGTGATTTCAATGCATTTTGTCCTTGCATGTAGGTCCCTGGAGTCCTTTCTTAATGAAAATCATTATTGACAAATAGTTGCACTAGATGTAATATAGACCTATGTTTAAGCGAGAATTCTGGGAAAAACGCATTCAGGATGCATGGAAAAAGGCTCCTATTATTTGGTTGACGGGTGTTCGGCGTGTTGGAAAAACTACCCTTTGCCAAAGTTTTCCGCAGGCGCGGTTCTTAAACTGCGATCTTCATCAGACTGTCAGTCTTCTGGAGGATCCCGCCTCTTTTTTTCGATCGGTCAGCGAACCGATTGTTATATTTGATGAAATCCACCAATTGGAAGATCCCAGCCGGCTGCTGAAAATAGGGGCTGATGAATTTCCTGAAATTAAGATCCTTGCTACCGGTTCTTCGACTCTCGCGGCAACGCAAAAGTTTAAAGACAGCCTCACAGGCCGCAAACGTACAGTGGAACTTTGCCCGGTGCTTTTTCGGGAGCTTTCCAATTTCGGAGTAAACGATCTGCGGCAGCGCCTATTTCGCGGAGGATTACCGCAGGCTCTCCTTTCTCCGGTTATCGACCCTGGGTTCTACGGCGAATGGCTGGACTCCTATTTTGCGCGCGATGTGCAGGAACTGTTCCATGTGGAGAAGCGGTCCGGCTTCCTGAAACTTCTGGAACTTATCCTGCGGCAAAGCGGAGGACTGCTGGAAGCGACTCATCTCGCGCGAGCGAGCGGGCTTAGCAGGCCGACGGTTCTGAACTATTTGCAGGTTTTTGAACTAACGCACAGCATCCGCCTGCTGCGGCCATTCTTCGGAGGCGGCAAACAGGAGATTATCCATCAGCCGAAAGTCTACGGGTTTGATACAGGATTCGTCCGTTACGTGAAAGGATGGGGAGAACTCAGGGAGGAAGACTGCGGCCTTCTATGGGAACACCTGGTCCTGGACGAACTGCTTTCTTCGCCAGAGTCACCGCGAGTGCAGTATTGGCGCGATAAGAGAAAACGGGAAATCGACTTTGTCATACCAAGGGGGAACTCTGAAGTAGACGCTATCGAAGTGAAGTGGAATCCTTCATCATGGGAACCTGCCGCCCTCCAAGCTTTCCGCGAGCTGTATCCTAAGGGAAAGAATATCCTGGTTTCTCCGCAAATCACACAGATGTATTTTAAGCGTGTTGATAATCTTGAAATGCAGTATGCGCCGCTGAGCCAAATCACCGGATAAATTCAGTTTCGAGAGCTGTCATCCCAACAAACCTTCCGTAATTTCAATGCATTTTGTCCTTGCATAACAGCGCTGTTCGATCAAAACTAACCTGGGAAACAACCTGTTTCATGCAACATGTCTGTAACATTCTTGAGATATACATAATTAGAAGGCCCGCCATAGGGTCGTCTGCGGGCGCCTGCAACAGCAGCGGCGGGTGGGGAGGGGATCCCCCAAAAATCAAGTCCCAGAAAAACCATGGGCCGTTTGGTACTGCATTTTTAGCCGATAGGCACATTGTTTAACCGATTTAGAGAAGCTAAATTGATAGTGGGTAAAAGTCCAATTTCTATGACGGAGAACGCACCTTCCATCCGCAGGCATTCCTTCTTCATCAGGGCGCTATCGCTTGTCCTGGTTCTTACCATGTTCACCGGCGATCCAACGTGGGCCGCGGGCGTCGCGGACTTCATGCGCGGAGAATTCTCGTCGGATATCCGCGACCTCTCGATTCCTTCGTGTCTGGGAACCATAACAGATAGGTTCGAGGGCCGAGGGCCGGGGGCCGAGACAAAGGATGTGTCAAAAGGAGCTTCCTCCAACTCGGAACTCGGAACTCGGAACTCGGAACTGGTTGTACTGATTCAGGACCTTCACGCCAATATCGGCGTCCAAAAAAATATCGCAGGGATCATCGAGCACCTCTACCGCCGCTACGACATGGATCACGTTTATTCCGAGGCGGCCTTCGGGCGCACGGACGTTTCGCTCCTGCGTCAGTTGTCTTCCGGTAATCGGCGGCGGTTCGTTGACAAACTGGCGGGACAGGCTCTGATTGCCGGGGATGAAATCGCCGCGGCGCGGCTTGGTTCCGGGGGGCTCTCACCCCTGCGCCTCGAGGGAATCGATGATGTGCCGCTTTACGTTGCCAATGTCGAAGCGTTCCGCGACATGGCTGCTGTCGGCCCGCAGGTTGCCAGGGAGTGGCGGGAAATCCGCGATCTGGTTGAGCCAGACGCCAACTCCCTGCTGCGCCGTCATCTCGAGCTTACCGAAAAACTCCTGTCTCTGAAGCTGATCGACGCCGAGTGGACGGAATATAAGAAGCACCGGGAAATGACCCCGCACGGCAGCCCGGTTTTCAATCGCGCCATTACTGCGGCGGAACGCTTTTACAAGGCGGCGGACGCCCGCAGCGAGGCGATGGCCGACAATTTGCTGGAACAAATTGGTAGTTCCTATTCGATCCCTTCCCCCCTGGAGGGGGAAGGTGTGGATGGGGGGGCTCATAAAGGCCTTAACCCCCCACCTCCATCCTCCCCCTCAAGGGGGGAGGAGAAAAAATTTGTTCCGGTCATCGTTGTGACCGGCGGGTTCCACACCGCGTCCATTGCGCAGGAGCTGAAGGCGAACGGCATCAGCTACGTTGTCGTCACTCCCGTTGTAGAGCGGCTGGATCAGGATGAACTTTACCGTCAGAGCCTGACCGAGCCGCCCCACGAAACCGTCCGCGCGATCACAGCGTTCGGCGGGTACACGGTGAACTGGTTTGGAAACACGATTGCGCCCTGGATGCCCAGGTGGACTATAGGCCGCGCCGCAGCTCCGGCACGGGGCTTTTCAAGGATTTATCCCGGTCCGCTGAAACCGAAAATTTCCTGGATCGGTTACGCGGCCGCGCTTATGGCCGGTTTGATGGCGCCCGTCCAGGCCGCGGCGTCGGAATTTGGCCATCTCACGCATACCGCCATCACGGTCGGCCCCGAATTTATCGGTTCTCCCCTGCACGAGGCGGCGAAATATCTCGGTTTGAATTTATCCGATTCCGCCCTGGCGACGCTGCAGCAGGCCGGCGAACCTCTGCACCAGATGGTTAAACAGGCGACTGGCCTACCGTCGGGTCAGGTCGATCAGATCGCCGAGACCATCCGGCATGCGCAGGTTGGACAGCACATCACGATTCCTCTGCACCAGGCCCTCCATCAGGCCGCGCCTAATGCCGTCCAGGCCGCGAACCAAATGGCGCCGCAGATCGCGCCTCGCACCGATTTCATCCACACGGTCCTTTCCAGCGCCATGCATTATGGCCCGTATGTTCTGCTGGGGGCCGCCCTCGTAGGCGCGACCATCTGGTTGATTGCTCGGGCGAAAGCGACGAGGCCACAGTCGAAGCTCCAGGTCGTGCCGGTCCGCTCCAGAGCTTCTCCTCTCATCCGGCCGAAAGCCGAAGAAGAAATTCACGGAATCCCGCAATCCTATTTAGATAGCTTTCGGACTGCCCTGGCTCAAAGCGAATCGCCCGCCGCCGAATTTTTCCGAAAGCAGCTAGGTCTTCCCAGAGAGGAATTAGCGGCTCTGATGGACGAAGACCTTGTCAGGATGGTAAACAGGATTCTTCAAAGAAAAGACCTGGCCTGGGATGTTGCATGGGGCGAAAATAATGAAATTCTCAGGCACCCGCAGATTGCCGAGATTGACGAGAAAATTGACGACCTGAGCAAGCTCGGCCCCGTTTCCACGGTAGGGGATCTCATACGCCAGCGAAATATCGTTTTGTTCAGCCTTTCTTTCCCGGCGACGGCTGAGGCGCAGCCGGTGACCTGGATTTCTCTGGCCGCCGGACAGCGGGTTCGCGCCGAGGGATCTATCGCCGTCGAAAAGGGCGCGCTGCAGACGGCGCTTTTCGTCGAGGGGGATCAACTGGCCGTCCGGTCGCCGTCGGGTTCGGTGACGCATTACAAGAAAGGCCAAAAAATTTCCGGGCTCTTCCTGCAGATTGTCGACATCCTTCCGGACAGATCCGTTATCCTGGAACGTTATAAATCTCCCACCACCGGGAAGAAGAAAGCCGGCAACCCCGACATCCGCATCACCGCTTCCCATCTATCCGAAGTCTCCGGGACCGTTGCGGCGCGCGATCTGGCGCCGCAAACGGCCGACGCCTGGTTCTACGGCGAGAGGGACATCGAAGTGTTTTCGCCCGAGGGAATGCGGGCTGTTATCGGTCAGATCCTCAGCCTGATCGCGCCGCCGGTTCCGCCGATGGTCGCCAAATCCCGGCGTCTGCTGGAACGGGCGATCGCGTACAAAAAAGTCGGCGATACCCGCCGCGCGCTGAACTGCCTGAACCGGGCCGTCCGCATCAATCCCCAATTTACCGAAGCCTATGAGCAGATCGGGGTGATTCACGAATCCCGTGGCTCTCTAACTGATCTGGATCAGGCGCTTGCGGCCTACCGGCGCGTGGCGGCGTCAGAGGATGAGGAGCCGGCCTCTCTTCGCCAGAGGGCGTCAAGCGCTATAGAACGCGTCGCATTCAAAAAAGCGCGGGCGCTTTGCGCCGCGGCCGGCACGGAAGAGGCGTTGGAAGCGGCGCGGGCCTTCCTTGACGATGAAACCTGCTTTTCTCCATATCTGGAATTGTGGAAAGAAGCCGATCAAGGCCGGGATACGGTACTCCTGCTGGCCGGTCAATACAACAACTCGGGATTTACGGCCTGGCTGGACCTGCGGACGAGCGTGCGCCTGCCGGGGCAGCCTTCGGCCTCCGTTCGGCCCAACCTTGCGCTGGTCGAGAAAGAGATAGCGAAGGCCGGTGCGGTTTCCTACGCCGATCAGGCGTCCGCCAACCGGGCATTAAGGCGGTTGGAGACGATATTTAACTGGGCGTTTAATCGGTCCGGCCAGCCGCAAACCGAAAGGTGGCGTCAACTCGGCCGGCTGTCGGTTGAAACGGTAAATGGCCGGTTCTATGTACGGGCCAATGTCCCGGAATCGAGACGTCAGTCCCAGATCAGTAAAGAATTTGGGGCGTATTGGCGCCGTCAATGGCTGAGTACTCTCCAGACCAACCGGCGCGTCTTCCTCGGAGCGGCCGCCGTCATCGCGGTTGCCATTGGCATGGCACACATTGGTATCGCAGTGCTTGCTCCATTCATCGCCGCCGCCACCGTTCTATTGATCGCCTGCGGCGCCTTAATGGCGCTGCTCTCTTCGAACCGCAGTAGGGAATTGCCGCAGATCGGCGCAGCGACCGGGTTCGGGACGACATTGGGCGGGGTGATCCTGGGAGCCAGCCCGGCGTCAGCCGCCCAGTCCGGACATCTCGCTGTCCTGGTGAGCGCGCTGCACCTGACGGCATTGGGATCGTGGTTCCTTATAGGCGGCATGGCTGTGATGGTTGTCTCGATCATCTGGCTTCTCATACTCGTGGTTCGGAATCCGAATCGGAACCGGACTGCTGCCAAAATTGGAGTGCTTCTGGGCGGATTGGTGATGGTGGTGGGCATGTTTATGAATCAGCCTGCCGCACAGCCTCCTGCGGCTCAGCCCCCTGCCGCCGCGCAGCCATCCCATGTCGCAGCCCCACCACCCCAAGGTCTTGAGGTAAGCCTTCCGGGTGGAAAAACCGGAAACAATTCCGTTGAAAGGGGCGGGTACCTTAAGGCTGCAGCCCAATTTGGAGATCCTCGGAAGGCCGCGGAAGAACGAGCCAAAGCTCTGAAGGCGTTGGAAGAGGCTCGTAAGAGATACGAAGAAACCCTGGCTGCGGCCAAAAGAATGCCGGACCGTCTAGCCGCCGCCCAAGAGTTTGTGGACCAGATTAAGCACACCATCGAAACCCTTCAAGCGGACATTAAGGCGCGGAATGATGCTCTGGATAAAGCGAAAGCCGATTTGGCGAAACTACAGGATTTGTTGAAGGTCGTAAGCGCGCAGACCAATCCCGATAACCGGTTTAATTCCCTCGATCAAATCGCCGGAGTTCGTAAGGCTATTGGCAACACGCTGGCAACGTTGGAGGCCAATCGAAACGATCGTCCGGGGCTTTCCGAAATCCCCGAAAGCGACCGGAAAGATGTTGAGGCCGCGCTGAATACTTATTCGGAGAAGCTTGCCACGGCGCAAGGTAAACTGCAGGCCATTTTCACTGCGCTGGATGCGTATTCCACGGCGCTGACCAAGCCGCACGATACGCAGCAGCCCGTTATCGACGCCCAGAACGGAGTAGATCATGTGATCCTCCAGGCGCAGCAGGCGCTGGCGGCTTTGGGCGAGGCGCGTCGGACAGTGGTCACGCAGGTCCATGCGCTCCAGGCGATTGGCCAGACCGTGGCATCACCGCAACAGGATGGTACTACACCGACTAAGGCCGGCGTGACGAACGACCGGTCTGCGTCATCACCTAAGGCGGATACAGATAAAGCCGTGGCGAAGGCTGCCCAGCCTGCGCCTTCACCGCAACGGGAAGAGACGAAGAAACCTCAGGTGAAGCCGCAGCGGGTTGAGGATACTCCGCAGATTAAGGCTGGGAAGGCGATACTTTCCTGGATGAAAAAAGTCGGGAAGACAACCGACAATTTGCAGGACGGGTTGGACCGATTGGCGAAAGGTCTGCGCGAACCCGCCCGGCCGAACACTCCCGATCAGACCAAACAGGCGGCCCAGCCGCCCGTCCCCGGGCAGATCCAGCAGGGGAACCCGCGGGATTCTTCCGGCCAGGTTAAACCGATGAGCCGGTTGAACACACCTGCGGAGATTCAGGAACAGATTGTCAAACAAGAGAAATTAATCGCCGATCTGCAGGCGGCGAGTCGTCAGTACAACACTTTAAGCGCTGAACAAATCAAGAAACTCGCCGGCAATTTCAACGGTCTGTTGACCCAATTGGGTCTACCGGAGCTTGAGCGAAACGTCGATGAACTGGCAAAGCTGACACAGACCAACTGTCCTCCAGCGCTGGCCAATCAGATTGACGGTTTGCAGAAAATGACGAAGGCTTTGCGTACTGCCCAGGCGGCGCTGGGGGGATTGGTTCTGAACCTGGGAACCACGCCGCAGGAGGTTTCGGAAAACCAGGCCAAACTTGAGGGCCTAATCAAGGCGCTGGCGGACGCTCTCGACAAGACTCAACAAATGGCGAATTCGGGGACCTTCGAATTGTCCCGGTTCGTTAATCCCTTCGCGAATGAGAATATGCCCTTTTTTGAGGCTCTGGAAACAAGTGCGGGCAGTCTGGAAAAGGGCGCCCAGGCTGCGGGATTGATCGAAAAGATCATCGCGCACCTGCAGTATCTCGGGGGATCTAACGACACGGGTGCGGCTGCGGCCGGCGCGCTGCAGTCGATCATTAGCGCGGTCGATAACCAGGACAGCATGGCGGTCCAGCAGAAACAGTTGGAAGCGGCGGCTGCGGCGGCTGCGAACCAGAAACAGATGTTCCAGAATGCCCGCGATCAGTTGGCATCCTGGACGAAGGACATTCAGAAAGAGATGGATCGTCTCCAGGAGGATCTCAAAAAGGCGAAGGCGGAAGGCAATGACCAGGAGGAAGGATCCATTGCACAAAAACTGGCTCTGGCCCGGGGAGCGCTGGCGAACGCGCAGCGGATGGCAGCTTACGCCGATCAATATGTGAAGGGTATCCGGAAAGATTCCGCCATCGGGTGGTTCGACGCGTTGAACCTGTTTAATTTCGCTTCCGGTCTCCTCAATATCAAGGAATCACTCGGTATCGTGTCAGGGATCACTCCGAAGACCCACGTCTGGGTTCTTCAACCCGGTCCAGGCGGCGCGACAAAGGTCCTGGTTACGGCCGATAAGCCTTATCAGTTTTACGGTCCGACGGCCGCCACATTTCTTCCCGTTATCGGCGATGCATGGGTCAGCGCAAACGGCCTCATTGGAAACGCGGGAGATTTGAAAACAGCTATCGGGCAATTGTTCGTTATCCACCTCGCCTATGACGATCTCCTGAAGGCCGCAACCCTGACACCGATTGAATCGGATCAAGCGCATCCACAATCGCTACCACCCTCAGTTGTAGAGGGGAAAGGGGATGGCGTGGTGATCACCCGCTTATCGCCTGGCAAATGGGTCCAGTTTGACTTCTCCAAATCAGACAAGCGGAAGGCGGAAGGCCTACTAGGTAAAGTCGGCGGGAATTCCCCCGATTGGGTGGAAATTGTTCCGGAGAAGATTGCTGAGGAGCTGAGCCAGGATGCCGCGGGATTGGTCCTCCTCAAAAAGGGCGGGAAGTTCTATGTTTACCGGCCCGCGAAACGCCAATCTGTTTTGAAGGCGGTTACTCATATGGTTGAAAGCGCAGGCAATACGGAGGCTTTGCTTAAAGGGCTTGAGAATATCGGCAAGGGCACAATCGGCTCCGGCGCTCCGAACCTTTTAACAAGAATCACCCGCGCCGCCAATCTTCTTGGGCTCGTTGATCTGTTAAGAGGATTCAGCGACAAGGTGGACTTACGGAAACATACGGGCCGGGATCAGGCGAGCTGGATGAAAATTGACGATGCTCCGCGGATCGTGGCCCGCGTTGCCGATGCTCAGGGCGTAACCTGGGCTTACGACGAGCATTTTAAAGTCTATAAGGTGCTTGAGGACAAGGAGCACAAGACGGACCTGTATCTAAGTGGGGGGCAGCCCCTGTTCAAAAAGGTGGGTGGTCAATGGTACTGGATGGTGACGCCGATCCCCCAGGCCGACCGGGCGCTTGAACATTTCCGCGGTCAGGGTTCTTTCGAGAAAGTTGTCGTGGATACCCCTCTACAGCCAGGCAAAGAGGTGACGATCGCTTCGTTCCCTGGCGTGAAGTTCCAGGAAATCAAGATTGGTGAAAAAACCTATCTGGTTGAACTCAGACTGTACGGCAGTTTCGCCGATAATCAGGGCAAACGGGTCAATGCGGCGATGCCGCTCTACGAGCAGTCCTCTGCCGGTAATCTGGGCGATGTCGTGGGATATGTTTTGCCGGACAAAATCAACGGCGCTGCGTTATCCAAGGAGGACCCGATCGGGCAGGGCATCTGGTTCCATCAGGCGAGCCGGGGATACCTCCGAGACCGAAATCAGTACCACTCTCTCTCCTCCGAAAAAGGCCGGCAGACTGTGCAGGTTTCCCAGACAGTCAATGGAGTACTCACTGTCCAGGTTGGCGGGCAAACGTATTATGTCGATCCGCAGGTCAGCGAACATTTTGAATCTCCTCAGGACAAGGGTAGCCGCAAGGTCGTTCCTGTCCTCTGGCTCCACAAGAGCCCGCCAGATCACGCTACGGGCAGGTACGATCAATTTGACGACGCGGACGGCTACATCCGTCTGCCCGAACCGAAAAAGCCCCAAAAAGGAACTCCTCAACAAGGGCCAAAAAAGGGAGACGTTGTCACGGGGGTGGCTGATGCTCTCGGTGTTCCATCGGACAAGGTGGCGAAAACGCTTCGCTCCGCCACCTGGTTAGTGAGTAAGAACAAAAAAGGCGGCGAAAGCGATGATCAGGAATTTATTCGTTTGATAGCGGAATCGGATCGAACCGGGCAGCCGATAGCCATTCCGGTCAAGGACTGGCAGAAAGCGGTGATGCTTGCGCACCTGGCCGCGATAGAGCAGGGGCAGGATTTCAAACGGTTCGTTGATCCCAATGTTCCCGGCCAGGAGATCTTTTTCCAGACTGATCCGGCGGGAAAAGCGGAAGCACGGTGGGTCCGGCAGGCAACGGCGAACGGTTATCAATGGTTTGACCTGATGACCGGCATGACGATTGAGGTGGCGAGGACCTCCGACCCAGATGATCCGGATGTGTCGGTGTTCGTTCCCGGGCCGGGGGTTCATAATCAGTTTGTCGCCGCCGCCGAACGGGCGAGCGGGTTGCTGGAATCACATTTCTGGGTCCGTGAAAACCCCGCTACGGAAACGTCCATTCCCAAGGACTGGCAAAACTGGCATTCGGAGACGGAGGGAGGGATTGTCCATTATTTTAACGACACAGTCGACGAAAGGGGACAAGTCAGATACCACGTTGTCGTGGACGGTGTAAAAACGTTTTTCTATTATCCGGACCATTCCATCGTACTCGAGGTTGGTGGCGCCGACCCGGTCACAGTTGGTCCGGAAACCTTGAAGCCCGGCATGTATCGTCTCAGGCTTTCCGCTTACGGCGGCAAGGCGGCGGTGGCATCCGTCACGAGCCCGTTCCTTTCTTCCCGGCTGCGCCTGCCCGCGGGCGTCCCCTTACCTTTGCCCAGAAGCTATTTCACGGAAGTGCAATCCGGCAATGAAACCTATTTATTCAATAAAGGAACCGGTTCCCTATATGTCGTAAGAGGCACGGGCGCGGAAGAGGTCATTGAAGAGATCCGCGTGACAGACGTGGGGTATTCGTATTTGGATCAGGCGATTCAGTCTGGAGAAGGATTCTACCTGCCGGCTGCTCCCGTTGAGAACCCGACGTGGGAAAGCCCTTTCATGGGTGTTCCCGACTCCCTGCCCGCCGCGTACAAAACGGGCGAGTGGTCGGCGAGCTACGCTTTGGAAGCGGGGGACAGCGTTTGCGAACTCCGCCTCACGAATGGGGCGACCGGCGAGCAGGTTTTCCTGCGGTGGAACTGGAACGCGACGACGGTGGGGAATTGGGCGACACAGATGGATGGTGCCCAGCCGTTCCTGAGGCCCCTCTTCCCGGCGGGATTCCCGAAGGACTATATCACGGACCGGCAGCATGGTCTGAGCGCCACTTATCTGGGCGAAAGCCGGATGAAATTTGGTGATGCGACGCATAAAGTATCTCTCTACGCTCTTCTCGGGCACGTCGCGGATCATCTCCCTGATATCGTCTGGGATCAGGATGCGGGGCGTGGCTATTATCTTGCTTCTACGGAAAAATCGCAGGAAAATTACAGGCAGGCTCTGGAATCGCCGGCGCCGGTTCGGCCGCTACAGAAGTATCCTTATTCCTTTGAAACGTTGAGTGGCCTGGTTGCGTCCAGCCCGGACAAACACGGCGAATTCATTCCCGCCTCAGATCAGCCGCAAACGTACGGCGGTGTTCAGGGTGTGTGGTATTCCAATCCCTTCGATCCCGCCAATGATACCGATACCGACGCAGTAAAACGGAGCGGCGGGCCGGTGTGGTCCTATTTCCGTGTCACGGCGGCGGGAACCTTTGTTGACCCGGCAACGAGGCAGAAAATCGATGTCGCTACGGGCGACGTGCTCACTCCCGTAGACACGCTGCCTCTCACTAAGGACGCCTATAGGCAAGAGACGTCGGCCGCGGAAGCTCTGCATGTTTCCCTTCTGGACATGCAGGCGCTGCAGGCCCGGGATCCTAAATTGCATCCTTATAAGAACATCGATAAAGATACTGAATTTAACATTGGGCTCTTGACTGGTGGACAAAAGCAGATGGTGCCAGGACGCTGGTATTCGACGGAACTGCTGGGGGGTACAGGGCCCACGGATGTGCCGACCGCATTCGTCCTGAGCAAAGACGTCTCGCTTGTCGTTCCTGGCGGCCGGCCCGTCGTTCTGCGAGCGGGTACCGTAATTGTGGTCTCGTCTACGCTGCACGGTAGCCAGCTCTATAATGCCTTTAACGCTCCGGATTCCAGGACTCCACGCTGGAGCTGCACGCGCTTTAACGAGAGTGCTCTGGGAACTCTAGAAGGTGTGCACAGAACCGGAGCAACTATTACGCTGGAAGCGCCTGCCGGGGAACCCGCTGCGAAGGTTGAACTTTTGATGAAGAATGAGTGGCGACCCTCCGACCCCCTTTATGCAGTTGTCACCGCTGAAGGTGCGCTGGATGATCCTTTTAACGGGACCATTCATCTTCAGAAAGGCGACACGGTGGTGATGCAATACCCGCCAGCCTACAGTGAAAAAATTAACGACGTCGTAGGAGGCCGGGCTAGAACATTCTGGATGCCGAGTCCGCTGACACAGGACGCGGCGAATCAGATTTATCACCGGCTCCATCCAGACCAGACGGGAGATCTCCGGCTGGTCGGCAATCCTCAGTCGCTTATTGGGGCGAATCTTCCTACTGGGGTGACTGGCTGCCTCCTGATGAACCCGCATGACGGGCTCTCTCCGCAGTATTTCGTTGTGGAACACGTGCCGGAGGGGGAAGCCCCTGTCTGGACGGATCCGGTAACCGGCGTGCAGGTGGCGCTGAAGCCGGGGATGCTGCTTCAGCTTTCCGACAGCATCAATGCTGCGAAGGCTTTCCAGGACCGCCTGACGAACTCCGATCACCGTTTTGGGATGATCTCTTCCCTTTCCATTGACAACGTCCTGTTGCTTTCCGAGGAGTCGGCGCGTGAACAAAACGCGCAAGCGATAGCGAATGGGCGCCCGGACCGGGTCCGGCATGCTCTTCCGGGCCGCATCAGCGATTTGGTCCACGCGAAAGGAACATTTCAGGGCGATGCGGATGAAAAACCCATCGCAGGGACCTTCTACGAAACGCCGGGCGATCCCGGCGATCGCGCGCCAGGACGGGAATTGAACATCGCTTTCGGGATTTTCGTCGCCAATGCTGACGGTGAAATCGATGGACAGCCGGTCAAGGCTGGCCAGGTTGTCGTTCTCCAGGATTCACAGAAAACGGCTGAAACGGGGTTAAAGCAGCTGAAAAGTTACGTCACCCTGCGTCCCGTTGCGACGGCGACGCAGGAGGCGTCGGGGCAGGCGGCCCCCATAGTGCTGGATAACGTTGCTAGCCTGCCGTGGCAGGCCAGGTATATCGATCCGGCCAAGCCGCGTGATGAGTTCGGCAAACTGATCCTACACGAAGCGTCGCCCACCGGCCAGGACGGCTGGAAACGGGTTGACGTCCTGATCATGGGGTCCGCCGACCATAAAACCAGAACCGTTTACATCGGTGATTTTGGGGAGAAATCCAAGGCGGACCTGAAGGCCCACGAAGACAACGAGGCCAGCGTGTCCTGGCTCCCGTCTATTGGCCGGCCGACTACCTTTATTTCAGATTTGACAAGAGACGGCGACGGTCTGCTGGCGCGCGCGCACGTCCAGAAAACGCAGCGGAAGGTCTGGGTGCCAGTGAAATTGCCCGACGGGCGCACCGTGCAGATGGAATTGGATCTTGCGCCGGGGACTCTGGTCATCTATGAGAGGGGTTCAGACGGAAAGACGGTCCTGGGCTCGGATGGGAAGCCTGTCCCGGCGGGCATTCTGAATTATGAGGTCAAAGGGCAGGAGCGGCTGCTGGCGTCTTTAGCGAATAAGACGGACATGCTTCGGAGAGACGGCTGGGGGTATGCGCTCACCAGTACGGGAGTCCATTTCTACAGTGGACAGAGAGACCTTCCCGCCGGGGCTAATTTCAGCAGGCAAAACGACGGAATGGTTGAAGATATGAGGTTTCCGGGTCCCGGTCCCACCGGCCACGCTGTGGTTTTCTACGGGATTCGGGCGATCGAGGCTACGGAGCCGTACCGCGACGCTGTTCTGAACGGGTGGGGGGTTCGCGTGTCCGGGGTTGGGATGGCTATTTATCCCAGCCGTGAGTCGCTGCCTACGGGTAGCGATTTCGTTCAATTGCCCAACAAGGCCGTGCTGGACCTACGCTACCCGGCGCCTGCGGGTGCGGCATGGGCGTCTCGCTATAACGGCAAAGGCGCGGTCGTGCTCTTCGGAAAACTCGCCGAAGACTGGGCGCTCACACATGATATGGCAGGACAAGATCCCCGGCTTAGGAATGGATGGATCAAGGGCGATCAACTGAAAATTAGCGAGCAATCGCCCGGTCTTGGCTGGGTGCGCGTTGCCGCCGCGGTTTATCCAATTCTGCCCGATGGAAAACCGGACTATTCTAAAAATGTCACCTATATGGACAGGGTCGCCTTCGACGCGGCCACTGCCTCCGACATAGTTACCGTGGTTCAGGATGAAAACGGTCGTTGGATTTGGGCGGCGTATGATGGAGTGGGAAAATGGTACGCCTTCAAACCGACAGATGCGTCCAATACGTCTTTCAAACCTGCCGGGACATCAATTAAGACAAAGCATTCATTTGTGCCTTATGTGCCCAAGCCTGGAGAAAAAGTGCCTCCGCCTTTGCCTGGGGGGGAATTCTACGCTCCGTTTGGCCGGATTGATTTTGACAAGGTTGATAAAGATGGATGTATCACGGCCACCGGCATCGTAGGAGTGGCTCACATAGAGGATAACGAACAGGTTTCCGCCGCGCCGGCGACCGCCCACACAGTTTCAGTGGCGCCCGCCGCGCCGGCAGCAGCAACCGTTTCTACTGAGAATCCGTCAACTCCTGCGCCTGGATGGTGGGCCAGGATGTGGGCCAAGATCAGCGAATACGTATCCCGTTTATTCAGGGGAACCCCTGCCAGCGCGGATGAAGCTCCGAGCGGCGCATCCCAGACTGTGAATGCTTCTGGCCGGCAAGCGTCTGGCACGACAACGGCTGTAGTGACCATTTCCCATGAAGCCGCCGCGCAAGAAAGAGCCGATCTAATAAACGAGAAGGACGAAAACAGAAAACAGAAAAAAGCTGAAGCATATTTGCAAAACCAGTCGATCCAAGACTTTCAGACCGCCACGCATGGGATTTCTTTTCGCTTCCCTGAACGTCTCAAAAAAGTGTTCACTGATGGCAACTCTAAGCCACCTCAAATCAGCGTAGAGCGCGGTCCCGGCGGTGGAAAAGGATTTACGACCGTTACGTATCAAAATGCCGTCAGCGGAAACATCGTCAAGGAAGAGTCGCTGGGCGGCCGCCTTATCGCGCGGATCTTCTACGATTCCAAAGAGCCCTCAGAAGGTAAATTACATGCAAAACTGTATTACGGAGAACCACTGCCCGGAGAGTCGGTTGATAGTAACCCACTTTTCCGGGTAATTCAGGATCCCAATGATAATGGCAGAGAAAAAGTCGACGAAGTTTATGAGGTCGCTGAAGCAGACGGTAAACGCACAGTCACCATCTGGAGGTTGTCGCAGGATGGCTGGCTAAACGCTCCGCAGGTTACGGCAAATGATTTACCGGAAAACTTTTATCCAGAATGTCTGAGCAACGCGGAATCTACGGCTAAAGATAAAAATGAGGGGTTGAGAGTCGATGAAGCCTATGATATTTCGGATCAGCAACACCGCGTATACCCTGAACTTTTGACGCGCACTTTTACAACGAGCAGTGGAAATAAGTGGACCGAACACAATATCAAAGATCCGTCAGTCTTAACAGATAAAGAGAAAGATGCCGGCATTGAGAACATCATCGCGAAAGAAAATAAAGCAAAAGTTTCAGACCGCGCGTTCACTTATATTACGAGTCGAACTGGAGATAAGGGATGGCTCTATTCTGCTGTTGACATACCGCTGAAAGCGACGGATCCGGAGTTAAAGTTCCCATTTGATTTATACAAAGCAAGATGTGCCAACGACAGCAACAGTCCGGACATCGAACCCGACAGCTGGATTGTTCGATCCCATATCACAACGTCATGGGGGGCGGAATACGATGAGTACCGTGTTCAGAATGACGGCAGGTTGGTGTTGTTTGTCTATGGGAATGACCGCAGGCTTAACGTTAAATTCAGCGGTGATAATCCTGTAGATACATACCTGCTGGATGAAAACTTTGCGGAGATGGGACATGCCACGGCAGGCGCTGAAAAGTGGAAAAATGGATCCGCTCCTGCCAGTGAAGTCTACACGCCTGCAAGGATCAGAGCCATCTGCGCGGCCAGCCAGAACGGCCCAAATCCCATAAATGATGCCGGTGAATTTTGGAGCCTAATGGGACAACTGGGGATTCAGAAGGGTACGAAGATCCCTGTTTTCACCGTCAATAATTATTTAATGGATTCGTCCAACAAAAAGAGCGGTTATACCGATGCCACAGATGAGAAAGGTGAAACTGTAGGTCAAAAACAAACTATGTTTCTGGTACCTATAGACCCACCGCGAGGCCGTGTCCTGGCTACCATCTCTCCGAATGGAGATTTCTCGCTCAATGCCTGGTGGCTGGAAGGAACAAGTGCGACTACGGCGCAATTCGGTATTGCCCCGGAATCTTTGATGGTGACACACGATGGCTATCACCAGGTTTCGACATTCACTGGCACATCAACTGTTGGCGCTCATCCAAGTTGGGATGGCCTTCCAGAAGATGGTCAGCAGAGCATCCCGCGTATCTCTTTGAGTATAAACGACCCGGTTACCGCGTCTGTTTATCAAATTTATTCGGATGATCCAAGGAATCAACAACTCGCTACACTTTTTACTCCTGATGGCAGATTGATTGCCGAAGATTATATTCATGAGGTGATCCGTATCGTTAACCGTCTGGGAGGCCTCCCGGGGCTGACGAATGACAAAGACCGCATTTTCTTCGATATTAATACGACTACTCGCTGGCCTGTAGTGGGCATCCATCTTCATGGGTCGGAACAAATGTCGAGAGATGTGGTCCAGCAGATTGACCAAATATTATTCAGCGTCGAAGATGTGCACCAGATTATTACGGTCATAGCGCGCGAAAGGGAGGCCTTGGATCCGGAACAGATTCATCCTCAGCGCTATGTCTATGTTGATGGCCAGCTCCAATCAAAGGAGCGTGATGACATCCGTCTCTCCGATCCGCGGACAATCGTTTCGGCGGCGACAAACGATAAGGTTCTTGGAAAGTTTGTTTTTTGGACATTGCTGGCAGGTCTGGCGCTGGCGGTCGTTGCCAATTCTATGGCTCTTTGGCGTCGATGGAAAACACGCCGGGCTCCGAATTCGGCTGCTGGCGCCAATCCGCGGAATGGCTTTCCGCCAACGGGCGCACAAAACCCGGCTCCGTCCCCAATGCCGAGTCAAACGCGACCGCATAGAGGAAATCAAAATGAACTGGTCCAGCAGATCAACGATAAACTCGATCGGTATGGGTTCGAAACGGATATTGTGAATGTTTCGAGAATCCGTTTGACGTCATGGATCGGTTCGTTCTTGATACAAAACATGTTAAGGGGAAATGTAGCGCCATCGTTGGAAGACTTTTACCGGTCTCAGTTCCAGTATTACAACCAGTGGTATAAGATCGTTGTCGATAACGAGAAAAACGGCAAGAAAAGACAAAATCAGGTAAATGAGCCTGGCTATGAGCAGTATCAGAATGATGCCCAAGCTATTGAAGATCTGGCTTTGTGGAATCTTATTGGGACGGCGTCCGCTAATTTCCGTAATCCAGGACACAATTTCCGTTTTTATCTTTATTACTCCGTTAAAAAGAAAATTGCCGCCGGAGAGCTCTTAGACGGTCAAGTCGCGCGTTATGTGGATTCTCACGTCAAGCTCTGGTATGACCTTGTTAAAGTGGGGATGTCCTACAAGGGCATCATTGGTCAGGATAAGTTCCTTCTTTATGATGATATTGAGGATTTATTTCAGTCTTATGAATTTATCATAGATTATCAGGACGACCAGTCGATACTGCTGAAGGACTTGCGGAATCTGCAGAAGAGAACGCTATCCCCAGGAAATGTCGATGTCCTGATTAAAGATATTGCCAATTACAAAACGTACCTCGAAAAGACGGAATACCCCGGGCGGTTGGGAAAACTATTGAAATCGCTTGGTCTTTCGGAACACGAAACATTTGCCGGTTTTATGGGATTTCTGACGGTGGCGAGAAATTATCGATGGCTCGTAACTCTCCACCTGGTGGTTCTTGCTCCGATGATTTTGATAGGTATTGGTATCCCTCTCTCGTGGTTCGGCATCACCCACGCTGTGGTTGGCGGCATAACGGCGGTTCTCCTGTTCCTGCTGTGGGTCGGGATGAGAAATTGGACCACTCCTGTCAGCCCTGGAGGTGTCAATAAGGATCGGATCAAAGAATATATTAAGGATATTCGGCACCCTTCGGATTACCGTAGAAAAACATGGCTTCCTTTCGGGCATCTACTGAAACTTATTGGTTTCTGGGGGATACTTGGCGCTATCAAATTGTACTGGGATCACATGATGTTTGGCTGGCTTTACCATCCAACCATGCAGCTTCTCCATGTCCAGGGAAGCTTCTTGGGGTTGAGCGTGGGACATTTTCTAGGAATTCTGCTCCTTGTCGCCATGTGGCTTTTCGTGATTACCTGTTTCTATCTGGAAACATTCTCTTTTTATTATGCGCTGCAGGGAATATTCGGTTATCTTCTGGGAATTAATAAAGGTCTTGGTCGAGTGCGCTCATGGGGGGATTTGCAGGAAGAATTCGTTCTTAATGAAAAGGACATAGAGAAAATTGCCGATCAATTCTGCCAGAAAATGATCCCGGCAAATCAGTTCCAGGGGATGTCGGATCTCCAGAAGCGCATTGCCTGGGCGCGCACCTGGAACCGGATGCTCTACCGTTTCTTCACCGAAGACCGCCTGTCTGTTGAAGAATGGAAGGTATTCCGCTACCAACTGAGAGATGAGGGAGCAGTGAGCGTTGTAGATCGCTATGGAACGGAACTGGAATTGCCGATTAATCCGGATGCCGGTGAAATCCAGGACTATCTCCAAGTTCCCGGTGTTACGGAGGCTTCGCAGATAAAGGGCCCTGATTTATCAATGATTCCTGAAAACATCGAAGTACAGGAAGAGATTCTCTTTTTCGTGAACAGTTTCCATATGGACATGAAACAGATGCCGCAATGGCAAAACATGCGGACCTGGACAACGATGATCCCCATCTACAACGAAGAAGTTATCCATGACTGGAATGACATGAATAAACAGCACAACACCGGCCACACAAACCTCACGTATCAGATCATCCAGTATCCCGATGAATGGGTAAATTTTGTTAATCGAATTGCCGCTCAATTTCCAGGTGATCCGGATATCGCTAATATGGTCAATCTGAGGTATGGGAAACCGTTAACGCTACAAAATCCTCAAATAGTGAAGGAAGTCCGTCTCTGGTCCAGCTACCGGTTCCAGCCCCTGATACGGACGATACGTGGAAAGCATTATGACTTTGACGCACTGGCGCACCTGTACCGCCTGCAGAATCCGCAGGTAACGAAAGCTGTTGCGGAGGAAAAAGCCAAAGAGAAATTCCAGCTCCTCATGTCCTACCAGACATATTCTGATTTGAAGGCTGATGTGAAAGCTGATGTTGCCAAGAAGGAAGATATCGAATGGATGAGGGAGCTGTTCCCCGGTCTGGAAGCATGCTGGGTCGGCAATGATGGCGGCGGAGCTTTCAGCGCTTATCAGAAAAAACGAGGTGGCCCGATCCTCAGAATCAAGTTGCCGGGGGATGCCGTTAAAGGCATGGGCGAAGGAAAGCCTGAAAATCAAAACCACGAAGTGAACTATGTGCGAAACCAGTTCCTGCAGACTTTTGACATGAACCAGGACCAGGCCTGGCAGGAAGCTTTGAAGATTCCCAACGTCCTCGCTGAGACGATTGGTCGTCCTTCTCTGAAGCTTTTAAGTGCGCCAGAGACTATCAATACCCGTGATTTCGGCACGGTGGGATGGCTTAACCATATTGCAGACCGCACCTTTGTGACAATCATCAAGCGCGTTCTGGATGAACAGCAAGGCCTTTTCCATTATGGTCATCCGGATTTCTGGGATATGACGTACGCGTTTAATGGAGGGAGTGTCACTGGCGCTTCCTACGTCAATGAAGATATTTTTGGGGCTTACGACTTTTATCTCAGGACTGGCGGGACATTGGATTTCGAGTCCTTCAAGGCCGCCGTTCAGACATTTGGGAGCCGATTGCAAAATGCCAGCCTGGCCCCGGCTGACGTTGAGAGGCTAGGAAAATCATTAGGAAATAAAAATATCCAAGAACTTTCAGATTTTAAATTGGCACTGCTTTATATTAGTTTTGTTCATACAGCCCGAATGGAAACAGGCGGGGAGGCTCACCATTTCGAGTTCTATCAGGCCAAGAAAATGCGCGAAGCAGGGGCCACAAAAGTGGGCGGCCTGTTCCTGAAATTCGCCATGGCTGCCGCCCAGCAGGAACACACTAGGTACGTTCAACGGCTGCACGAAAGCAAGAACACTGGATTTTTCATGAGACTTGCGCATTATTATGGGGGAATCGGCCATTTCGGGTACCACCCCATCGCGCGTCTTTCCAATGCGGTTTGGATTTACATGGTTTTAATGGTCGGAGTAAGCCCCTATGTTTCTCTCCGGTCGGAAATGATGTTCGGCCTGCTGGGGCTTATCCTAATGATGGCTATTGTTATCCCAGGCGTGCTTCAGTTGGCTTTGGAACCTCTTCATAATTTGGCAACCGCTATCTGGGCGTATTTGATTCGTATGCCGTCACTGCAATCCTTTTTCCAGGGAGATATAAGCAACAAGGCGTGGGGATCCATGAGGGGAAGAAGGGGCCAGGCCAAATACGTGGCGACAGGACGGGGACTAGTGCTGGATAGGATGAGTTTCCTGCAGGTCTTCCTGAGCTCGGATGAAACCGTTCCTGGAACTAACGGTAAAGATAAAGGAGATAACGGCAAATACCGCAACTTTTATCGCGGGTTCTGGTTATTGATTCCAGTTATTCTCGGGATCCTTGCGTGGAAAAACATAAGTCTCGTTTACGCACTGGTGTTCATTTCATACGTTATAAATACCCTGGCAATGCCTATGGCCTTTAACCGCGGATCCAATCCGATTGAGGTAGGGATCCGACGATGGAATGAACTCATAAAGAAAGACTGGAAAGACGCATCGATTATTTCCGCTCCTTCTTTCGAAATTAACTGGTTACTGGACGAATTCGTTAAAAAGATTTTGACCATTGAAAAATTTAATAAGAGTCTGATGAAAAAACAAGTTTTGGAGCTGAATCCCCTGCTCGCAGATACTGACCCTGCGATCCGTTTGTCCGCTATAGAAGCTTTGGGTGAGATGGAGAGTAAGGCGCAGTTGGCAATTCCCGACATGGGAAATCGATTTGGGATTAACCCTCAAACAAATTTGCCTTTTGAAGAGGTTATTGAAAACCGGATTGCCATTCTTGTGTCTCTGCGTCGAATTTCCAATGATGGGGTCGCTGTCGCTTTAGGCAAGATGCAAAACGATTTGATGTTTTTAATGCAAACAGTTAAAGCGGTCCAAGATAATGCGATAAAGGCTCGCCGAGAGGCTGACGCCAATAAAAATGATGCGAAAAAAGGAGCAATAGCGAAGAATGCCGAAAAGGTTTTTGTTGGTTTAAATTCTCCTAATATTATTGCTCTCTTAGTAGGAAAACTCAACGGGAGTGGGGGTGTTCAACAGGAAGTAGATGGCGATATACGATTCGCTATTGTTAAAACCCTTGGTCAGAGTGGTGGTACGGATGCGGTGGTTGGATTGAAGGATGCGGTGGTTTCTGATCCATCACAGGAAGTCCGGTTGGTGGCTATCGAAGCCCTTGGAGGGATGAAAGACAAAGTTCAGGGAATCGCATCAGATCTGGTGAATCGATTAAATGGTGGAATTCCTGCGGGATCATCTGCGCAGGATTGGGAAGCCGAACAGGTTGCGTTAGTGAAGGCCTTGGGGCAGATTGGCGGTCCGGATGCGGTGACGGGATTGAAAGATGCGGCTGTCGCTGATTCGTCGAAGAAAGTCCGGGTGGCGGCTATCGAGACGCTTGGCGGGATGAAATCCGATACGCGGGTTGTTCTCCAGGATCTGATTAATGAATTAAATGGGAATGCCAATATTCTGCGAAATCCCGATGAGGATGTGAGGGTGGCGATTGTTAAAGCCCTGGGCCTTATAGGCGGGAAAGAGGCAGTGGACGGTTTAATGTTTGCAAAATTGAACGATCCTTCTTTAGTTGTCCGATATCTGGCAGGGACGGAAATGTCTACAGGTGATCTGTTTAACAGGACTTGGGCATTATTGAATAACTCATCTTCGTTAGCGGGACAACTGGCTGCGAAATTTTTAGGGGAGATGAAAGCGATCGCCCAGGCGGCAGTGCCGGATCTGGTCAATCGATTATCCGTTGATCCGCAAACTGGCCAGCCGCGAGAAGCTGATGTCGAGGTGCGGGTGGCAATAGCGAAGGCTTTGGGGCAGATCGGAGGGCCGGATGCGGTGGCGGGAATTGCCGGGGCGTTAATGGATACGGACCAAA
>CAZSAL010000011.1:30000-63844 GCA_964604825.1 uncultured Elusimicrobia bacterium
GGAGGGCCGGATGCGGTGGCGGGAATTGCCGGGGCGTTAATGGATACGGACCAAATGGTGCGCCAGGCTGCGGTGGAAACGCTCGGTGGCAAGAAGGCGGACGTGCAAACAACACTGTCGAATTTAGTGAATCAATTGTCAATTGACCCGCAAAATGGCCTTCCCCGGGAATCAGACGCCGATGTGCGGATAGCAATAGTAAAAGCACTTGGTGTAGCTGGAGGATTGAGTGTTGTAGCGGTGCTGGAGAATACGGCCAAATCAGATCCAGTAGAAAAAGTACGTTGGGCAGCAGAACGTACATTAATAAGCGTACTGGTCGCAATTGGGGTAGGGAAGAAAGACAATTCGTTCTTTGACGTTAGAACGAGATTCAAGGGTAACGCGGCGGCGGAATTTGTTCTGAAACAGGAAATTGTGAAAGTTAAAAAGGATATGTTCAGGGCCGATCATTTCTTTCTGGGTGTATCCGGGGCGCCGCGGCGTATTTTGAATTTTGGGCTGAGGTTGCTGCCGTGGGTTACAACCTTTGGGCCGTTTGCCGCATGGTTTTTCACGACGGCAATGTTTCATGTTGATTTCAACATCATAGGGATGACCCAGCTATTTGCCGGTGGACTGGCATGGCTGATTCTGGGAATCATTATCACTCGGCTCCTTCTGAAAGATGTTGTGACCCCGGGGCTTGTTCTTGGAATTAATTTTATCTTCGGCGCTTTTCTGGCTCCTTATGCCTGGGCAAGGCGTACACTTAGGGAAGCGGGGCAGGAAACGGATTCTTCTTGGAGACAAGGACTGAAGTACGGGGTGATTGGCTCGACAGTGGTATGGGCTCCCGTCGCTTACATAGTTGGTTTGGATCAGCGCGCAGGGTGGGTGGTTCTTTTTGGCCTTGTGCTTGTTTCGGCTGTTCTAATGCCTCTGGTTGTGTGGTTACCGAGGGTAAAACGAAAGGCGATTTCCGGAGCTGATGGGACAATACAAGGTACTTTGCTACAGGAATACGTTCAGTTGGGGAAGGGAAAGCCGGGGGCAAAGATCAAAACATGGGTCAACACTATCCGTTTACCAAGCGTCCTGCGGCGGTGGATCCAATCGCTTGCCGTTCTGGGTCTTCTGGCGATGGTGACGCTTGGTGGAGTTTTTGGATATAGACAATTCTTACCTTCGCCCAACCCGCCCGCAGCCGTCACCGCGCCGGCTCCCGCGCCCTCGGCCGCGCCGGCGCCTGTCCAGCCGGCTGCGCCCGTTCCTGCCGCGGGACAGGCTCAGGCCCCGGCGCCCGCGCCGGCTGCTGCGCCTGTCAGGGCTGTGACTTTGACTCAGGAAGGCGGCAGATGGGCCTGGAAGGCCGACGGCCAGACGATCCTCATGCGCCAGGGGGTCGCTTATCAGCCAACTGAAGGGAACAACCATATTTTCAATGCCTACATCTCCCCTCACCGGCTGGATTATCTGTATGCCCAGCTTCTGCCGGATGATGAAGCGAAAAAGATCGACCCCTCTTTTAATGGAAGAAGCCATATCGATGACCTGAAGAGAATGGGCATCACCGCGATCCGCATCTATCAGGCGCCTGTCGAGAATGAACGTGAGATCCGGAATTTCAAGCAGGTGATGGACCGGGTCCACGCGCTTTATCCCGAATTCCAGGTTTATGTCAGCGACTTTTATGGCCTATACGAACCCGCGCACGCCGGGAATATCGAGTGGATGAAGAAACGGGCGCACGCTTATGTGAGCCTGTACGGAGACCGCCCCTGGCTGGCGGCTTTCGGGGTGGGCAATGAGAATGACCGGTATACGCAGAAGGGCGATGCCCATAAGCCATTGATCAAAAGATCTTATGGCGATTATTACTCGATGATGGATCAGATCGCCGGCGCCATGAAAGCGGAGATGGCCGCTAAGGGGTGGACGCGCCCGGTGTTCCTCGGGAACGGATATTTCCATCCGGAGGAAGCCGCCGGTCTCCGGGCCCTGACAAATTTCGACGGCGTGGCGTTCAATCTTTATACGTCGCCTGACGGCCTGGGCGATGTGGTTTCACGCTTCGACGCATTGAACCAGGGCCGGGGGAAGCCGCTGGCGATGTATGTGGGAGAATTCGGCGAACTCGGTCCCGCTCTGGCGCGAATGGGGCCGGGGCAGAGGGCGGCAGATCTCGATGTCCGGACCCAGGTCCTCGATTCTAAGGCCATCGCGGGCCATGCCGTTTTCGAGTTCAGCAATGAACCCTCGAAAGTGATGGATGAGGGGCCCGGCGCGGATCGGTATGGCGTCGTCGGCGACGACGCGGTCGGTCAGGTATTGGCAGCGCACCGTGAGACGCCGACGAATTCTTCACCCTGGACGCAGGGCGCCCGACGGAGCCTGGCCCTGCCGCTGCAGGTGGCGCTCTATCCTGCGCGGTTACTGCAGGAACTGGCGCACGCCGCAGCCGCCATCCTGACCGGCGCTCAGGATGTGAAACTCGATCTTCTAAACCGTCAGCCTTCTATGAGCCACCGGGGTGGGAATGAGCGGGCGATCGCGGTTGCGGGTCCTGTTGCCAATATTCTGGCGGCATTGGCTCTGCTTATGTTGATGCCGCACAGTCTGGCTCTGCCTCTGGCCATGCTCGCGAACGGGCTCATCGTGACCAATCTGATCGAAGGCATTGCCAGCCTGATTCCCTATGAAGTCAATGGTCGCAAGTCTGACGCGTTACAGGTTCAGGAAGCGATGGCGGAATCACGTGCCCTGAATCTGAACCGGGACATTGAACGCTACCGCGCGCTATGGGCCGAACGCCTGCCGCTTGCCGCGGCTGCCGGAGCGCTGGGCAGCTATGCGGTCTATCTGGCAAACCCTGTGGCCGGCGTGGTCTTTGCCGCGCTTACCGTTATGGCGCTCTCCGCCATGGCCCGCATACTTCCAAATAAGAAACACCTTGATAATCTCGCGCTCGCCTGCGCCGCGTAACGGGCCCATATAATCGCGCGATAGGACTATCTGTACGTTTTTTTAGCCTGCATGTCCTATGGCGAGATTTTTATTATTAGCGCAAACTGATGTTGTCTCCTGGCAAAGGAGTAGAAAAAGTCATTTTTCGCACAGGAGTAAATTATGAAAGCTGCTCAAATCAAAAAGTCGCCTTCAATTTTCTTGAGCGGTATTCTTCTGGCGTCCACCCTTGAGGCTACGATGCCCTCTGACCCCGTCATGTCGGACGTCTCACGCGGGTTCACGTATGGGAATGCTGCGACAACGGTGTGCTCTTCTTCAGCCATTCAAACCATCACCGCATCTTATTCGACCTGCGCATTGACATGCCGCCCCTGGGCGGCACCACTCCCGTGCCTCCCCATCGCAAAATACCTCAGTCAATTATTTTCTGGGTTCCGACGGGATCTTCTGTTAAAGTGGTTGGCGAAAAAATCGGGAAAAAGAATCTTTGAAGTGGAGATTGCGGTAACATCATTTTTTGGCGTAGACGAAGGAAACGATCTCGAACGGATCAATCGGGGGAGAGAAATCGCCAGCTATCTGGCAAACAGTTGGGACAAATCTGATGAAGCAACAACCGGCATGAGTCGCAAAAAATTCCTCAAGGAATTGATTGACTGGATCCGCGGCGTAGGGATCACGGCCAGCGGGGAACATCGTTTCACGCCTCTGGCTCTGGCTGTTGTTAATCTCTTCCGGGGTGGGGATTTAATGGATCCCCGCCACCTTGGCCGCATGGCTAGAGATGATCCCGCTTTTCGCTGGATGACGGAGACGAACCTTCTCTACGCCAACCCTTTCAGTGTCGAGCTCCCCTGGATTCCCCTCCGCAGGCCTATTGCCCGGTTGCCACACGCCCCGGTCATTCCGCCCGGTCGGCCCATACGTTGGCTTGATATTGGTTCAGCGCCCAAAGCCGACGGATCACCCACACTGAACCTTCTTGCCCGCACTTTTAAGCGCTGGTTGCCTGAACAACGGTTTGAGTTCATCGGGACGGATATCGCCTTTCCGCCCTGGGTCATAAGGGATGGAAAGATCGAACGGTTTAAATGGGACGCCATCGATGAGCCGACAAACCGGTTCACTCTCCACGGGATTCATTTTTGGGATGCGCGTAATCCTGTGAATGATATTGGCTCGCCCCAGTTCCTTAGCCACTCGTTGGATGATCAGTTTGATTTTATTTCAATGTGTGCCGTTATCCACCATTTTGGAATGGGTCAGCCAGCGAATAGTCACTGTCTGGATCGGGATTCCACCGGGCCTATCCGATGGGTCGAAGATAACGGACAGGACATCGACGCCCCAGCATTCGACTTAATAACTGAGAAGCAGAAGAAAGCCATAAATAACGCTCTGCGGCACTTGAACCCGGAAGGGGGCATATTCTTCTTTTACCCGACACTCCACTATGAGACAGGTGAGGTGGGCGAGGATCTTTACTGGGTCATCCAGAGAGAAGGAGAGAATTCGTACCGGCTCCTATCGAATGGAATACCCCTCCGTCCGGATACTCGTCGCATGGAGTCCGAGAAGTGCGTGATGAACGGTTCTCACGACGAGCGGTTCAAAAATCCTGGGTTCGAACAGCGCTATCCCGAATGGTCGGCGGCCGCAAAAACCGAACTTGGCCGCTGGCTGCACCGGGCTGACCTCCTGGTGTTTCGCTATCAACGGCGTGGAAACGGTATTTGGGCTGGCATTAGCCGTCTTGCTGCACGCATGAATGATTCTAACGCTTCGCTACGAGAATTGTTTGAAGCATATCTGGCGCTCATCCCCGCGTCGGAACACCGGAAAGCCAAATTACTGAGCGGAGTTGAGCGGTTTGAAAGCGATCAATTACGATTTAGAAGTGATCCCAAGCGCTCAGCATAGGCCCAGAAAAATCTGGGCTGTTCAGTCCCAAACATTTAGCCTTCCGTTCTATTGTTCTACCGCCGCCACCACGCTACATTAATATTGAAATGAGAATTATCGTCCTCCGTCGGTTTATCCGCGCCGTCTGCCTGTTTATCATAAGCTCGCTTATCATCCAATCCATTGAGGTCAGTTTCGGGTATCAAGTTATAGAAGTCGCAGCGTATCGTAACGGTGTCTTTATATCGAGACGTCCTTGCGAAACGCGAATCGAAACTGTTCTTGATGAACAGGCTCTCTCCGCCCGCCTCATCGAATCCCCGGAACACATCATCAGCCCCTTCGTGCGTGAACGGCAGACTGTAACGCGGAACACATCCGGCCTGTTGCAACTGATAAGAAAAACCGTCCCGCTCAGCAGAAGAGTGAATGATCGGTTTCCACCTGATCGTCGCGCAGATTTAATTCTTGGAATTGGCGCAGGATTTAAAAATGATGGAGGCCCGAGCAATTTAAGCATTGCTGTCGCTGAAAAGTGTGCCGCATTGGTGCGGGAGGGTGTTGCGCCTAGAATCATGCTAAGCGGAGGATCAATCGTCAGAGGAGCTTCCGAAGAAGAAAAAATGCGGGACGTTTTAAATGAAATGGGAATTATGCGCGATATCGTTCTTGCGCGTGCCCCAAATCGTTCTGCCAGCAGTCATCTTATGCCGGAGTATGTGGCGAGAGCTTTTGGTGAACACTGGCCGCAGCGCGTAATAATCGTGGCCCACCCCTTACATCTACCGCGCGTTCTCTGGCTTTTTGAACACGCTTTCCCTGAAATCGAGTTTTATCCAGTAAATGCCCGAGAAGCATATGACCCTGAATCGAATCAACTTAGACTGCATAATTCTTTCTGGTTTACCGTATGGAACGGACTCGCTTTTTGCCATCATCGCATGTTCCCGCCCAAACGAGCGGATGTATCTCATTTGGCTGCAAGGATTGAGGCCCGCTCCGATGACGTAATTGGCTCAGTGGGGCGTGCCGGACCTCATCTTAAGGTCACGGCCTCGGTCTGGAGCAAGAGCGGTGTCCTGACGGGTTTCGTGGCCCCGCTTGACACATTTGGGAATCCGCTGAAAGACAAGAGCAAGTTTCTTCCCGTTGAGTTGACATACGATGCTCCAACCTCTGATGAAATGGTTCGTTTGCAGGAGCATTTGCAGACGATTCGGTGGGCCCTGGAAGATACCTTAGCTTCTCCAAGCAAGATGCCTGAGCTGTACCGCACATTGATAACAGCTTTTTCTAATAACCTTCCAGAGTTTAACCTGCAATGCGTTAGTATCCTGCGCGGGCCGCCATTGTTGGACAGTGAAGGCCGGCAACTATTGCTGGGTTGTGCGACTAAGGATCAGATATTTTTGCATGGATCGATGCTTCGCAGTCCGGTCTGGCTGCTGCATGAAATGCTAGAGCAATTTTTGGGAAACCAATTGCCATCGCGGAATGGGAAGGTCACGCTATCATGCCAGACTCCAGCCGGGAAGTCTTTCAAAGTCCGTGTATCCGCTCATAAGCTGGCACGAGGATTTGGCCATCGCGCTCGTGAAAGCCTCACAGATAATACCCCGACATTGACACGAGAAGACCGCATTCTTAAGAAGCTTGGGGATACCTACGGCAGGGGTCTGCAAGGATGGCTTTCTTTCCGGCGTTTCCTCCTTGATGGTGTCGAATTTCACAATGACAGGGGTACGCAATTTGTTGAAGAAGACAATCTGCATAATTTGGTCGATGAGCATTCCGCTGTTTTGGTGGAACCTCATCCTGATGATATCGCGCTGAACATGGGTGCGATGGCGCAGGCCTATGCGGGGGTTGTTGGTAGCGGTGATGAAGGAAGATTATCGATGGTCACCATTACGTGGGACCCAGAGGGTGTTCGCGATGAATGGGTTTATCACTTGCTTACGGGAAAATCCCTGAGTAATCCACTGACGCCGAAAGATAAGGCAAAACTGGAGAACCTGAAGCAGCGCATTAAGCCGGATGCCTGGCGACAATTCAAGCGTCACGTTCGTTTTGACGAGGGGCTTGCCGGTGCCCAATGCCTTATTGGTTCAATGCGCGCCGCGGATGGCCAGTATGAATCCTTTGGTTTGGATCTTGAGGTGGTAGACCGCGTAGTCCGACCTTCCAACGGCAAGTTCCTTTCATATGTGAGCAAGTTTCGTTCGCCTGTGCAGGAAGAATTTGAACGCGTGGAACGGTATGTCGAACGGCATAATGACGCGAAATTCTTTTTTCTGCCGTCACCCTTTGACCGGCACCAGCATCATTTCGATGTGACGCGGATGTTCTTGCCTGCCATAGCCAGGCATGCACCTAAGGCGCGTGTGATTTTCTATGAGAGCATGCGGGGCTTCAATGACGAAAATCTCATGCCTAATTTGCTCTACTTTTTTGGAGTTGGGGGACACGAACAAAAACTGGCGAACATTAAAACTTCATTTGGGAGCCAGATGGAACGCAACGATTATGATGCGCAGTTGAGACAGCTGGCCCATCAACGAGCCTTCTTGGAAACCAGCATTTCGTCGTGGGGGCTTTCGAAAGAAGCAGACGATGCGGAACGGTTTGTCTCTGGGACGGTCCGGTTTCACGTGAATCATCTGCAGTTAATTGGAAACGCTGCAAAAGGTCCGATTGAAAGTCCGGACAAGCAGTTCTCCGCACCAGATACGGTGCTTGTCATTCCTCTGGAACTGGAAGATTTTTCCGAACAAAATATCGGGTTGGTGATGTTGTCCAAAACGTCCGGTGTTGTGTTCACCGATGAAAAAGCTTCGCAGACGATAAAATTGGGGATGAGAACCCGTTTGGCAGCCTTGCTGGAACATGCCGCGGGGGGCATGGGGGTCGGTCGAGATCTGGTTGTAAGGCTGGTGGTGACCCGAGATATCCCAGAAATCAACGGCCGCAGAGGATCAATGGCTTATGATCAGGCGACTAACACATTTTATGTCCATCCGGTAATGCTTACCGAAACTGTGCCGCTCGATTATGCGATGCTGGTGGCGGATCATGAATTGATCGCTCATGCCTATATGGGTCTGGGTGAAGAGGCCGCTCAAGACTTTTCCGCGCGATCGGCATCGCAATCCCGCGACGTGCTTCAGGCAGTCGTTTCCCTCCTTTCGTCAGCTTGTCCCGTTGTTATTGATCCGTCCTTTTTACGATTGATTTTAGCCGCGGCTCCTCCGGATGCCTATCCGGATCTGCTGGGGCGGCTGCGAAACCTGGCGCCGTTGCCAGTTAAACTTCTGGCCATCGATTGGACGGAGACCATTGTCAATTTTGATCCTCAAACAAAAATCAAAACTCTTATTCCGGGAGCAGTGAAGCTCCTGCGAAAACTAAGAGCCGTAGGAATCAAGGTGCGGATTGTCACGACAAACGAGGCCGAGGATACGAAAAAGACTTTGAGTCAGTTTATTCGCGACGGTTTGATGGAAGACGGATTAATTGACGGAGTATTAGGCGGCCCGAAAGGCAAAAAAGATCATCTCAAAGCGCTGATCGGTCAGGGTTTCAAGGTCGATGAGATGGTCATGCTGGGAGACCATCCCAATGATATGAGAGATGCCGAAGCCTCCGGCGTAGCCAGGATTGGCATTAATCGCGATCCAGCGCAAACCGAAGAGTTCCAGCGGCATTCTCCAGCCGCGCTCATTTCAGGCCTGGAGGATACGGAAAATGTTGTCGCTCAAATTCTCGGCGCGCCCGCACGGCAAAAGGCCGCAAATCTTTCTGATCTGGTTGATAAAGCGCTGGAAATCCATTCTCATGAGGAGCGAACCGGCCTGCTGCGGGCGAAAATTTCTGAAATAACAGCGGATAAATACTTCACGGAAAAAGGCATTGCATACCTCCCGGCAAAGTCCGGACGATTGATTGTGATCGGCGACCTGCACGGCGATCTGTCCACTTTGGAGCGCCTGCTGAATCAGGCCGGCTACACCTCGGAAGGGAATTCCAAGGCTTCTGATCCGGTCTACCTTGTTTTCGCCGGTGATTACGCGGACAGAGGAACACAGAGCTTAGCCGTGGCATTGAAGGTGATGCAGATGAAGGTCTCGGATCCGGACCATGTCATTCTGCTGGCAGGCAATCATGACCTTTTCGGGTCTGCAGTGGTTCATGCCGCTGTGGGGCACGGCGAAAGAATATTCATGGATGAGCTGATCGGCCAGCTGGGACCCACAAAAGGGCAGAGCCTTTACAACAAATGGTTTGGTCTTATGGAAACGGCGCCGACACTGCTGGTTACAGCCTCCGGTATTACTGTTTGTCATGCCGCGCCGCCTTCGACGAAGGCCGGATTTGATGCTGATGCAAGCCATCCGGGTCTTTTGTCGATTGCCAATGACGATTTCCAGCGCCGCCAGCTGGCGAATAACCCCATCCGCCTGCCCGCAAATGCGGGGGAGGAAGAATACGGGGACGTGATCAACGGCGCAGATGAAATGCACGAAACAATCATGGATCGTCCCGGGTATTATTGGATCGGCCGACAAGGAATTGAAACGTTTCTCAAAGCTGTAGGCGGTCACATCCTCGTTCGCGGGCACGATGCCACGGCCCCTGCGGACAAATCCTTCTTCGATCACCGAGTCCTGACGGTTATTTCCACCGATTACCGCAGTCATGATCATGGGTATCCGGTGGGGAAAGAGATTGTGGGCCGGTACGCCGAATTTGACCTGAGCCGTAATTATGACCAGATCGATCCCGCCCAAGTAGTACGATATTCCTGGTCCGGAGAGATCAAGACTCGTTCAGGGCAGGCGCTTGGTTCTTATGAAGTCCGTGAATGGAATCCTGGTGGCCGAGGAGCGTGGGTTCCTTACGCCGTCCTGCGATTTCATCCCGAGGATGGAATGACCGCGGCGATTTCCGTGGATTCGGAGTTGGATGGGAAACTGCATCCGGTGGATCGGCGATTTAATTATGCGGTTTACAAAGACGGGGATAATGAGTTGCCTGGCCATCCCGCCATTCACGAACAGAAGATAAAAAGCGTTCAATGGCATCTCCAAAACCTGGGTCTGCGGTTTGGGGGGGAGCGAATCGTTGCGGCTTCCGTTGGGAACGAAGATCTCTTCTGGGATAAAGGCGTAGTGACTTATAACGGCGGTAAGTTTTATCACAATATCGGCGAAGATGTCCGAACTCGCGCCTACCCGATGCTGGTGGTGTGGAAGAATGGCCGCATAACGATCGAGCCGGATGTGAAATTTGATTCATTAGGTGAAGAAGGGTACGCTAGGGTGCTGATTGGCGGTTCAGACCGCACGGAGGATATAGAGGACGCAACATTTGTCCAGTTGATCAAGGATGAAAGGGGGTTTGTCGACCCTGCTGACAATTCCGACTGGTACAGTGATCTGCGCCACCTATTTTCGGTACCCGCTCTGAGACACGCCGATTTCCCTGACATTCCTCCCGATGATGAATTGATGAGTGGGGCCATCAATTTCGGCATGGACCAGTTAAACACTGGAGACCGGAGGACGAATGTTCATTCAGCGGCAAGCGGGCCCGTGACGCTGGATCTGACGGTTCGTTACAAGTCGCGCGATGGCAATCCCGGCGAATTCCAACTGACGCCTGATGAACTACGCCCTAAGTTGGCACAACTCGACTATGTGGAGGTCCCCGGCAGGCCGCAGAATCGAGGGGAATTCCACTTTATTAGTGACGGCCGCCGTGTGGAAATATGTTTACTGGAAAACCACTACCCTTTCAATATGGTCGGCATCACGAAACAGGGGGAATTCGTCAATGTCCTTATGGGCGGTCTTTCCGGACGTGCGGGTCCGACCATAAAAGAAGCCTATGAAATGGCCAAACAACTGGGTCTCGAGCGTGCCGGCATTGTCGATCAGGGCGGAAGCGTCCGGCTGCTGGTCGGTGACCAGTCAATTATCACGCCAAACCGGTCTGCGAAATCCACATCCATCATTGCCTACACGGTTCCGTTAGCGGTGATGGACGGTCTCGGCGAAGTGATTCCCGCCATTAAAGCGGCCTGGGATGAGGAACTTCGCGCCAGCATTTTCAACGCCAATCACAAGAAAATTGTCAGCGCGTTCAACGCGGATGTCAGGGCGATTCAATTCAAAAAGGTTGGCGGTTATGTGGCGGGGCTTACGCCATTTGTTCAGCAGGGGACGGACAAGGTCAAAAGCAGCCCGCCGGGGTCATTTGATTTTCGCAATATACCTGCGAGAGCCAAACTCTTCGCGATAAACCTGGCGGGCAAACTGGGGCTGGTCGCTTTCACAAATGAGCCCGGGTTGCTCTATCACACCCTGATAATTCCGGATATCAATAATGAAAATCTGCCAGCTTCTCCGGTGACTGCAGAAGCGTTGCGTGGCATGCTGAAGATCCAGAAAAGTCCGGAAGGCAGGAACGTCCGTTTCTTTTCAAACAGCCTGCATGGCTGGGCCATGGTCAATCATCTGCATTTCCATGTTTTTCCCATGGATCAAGTCGAGGACTACCTGACCGATTCTGATCTTCCGATGGAAAAGGGAGGTCTGGAACGGGTTGCAGAAAGCGACGGTGTCGTCATATCCCGTCTGACAGGCTACAGCGGTCGAGCGGCCGTCTTTTCAGGTTCGAATATAGAGAAGTTGACGGAAGAAGCGGCCCAGTTTGCCCGGTTCCTAGATAGGAAGGGAATCGCTCATCACGTTATTATTTCTAAAGGAATCATTTATATCATTCCCCGCCGCGTGTCAGCATCGATGGGGTCTGAGCGATGGGAAAGGAAAATCGGCGCTCTGGAGTTCGCGGGGATCATTCTCCTGAATCGAAAAGAAGACTACGATGATATCACGCCAGACCAGATCGCAGAGGAGATTGAGGATTCGTCCTATAGCGAAGCGTGGCTTAAAGACACCCTTGATGATTACCTGGCTTCCCGCAGGCTGGGCTGGGTGAATTTTCGTGCCGAAGCTGATTTGAGGGGATGGGGGGGGAGGGTTCCAGGGATTCAATTATTTATTGATCAGAACCCTTCCCATCTTTTAATCCGGAATCCTGCCGGAAAACCGGTGCTCAACAAGTCGGACCTGGATGTCGACATCCAGGTTATGCTTGGGAGTCATACCCTTTACGAAGGAAAGGAAACACTTCAGATCCCCGCGGCATTAGCAGATCAATTGGAGCGGCAGCCTGAAATGGCCGAATGCCTGCTGTCCTATCATCGCAGTGTAGAAGCAGGTTCGTCCGCATCCCCTGATGAGCGTCTGCAGGATTTCGCCAGGCAAGCGGCCTGGGAATATTACCAGGCTTGGCGTCTTGCACAGGATAAAGTGGCGGCGGGAGAAGGGATTACAGAAATGAATTTGAGCGTGCCCAGGGCGCACCTTGGAGGAAATAAGGTTGATATCCTTAATCTTCAATACACCGTGCCCCAGGACTCCGAAGTCGGCCAGAATCTGGCCAAACTGATCACAGATTTTAAGACCGCCCTGGCGAGGGAAGGGATAGCGGATAAAGTTGAATTGATCGATTCGTCCCACCTTCATATGAGCATTGGCGGCGTTGCCCGTAAAAAAAGTTTCACTGATACGGACGAAAATCGGTTTCGGGAGGCGGCTTTGGATGTGACAGGAGAAAAACCCCAGTCACGGATAGAATTTGGGCGCGTGTACTTTTATGCTCCCGCTGCGGCGATCTGTCTGCTTGCCCAGCCTAAGGACGGAGGCGCCGTGCGTGCGATGGCTCGGCAGTTGCACGAAGAATTCATCGGTGGCCAGCCCCTGAATAATTTCCACATCACGTTGGGATACTTGAGAGAGCCGATGTCGCCGAAGGAGTATCGATCATTCATGGCGATTATCGACCGGTTCCGTGACACGCTGTTCGGTATGGTGAAGATGGAAGAACTTGAAGCAATCCGGCTTCGTGGGGTGCTGGACACTCCCAGGCCGCTGGGTGTTTATAAATTAGGGACAACATATCGTATTCAAGCCACAGCGTTCCCGGTTCTGGGAACAGGAGTTGTCGGGCGGGAACCGACCAGTATCCCTCAAAAGGTTCGCCAAGCGGGGAGAATCTTGCGGGGGTATCTTGCTGTACAAGAAAAGCTTTCAGACGATATCGACGGTATTGTCATATTCGGGAACGATCTGCTTGCAGTCCCAATAAAAATCGCAGACCTGTATGGCAGATTAAAAAACAAACCATGGATCATTGTTTCAGGCAAGACAGGCAGGGGCACACGAAAGGAATGGAGGGTGGTGAATAAAACGGAGGCGGAGGGAATTCATGACATTTTGGTAGACTCCGGTGTTTCCAACGACAAAATTTATTTGGAAAAAGATGCGACCAATACAGGTCTGAATGCCAAAAAATCCTTGGGAATAATGGTAGATAAAGGTCTTGATCGGAAAAAGGTAATAGTTGTTCAGACGCCGATGCAGCAACTCCGTGCGGGACTTACAGCTGCGCAGGAATATGGCGCGGATACGGAAGTTATCAATTGGGTCCCTTTTATCCCTGCCTTTGACCGGGTTCCTGATGGAGAATGGAGTAGGGCCGAGTGGAACCGCAGAATTCTCTGGGATGCCGCAGGTGAGGTTTTCCGGATTATCGATTATCCGTGGCAGGGATTTATGAAAGAGCCTTATTTAGACAATGCCCAATGGAGCGAACTGCTCCAGGCAGCCATCGTCGTCGGCGAATTCCTGTTGAAAGATTTCAGCATCCCGGAAACGGAAAGAAGAAAACTGCAGAGTATATGGCTCCCGACTATTGTTGAGACATTAGCGTCGGGTTCCCTTGGGGAAAATCGAATCCCGGCGTCTTGCGGAACTCCTTCGCCAATGGTTCTTAAGCGAGCGGCCTAGCTTCTTTCCCCGAGCTTTAAAGGCCCAAAAAGTCGTGGGTCTTTTGATGCGAATTTTGGACTGTTAGTTGCATTGATATGCAGATGGTTTTGAGCTAAACTGGTTCTGCAATGAACTCTCTTCGACGCGCGCTTCTTTTTGGGATCTTCTTCGCCGTGCCTTCAACTCAGGCCCTGGCTGCCAGCCTTGACGTCTATGCCACAAATGTCAGTAATTTAGCTTACGTTCAATCGGCGCCTTATCTGGCGTGGAGCGCCTCGTCCATTACATACAGTGCTACGAATAATGTGTGGGTGTCCGCAGATCAGTTACTAATGATTGTTACGGACCAGCAATATGCTCCGGGCGGAACGGCATGGCACATAGAGGTTTTTACCGATAACCGGCACCGTTATATGCTGGCGAATTCAACTTTCAGCCTCCCGGACACAACCTTAAATCACAGCGGCGGAACGGTGCAAGGTAATTATGTGTCGTCTTATAACGGACATCAGTCGGCCGTATCGATAAGTACAATTGGGTATCCCTCGGGAGATCCCTATACGGTCAGCGGCGGATTGATTTCCGCAGACGGTTCAAGCCGTGTCCCTTTGATCTGGCGGATTTATAACTGTCCTCCAGACTCAAGCGATCCGGAGAACTCCGATCCCTGCAGCCTGGGACGTACTCCGAATCTATGGCCCGGGCAGATGCACGAAAATCCCGCACCGAACGGCCG
This sequence comes from uncultured Elusimicrobia bacterium, assembly GCA_964604825.1. GTDB lineage: Bacteria > Elusimicrobiota > Elusimicrobia > 2-01-FULL-59-12 > 2-01-FULL-59-12 > CAZSAL01. The sequence goes on from CAZSAL010000011.1 coordinate 44,482, forward strand.
GTGCACCAACAGTAATGGCAGCAGCTATACCTTTTATTCTCCTTTTTGCCCGAATGACTGGTTCTTTCTGCAGGATACGGCGGATGTTTATTTGAGTGGCGACAACGCAGGCCAGTTTGTTTTCACTCCCGGAAATCCGGTAAAGACAAACTGGTATGAAACCCCGCTCAGCAATTACGGGGGGGAATATGTTGTTTGTCCATATGGCACTTTAGCCACCACAGGCTGGGATCCAGGATGTTCGGAAAATCCTGCGGGATGCTGCGGTCCGTGGTCGCCGCATTACATCAGCGGTAAGGCCACGCAGTATTTGTATGTTGAGGCAAACTTTTCCAACGCGACCAGACAGGTTTATTCGACGACGATTTTTGTGCAACTGTTCCTTAACTGACCGCTCAACAGCTCCTTTTACCCTGTCACCTGAAGCTATTTGCATCCGTGTCTAGGCTTGATACAATACCGGAGTGAAAAAGCTTACACGTCAATGGGTATTATCGTCGGAATATCGCCTTAAGTCTGCTCGGGTTTTGCGGGAAGCGGAGCGCATCATTAAGGAAACGGAGGAACTTCTGCGTTGGTTAAAACAAAGACTGAGTTGACAAAGATTGCGGAAGCGTATGTGAAAAAACTCCGTGAATACCGTGTTCACGTGGAAAAAGTGATTCTGTTTGGGTCTTACGCGCGTGGAACGCAGCAAGAGAATTCTGATATTGATCTGGCTTTTGTGTCTGAGGATTTTGACCATATGAATATTTTGGAACGGCAGAAACTTTTGTCCCGATGCCGCGAAGGGCTGATCCCTACAGACGTGCTGGCTTATTCTCCCGCCATGCTTGAAAAGAAAAAGCACAACAGTCCTGTTGTAGACAGCATTCTTCAAGAAGGAATCTCGCTCTACTCCCATCCCCGCTGACGTTTAGCGTTCACTCCCTACCTTCCCATCGCTTCTACCCCAAACCCAATACCTATCACCCAATACACAAAACCCGGTCTTCACAACGTTTTTTAAGACCCATATTTATCAGGTCCAACCGGGCAAAAAATCCTGGGCTGTTCAGCCACCAATATTTAGCCGATAGTTCTATTGTTCTACCGGCGGGATACAGCTAAAACATATGTGTAGCAAAAGGGTGAGGGGGTCCGCCTAAAGTCGTTATTCCCGAGATCTGTTATCGGGAATCCAGTATTTTTCATAGAGCACAACTGGATCCCCGATAGGGGCGCTCGGGGATGACTGTACGAGGGGGGAAACTTATGAAAAATTTTGATTGCATCAAGTCTGTTATTGCCGTTACTCTCTGCGCCGCGCTCGTTACGACGTCGATGCCTGCTAACAGTTCGGGACTCGGGGTTCGTGAAGCGTATCTTGTTCAGGGAAATTATCTTGCGCTTCACGCTTCACGTTTCACGAACAACGCATTTTGCGTTGAAGCTCTCAGCCCCCGCGCAATCGTCTCTCCCCATTTTCTCATTCGCCCGTTTATGCTCGTACGCAGGCCGCTCACTGAAGATCTGACTGCAGGTCGTCCTGCAGCGCGGCCAGAAGGAAATCTGCGCGTCCCCATATTTGCCGTATCCATCCTTGCTGCGCTGATGGCTCTTGCGGGGTGCGGAGGCGCGCCGGTCTATGAATATCCCATCACTTACGGAGGTGAAGTAACTGCGGCAACCAACCCGGCCTCCAGTTCGGCGGTATTCCCCTGGCAGAACCCGGTTTATTCTTCAGCCAGCGACCAGGAAGTGGGCCCGGGTAATGCCTGGGAAAACCAGTTAGTGAATTTCAGCCCGGTTGATGTCAGTTCTTATAAGTTCCTCGTCCTGCATATTCAAAGTGCCACTCCCGGTCTGAATATTGCCATAAACCTGGGAGGCAAAGACATTGTTGTCCGGAGCCTGACAGCAGGCCCGGAAGACGTTATTGTGCCCCTGTCGATGTACCCGGACCTTACCACGCTTGGGAGTTGTCTTATTGAATATGGCGAGGCGTTTGGCCCCATTCCTGCAGGAGGGCAAAAGGATCGTTTGAATCAGACCAATAACGGATCGCTCGTAGTTAATTCCGTTGAGTTCGCGATGTCAGATCCAAGTAAAACCGCTGGCGTAACCCAGACATATGTGTCGCAGGAAACTTCAAGCGCTCCTCAATACGGCGGGTTCAGTTTACGCAGGAAGCTCCCTCCCGGCATCACCGGAATCATTATGCTGGCATTAATGCTGCTGCCTCTGGCCGCCTTCGCGCAGGGCGGTGATACTTCGGCGGCTGTTCCCTGGTGGGCTCAAAACTACGGATGGGTCATATTCGGTGGTTTTGTGGTGGCTGGCATTATTAGTGGGCTGGTGTGGTATTTCAGCACACATCAAAGGTCGATACGTGTTAAGATCGAAATCCATCGAATTCTTACAGAAATAATTGGGTGCGACAATGCAGATACAGTCCGCAGCGTTTTCCCGAGAATATTATTCGGCCCACGGGAAAATCTCCTGGATGCAGATTTCTTAATTGGGTGTTTAAAAAGTGCTAGATGCAGACTTGGACAGGGACCAGTATATAAGGGGTCTACGACGTACAACGGTGAGCTTGTCGGCGAATGGGATGATAATGCTTGGGTCGACGATGACAAAGATAAGCGAGACGCTATAGATGCCGTTATCGCTGCACTGAAGACGCCCAATGTTAAACAGAAGCTGGCTGAGGCCCGCCCACGGTTTGCTCTCGGCCAAGCGAGGGAGGGCGCTGCGAGCTCCGAGTCCAACTTCCATCTTCCGAAGGTCATTGCGGAGTTCCTCGAATTCCTTCAAGAAAACGGCCTGAACGATGTCGTCTGGTTCGGTGACGGGGTTCGCAACATGGTTGAAGGAAAGGAAGTTCAATACCTCCTGGTTACTTTTATTGTGCCGTTCAGCGATTCCGACGAACATCTCAAAAGCAATTCGCAGGAATGGAACAAGGTTCTGGGGCAGCGGCTCAGGGCGCGGATGGACGGATTTGCCGACGCCCTCGGAACAACGCTCTGGAATTTTCAGCATGCCAAAGCCAGTTTTCAAGGGTTGCTTATCCGGTACGCAGGGCCGTATTGGGATGTCCAAGCTAACGAAGTGGGATCATGGACATATGATTCCCATCTCGGTGTTGTTTTTGACGCCAATGGGCGCCTGCACCGCTTGCCGTCATCGGAGACGTTCAGCCCGTTTGCTCTCCTGGCGAACGGTTCCCTTTTATCCTTTACAGAGGAACCGTTAATTGCGCGCACAGAATTGAATGAACAACTGCCGATACATCGCAGTGGTTTGCCGCCAACAGGATTAACAACTTTGCTGGTGTTAGTGATGACGCTGGGATTTGCAAATGTCGCCTTCGCGCAGGGCGGTGATACTTCGGCGGCTCACGACATTCTGGCGTCCATCCCCGCGTTGGGATGGGTAGGGATTGGTTTGGGTGTCGCCGGGATCATTGTCTACGGTTCGTCCGGAAGAAGAATTACAGAAGTCGATCGTTTTATAAATCAAACGTCTTTGTATCTTTCCTCTGACTCTAATGACCAAGTAAAATCCCTTATTGATCGATTTGGCGCTGATCCGTTTATCCAATTAGCTCAAATTTTCAGGGGAAGTGGCGCCCAGGATATTTTCAATTACAGCTTGCCCCATATCGCATCGCAGATCAAAAGTATCGAAGATCTTTTTAATCTGAACATACTGCTGCAAGGTCTCCTTATGGAGATTCGTGAGCAAAAGGAGTTTTGTGCTCATAACGCAGACATAGCGGAAGGATTTTTCCCTTATGATTCTACTCGCCCCATAGTTGATTCAGATAAGAACTGTCTCCGGAGGCTTGAGGCCCTGGCAGTAGATCTAGAATCTCCACATATTCGAGAAGAATTGCGCGAGGCTCAGGCACGATTTAAGGAACATAAGCCACCCACAAACCAACTGCCAACTAAATTAGGCGGGTTCGCGTCCACCAGGTTTCTGTCCATCCTGGGCGGGCTTGTTCTGGCAAGTCTCGCCTTCCCTGCGCTGCGGCATCTTCCTTTATGGGGATGGGGCTTGGCCGTCGTTGTAGTTGGCGCCTTTGTGTGGGCGCGGTACACATTGGAACTGGGTGTTCGGCTGAACAACGAACGGCAAGCACGGCAGACTGAACAGAAGGAAATTCGCGGTCTTGCGGCGAAACTGCGGGATGCGCTGAATACCCCGGCCCTGTGCACCATGTCGGCGAACCTGAAAGCGGACGTGTTCACCGTTTACGACCACATCTTCAGGCCTTCCGTGGCCGCTCAGGTGGGCTCCATGCGCGCGAAGATGGCGCTGGCAGCGGCAGCGTAAGGGCTCCTTGACTTTTTGTCCATTTAGATGTACATATATTTGTACATAAGGAGGAAGAATGAATCAGCTTTCTGTGTCTCAAGCCCGCAATCAAATGACCCAGTTGGCGGCCAGGTTGGGCGAGAGCCAAACTATCGAAGTGACCAACCGCGGCAAGCCGGTGCTTGCCATACTGCCCTGGTCCCTGTACGAAGCACTGGAAGAAACCATTGATGTGCTCAGTGACGAGGATCTTCAGGGCAAACTTCAAGCCAGTATTGGGCAATTAACTCGCGGCAGGATTATCCCCTGGACGAAAGCCAAAAGAGCTCTCCATTTAGAGTGACATACACGCTCGCCATAACTCCCGTCGCGCAAACCATGCTGGCGGAAATCCCGGACAGGCGTATTCAGCAAAAAATCGCGCAAACCATTGATCGATTGAAACAGGATCCAGAAAAACAGGGAAAGGCCCTTATCGGTCCTCTGATGGGTTTCCGGAGCCTGCGAGCCGTTGGACAGCGTTATCGGATCATTTATAAAGTGGAACGATCTAGGGTGTATGTGGTTGTGGTAGCTGTCGGCCTCCGCAAGGGGGGAGACCGTAGCGATATATACCTCAGGCTCCAACGTCTCGTTCATCTGAAGCTGCTCTGAGGAGAATAGTAAGTTCGCGGGCTTGCGGCGAAACTGCGGGATGCGCTGAATACCCCGGCCCTGTTCACCATGCCGGCGACCCTGAAAGCGGACGTCTTCACCGTCTACGACAAGATCTTCAAGCCCCCCGTGGCCGCTCAAGTGGGCTCCATGCGCGCGAAGATGGCCATTGCAACGTCGGCATAAATAGTTTCTTAATGGTAGTCTATGAGCGAACGGATCACTGCTACCGCTTAAAGTAGGTCTCGACAAATAGGTTCACTTGGTCATCAAACCGATAATTTGTGCTATATTATTTTTGGAGGCTTTATGAAGAAATATCAATTTCCGGTACTCATTGAACAGGATGAAGATGGCATATATGTAGGCATGGTGCCTGACTTAAAAGGCTGTCATACGCAGGCTCGCACATTATCGGAGTTAGAGAAGCGGCTCAGAGAAGCTATCAGGCTTTGCCTGGTTATCGAAAAAGAAACCGTTTCGCAGAATCGCTTTATTGGAGTTCATCAACTCGAAGTCGCAGTTTAATGAGTAGACTTACCATCGTTTCGCCAACCCAGATGTCCAGGATCCTGCGGCATCTGGGTTTTGTATTAGTTCGACAAAAAGGCAGCCATGCTTATTTTCGCCATACCGATGGCCGAGCCACTGTCATTCCCATGCATAGCGGCGAGGATTTGGGGCGCGGGTTGATCCGTGCCATTCTGCGCGATGTTGAAATCTCTCCAGAGAAATACGAAAAACTTCGATCAGAAATCTAATCAGGGAAACCCCGTAAATTTATTTTCTACGTAGCAGAACCTGAAAGCGGACGTGTTCACCGAGATTGCTTATCCATGCGTAATTTGCGTTATTGCTTAAAGTTTAATCGGATTAAATGTAAAGTATGGATATGTTTGAAAGAGAGTTTTAGAAAAACAGGATAGAAGATGCCTGGAGCGCGGCAACGGGACCGCATCGATGTGATTGAGCGCAAATGGAACGCCGCCGAATTCGATCCGTCGGCCTTGAAAGTTTTTCGAAGTTATTACCCGCAAGGAAAGAATAATCTGGTTGTTCCTTCGGCCCCGCAGGTCTATGCGAAATCGTTCAGCGAACATGAAATCACCGTATGTTCCCCCGCGCATCTGGCCAGCGCCCGCACTGCGTCCTGCTGAAAATCCTTATCTGGCTGCGCGTTGTCCATTACTTACAGTGCGGCGAATAATACGTGGGTGTCCGCAGATCAGTTACTAACCCTAATACCCAATCCCCATTCCCCAATAACCCAAAACCCATCCTTTTGCCGCCACGTTGCGCCACTTTACCGATTTCCTGGACATCCACTTTCCTATTGAAATTACGATAATTATCATTTAAGATAATTATCGTAATCGTATTTATGGGGAGGAGCAGGGGTGAGATTCCGCGCGTTTGAGCAGGCAATGAAAAAGGACGTTTTTACGTTCCGGGAAGCCGCGCTCGTCGGGCATCGGGAACCGTTGGCGGCGCTGCGGCTCAATCTGCATCGCTGGGTGAAAAATGGATATCTCCTGCGGCTCCGGCGGGAGGTGTACGCGTTCCCGCGCAGGCCTTTGCCCGCCCCCGCGCTGATTTCCGCGCTCTATCCCCCGGCTTATATTTCCCTGGAATCGGCACTCAACCAGCAGGGATTTCTTCCAGATGTCCCGTTCGAGACGACTCTGGTGACGCCGCGCGCCACCCGCACCTTCCAGACCCCGGCCGGGAGGTTTCATTTCCACCGGATTCAAAAGAAGCTTTTCTTCGGGTACGATCCAGCGACGCTATTGGCGGAACCGGAGAAAGCTTTGCTGGATTATTTTTATCTGCGGGGCTCCTCGATGAAGGATGTGCCGGCTTTCTGGGAAGAATCACGGTTTCAAAACCTGGAGCGGCTGGATTGGCGGAAAGGCGATCGCGAGGCGGCCCTCTATCCCGCCGGCCGCGTCCAGAAACTTTGGAAAGGTCTGAAAAGGTATGCAAAAACTCATCACACTGCTTGAAGGGCATTCCGCCCGCTCCGAATTGGAGCGCTGGAACCTTTGCCGCGAATACCTGCAGGTCATTATTCTTAAATCCATTTTTGGGTCCAGTTTCGGGCGCTCGCTTGTTTTCCAGGGCGGGACGTGCCTGCGCATCTGCTATAACCTCAAACGCTATTCGGAAGATCTGGATTTCTCCCTCGTCGATAAGGCCGGCTATTCATTCCCTCGATTGCATGCCGTGGTGCTCAAAGAATTATCCCATCAGGGGTTCGATGTGGGGGGAAGCGTATCGGAAGACAAGGTTGTCCAAAAGGCTGTCTCCACACATCCGGCGACCGCCCGCTCTGCGGTGTCGCGGGCGTTTGTGCGGATTGGCGGCTTCCCTCGGCAGTTTGGATTTTCCATGCCGTCCGGCCAGAAGCTGGCGATCAAACTGGAGGTCGATGTTCATCCTCCCGAACACGGGGTCAGGGAAACCTTCTTTGTGTCCCGGATGAACGAAATCTTCCCGATCCTCAAGTATGATCTGCCGACGCTTTTTGCCGGCAAAGCTCTGGCGCTCCTGCTCCGGCCGTATGAGCGGGGCCGGGATTTCTACGATCTCATCTGGTTTCTTTCCCGGCACGCCGCCGGCAATATGGCTTACCTGAAATCGGGCCTGGCGCAGGCACCGGTGGGAGGTAAGATCCACCATTCCATTGAAACGTGGGAAGCCGCGCTGACAGAAGTCGCAAAAAAGGTAGATCACGTGAAGCCTTCCATTCTCATCAAAGACCTCCGTCCCTTCCTCGAAGATCCTTCCGATCTCCAATGGCTGAAAGACTATCCGAAGGTGTTCCGACAGCTCATCCAATACCCACAAAAACCATAGGCTGGTTGGTCCCCAAAATTTAGCCTTCCGCTCTATTGTTTCACCGATGGTGGACAGCTAAAACATATACGTAGGAAAAGGGGGTCCGCCTAAAGCCGTCATTCCCGAGATCTGCTATCGGGAATCCAGTTTCTTTCATAGAGCACAACTGGATCCCCGATTAGGGCGCTCGGGGATGACAGCAAGAGAGAGGGAACATATGAAAAATTTTGATCGCATTAAATCTATTATCGCCGTCAGCCTCTGCGCGACGCTCGTCGCTACGTCCGTACTGGCCGAGGCGACCCGGGGCATCGGAGCATCGGAGCAACTGAGCAACGCCGTTTCACCGATGCAGGCTGTATTCTCCCAAGAGGCGTTTGCTTCCCGCGCCGTCAACGTTCGCCGGTTGATTGCCGCAAATCTCACTGATCGTATTCGTCTCACAACAAGCCGTCTCACTGGATTCAAACCGTCTCCCCGGCAATCAATGCAGTCATTCCCGCGGATTGTAAGCGGGAATCCATCTGTTTACCGTAAGCCCATCCTTCGTGCTTTAGCCACAATCGGCCTTGCAGCCTTTCCTCTGGCCGCCTTCGCGCAGGGCGGGAATGCGGTTTCTTCATCATGGTTGGCCGACAACTACGGTTGGGTAATACTTGGCGGAAGAGTTACAGGATTATTCATCATGGGGCTAGCGTGGTATTTCACTCCTTATCAGCGGCTGCGCCGTTTAGCGGGTATTTCCGGCGACAGCTATTGGAAAGGTGATAGATTGAAAACTCGTGACCCTGATGCGGGGAAAAGACAAACCATTGACCGTGCAATTGCCGCCCTGGAAAAGGTCGATTTTTCCGCTATCCGCGCCAAACTGGGATTGCCTGCAGAAGAGGCGATCTCCGAGGCGGAGTATATCCGGCCGATCACCTGGGTCCGCCGCCTCGCCCGCGCTTTGGGGAAGATCCTGCATTTTGAAGTCGGGTACGAACTGGATCGGATTGGAGAAGCCCGTCGAACGCTTCGTGATTCGGGCGTTGTGGTTCCCGAGGATGCCAGTTATCGCGATATGCTGGGTTTGATTTTTGAAGCGGACCGGCAACGGGGTCCTGACGGCCGGCTGTCATCGATCCTTCTCAAGTCCGGCGACCTGGGCGGGCTGGCCGTCCGCGAAGAAACCTTCAACGCGTTGAAAAAACATTTTCTGGTGATCCCCGGCGAAGAGGTCCCGATCACCGCGCAGGCTGGCATGGAGCGTTGGGGGCCCGCGAACGTGCCAAGATGGACCGATAATTTCTGGCATGATTTTCCTGAGTGGACGAATGAGGGAAGGGACCTTCTTTCCAGGGCCGACCCGAAATTTGCGGCCTGGTTCAACAGCATGAATCCGGCTACGAACAGCCAATACGAAGCCGCATTAGAAAATTTCAGGAGTCAGGTCCCGCCCGCTTTATCGGACGAAGCGGTAGAACTGGAGCAGTTTAATGCTGATCAGTTTGAGGCCTGGCAGAAACGGAATGAGAACCCACTCGGCCGGCTGTCGCCTGCGGCTTCGGCGGTATGGTCCCAATTTCTCGTAGCGGCCCGCCACCGCGACGGCTACCTCCAGGCCGAATTATTTCTCCGTCTTAACATTGATCGGCTGAGCCAGCAGGTGTTGTTGGCCCGGATCGGCACCCGGCAGGAGGTCATAGATGATTTTGCAACAGATCCCGAGGAATACAGAGCGCTGGTCGCCTCGCGCGGTGACCCGATGTTGATGAGCGAACAGGATTTCGTTAAGTTCTTTGTAACGGGCCACTGGAAGGGTCCGCACCAGGGGAGCCTGCGGGGAACCTTCACTCAGCCCCGGGTCGACAAAAACCTCTCGCCCTTTCAGGGTGTTCTGGAGCAGCTGCTTTATAACGGCGTCAGCCGTATCGCCGTTTTATATGCGGCAGTGGGCATCCATACGGCGGGTGCGGGAGAGGAGCTTGCCGTTGACATCAAATTCATGCCGGAGAAGGATTGTGAAACCTTTGTGTGGGCGGTTTTGGAATACTTCACGCGGACACACGACAACGGGGGTGCCGTTACCGATCACCGTCCGCTTGCCCGCCAAGCCGCGTGATGCGACTCCCTTTTGTCCTTGCGGTGGGCCCAGTTTTCAGATAGGACTATTGGGAGGAAATTTTTAGCCTTATGCTCTATTGAGTTATTGATATATCGGTGACAAAATTAATGTTGTCATCCCTGTATGTTGTCCGACGGGATTTATTAAATGGAGGAAGTCATGATTCGACGCATCTTATCCTGCATTCTCAGTTTCGCACTTATTTTTACCAGCTTTCCTTTCCGTTCGATGGCAGCGCCCGCACCAGGGCCGTCGCTGGCCGGCGGGATTGTTCCTCCCGGTTCCATCGGATTTCTTGCCGAACGTTTCACCGGCTCTTCCAATAAACGCGTCATCCTTATTCAGGACCTCCACGCCCATCTCGACACCCAGCGGAAGATCGCGGCGCTGTTGAAGTTCTATGAATCCAAAGGGATGCTGCAGCATCCGATCGGGTTGGAAGGAACCAAAGGAACCTGGGATCTTTCTAAACTGAACGCCTTCCCCATCGAAAAAAAACGAGAACCGTTCTTTAATTATCTTCTCGCCGAAGCAAGCCTCACAGGCCCGGAATATTTTTCACTGATCACTCGCCGCCCGAGATTGCTTTATGGGTTTGACAGCATCGACGACTATAAGGCGCAGCGCCAGTTGTTTAAGGTAACACTGGGCCCCCGCCGTATCGTAGTCAGCCAGATGGCACGTGTTTATGACCTCCTGGTCAAGCTCGAGAATAAGGAGTTCAAGGGCAATCTGAAGTCGTGGCGGAAAGATACGGAACTGTTCGATCACGGCCAACTCGCCGGAGACCTGTACCTGAAGAAACTGGTGTCCCTGGGAAGCCGGATCAATGTCATGCCTGCCGCGCCATCTCTGCAGAAAGCGCTGTCTGCCAGGAATTCATCAGAAATAGCCTCCCTGTCGGCCTCGGATGTCTTTTATTCCGATGTCCGCAAGTACGGTCAGGAAGTGGCTCTAGGGCTTTGTAAGACGCCGCTTCAAACAAATATTGTTAAAAGTATCTATGCCGCGGACCTGTTGAAGCGTCTTTTCTCCCAACAACTCACTTTCGAGGAAATCCACACGATCGCTATGCGTCAGGAAGCGACTGTTGCCATGGCTCAGGACCTGATCAGGGTCTCCGGCCAACCCTCTTGGTTTAATGCTTCGGCTTTGCTCGAGCTGATCCGCGCCTCCACCGATTTTTATGTCGCGGCCCTCATGCGCAATGCCCCCATGGCGCGCAACATCGCGGCTCTTTTCAATCAGGCGCTTTCCACCCCTAAAATTCCCAGTGCGAAAGAAGATACAGCGATCGTTGTCGCCGGAGGCTTCCATACCGCGGGCATCACGCAGGAACTCAAAAAGCAGGGTATTTCCTACGACGTCATCAGCCCTAATATCACCGCCGAATTTACTGCAGCAGACGAGACCCGCTATGCGGAGCGCATGGCCGGCGTCCCTGTTTCTCTCGATGGCCTGTCTTCACCAAAAGTTGTGGCATTGTCTGAAAGTTATATCGATACTCCGCAGATCAAAACCGCCAATCCCCTGACCTCCGAAGAGGGTAAGGTTACTGGCGGCTCCTGGTTCGGCGATACCCCTGCAGTCCTGGCCTGGGAGCACTTGATGGGGATCAGCGACGGACAACAGTCGCTTGAAGGCGCTTTGCCCGCGCATCTTTCGTCGGCTTTCGACACGGGATCGACTGTTTCAATGGTCCGAGGCGCGGACCAGCAGTTCCCGACCAACGTTCAGGGGTCGGAAATCCTGCGGGCGATTGCCCTTGCTGACCGACAATACCAGGGTCTGGGCAAAAGCGAAGCCTTGAAGGAAGTTCACGTTGTTTCGGGTGATGTGGAGCCCGAGGTGCTGGCGAACTTCCCAATGGACATCGAACCGGATGTTTTTTACAAACAAGGGCTTTTACGGGTCCCTCTGGCCAACGGCGGGTATGCCCTGGTTATTCATCAACAGGCCACATCCGAACTGTTGGACCTCATCGATAACCGCTCCGATGACGCCGCCTTGACTCTATTGGGATACTATCTGACCTGGCACGAATATCTGGAATACAGCGGTGTGCCACACGAAGAGATCGTCAACGACAAATACGGTCTCGGCACGGAGCACCTGGCTGAAGAAATGGACGCTTTTGGCGCTCAGAAAGCGCTGCAGCGAGCTGCGCGACGCGTGCAGGATCAATCCATCGAAGCGTTGAAGGGACTCATTGCGAATATCGGCTCGGGCCGAATCGTCTCGGATGTTTTGGCGACGCGAAAGGCCGCAATATTCGTCCCGTCGCTTCAAGGGGCCGGTTTGAATGAAGCCGATAAAGAATTAATGGCGTTATATTTTCAGCAGGCGTCAAATCCAGACGTTCAACGCCGGCTGCTTGCTGTCCGCGAATTGATGTTCAAGCAGGGGGAACTGCTGGCTCAAAATGCGATGGCGAAGACGGGTGCGTTAGTCCGGCAGCCGGGCCGAACGGAGACCCCGGCAGAAGCGGCACGACGGGTTCTTGCCAATCTGCAGCGTTGGCGCCGATGGGCGTTGACGTACGCCGAGGCTTATAAAAAAGATAATCCCGACGCTGATGAACGAAATATTCAAGAGACGGAGAAGGGCATCATCCCCGAAATCAGGGAGGATATCTACGTGCCGCTGATAGACGCGATGAGCAGGATTATGGAACTTGCGGAAAATGGCGAAATTCATCCGGATCAAGTGAAGTTGAAATTAGGCCGCCATGGCCCTGAAGCCGAGGTGTCCATCGAAGGCCGGCCCGCCCGGATCGGTTTCCTGCCGATTAAAGGCAATCCCTGGCAGGTCGGTCATATCTTCGTCATGCTCGAAGCCATTGCCGAAGGGAAACTGGACAAAGTGGTCATTATGGTCGACAACAGCGATCCCGACAGGAAGCCCGATTTAAGCTCCCTTACGGTTCGCGAGCCGATTACGATGGAATTGCTGAAAATACTGGAACCATTCATCGAATATACCCCCATATCCAAAGAAGAGCAGGACCTGCGGACGGCGGATGGTGAAAGATCAATTTTCCGCTTGATGGAATTCAACCGGAGTGTCCCAGTGGAATGGTTTTATATGGTCGGTTCTGATCACCGTCACTGGGATAAAGGCCTAAAGGCTGCGGAGAAAGGTTTAGAAATATCGCAGATGGCCGAGGTTGCCGAGAGGGATCGCGATACCGCGAAAAAACTGCACGATTACATGAGAATAACGAAGCCCGACGGTTATGCAGACGAAAAGCTTGGAGTCATTTTCATTCAGCGTAAAGGTGAAGAATTCGAGCCGGGGTGGATTAAGAAGCTCAAGATGCTGTCTGGTATTGGAGACATATCCGTGATCGAGCAGCCGATGGACACGTCCTCTACCCGCATCCGAAATCAAGGCCATTGGTGGGCAGTTCCGTATGATATTTGTGCGATGGCCGGCGCATTCGGATTCTGGGATGCGGAGTTTGCCAGTCATGTCCCACAGCCGGTACTCAATGAAGTATTAGGTCTGAATTCCGGGCCTGCGATGGACGGACATTCGGTCCGATTATATTCTTTCGGTATCCCGGTATTTTTGCCCTTTCTGATGGCGATGATGCCTGCGCAATGGCAGTCTTTGCTGTTGATCGCAATTCCTCCCATTGTGATCGTTGGCACGGTGCTGGCGATTGCTTGGTATGTGCGATTTTATAACGCCATCAAAGCGAAATTTAACCAAATCATGAACGACGAATGCGGCCCCGAAGCCAGTATCGTGACTGCCATGGGCAGCGAGCTCGCCGCAAAACCCGTGATGGACCTTGCTGCACCGGAAGACAAGGTACTTCGAGTACCGGTCATTGGGATTTTCCTGGGAGGATTGATTAAGGGGCCGGATCAAAAAGAACGCGAGATGCAGGCACGCGCGATTCTGGCGGCTCGCGAAGCTGTCGGCGGCGCAGCTTAACGATGTGTAAAAATATGACTCGAAACCCGATTCAATAAAAAATGACAACAACTTGGCTCATTTCCGTTGGAGAATTGCGGGGGCCCATAAAAAGCATGGGGCTTTCAGCCATCAAGATTTAGCCTTTGGTTATATTGATCAAAAGGCGCTTGTTTGCAAGAATAGTATTGCTCTCACGATGACAAACGGCCAAGTCTGAAGGGGAGTTGAGGTTAGGGGAGCGAAGCCGACGAGAAGGTTTCGAACAGGGAGGAAAGATGGCCGCTCATGTAGTAGTAATTGATGACGATACCGGAATGTGTGAGTCTTTGAAGGACCTGCTTGCACTCGAACAGTTCGAATGTTCGACCGCAGAGAATGCAAAGATGGGGCTTTCGATGATCAAGGCGGAGCGCCCGCAACTGGTGGTGCTGGATCTGCAGTTGCCCGATATGTCGGGCTTTCAGCTTTGCCAGATGCTGAAGAAGGACCCGCTCCTGCGAGATATCCCCGTAATCATGATCTCGGGAAGGTTCACCGAAAAGGAAGACCGCCTGCAGGGATTTGATCTCGGTGCAGACGAATATTTCGCGAAACCTTTTGATCCGACATTCTTTGTGGCGAGGATAAAGAACATTCTGCGTGATACCGCAGATCCGGCGAGTCAAAACTAAGGTATAGATTTAATTTTCCCGCCACTGCTTTTCTGGCGGGCCCGCCAACGACATAGTGGCGGGGAGGTGGGGGAAAACCCGCCTTTGGTCACCCGACAGGGTACCAGGGGCGGGTTTTTTTAACGGCCCGTAATATGCCTGTAACATTCATCGGATAGCCTTAGGGCGACGGTATACCGGCGCCATATGCGCCGGGCTGCAGACTGGAGGGCATCCGAATGGAATTACAATTCTTTTGCAAAGCCTGCCATGGGCGTATGACGATCATGGATATCCTGCTGGAAGGATACATTCTGACCTGTTCCCGCTGTGGACGGCGAGAGCATCTCGTGGCGCAACTGGCGACAGTGCCGGTGTGTTATCAATAAAACCAGGGCCGAGAAACGGCAGTAACTACAGGGCCCGGCTTCATAACAGAAACTTAACTGGTAACTCTGTCCTCGGCACTGAAGTTGATTTTTCCCGGAAGGCACCCCCTCCCCCTTCCGGGATTTTTTTGCCTTATTACGTCATTCCCGCATGTAGTTAGCGGGAATCCAGTTGTATAAAAAAGTCTGGACCCCCGCTTACGGCCTGCGGGGGCGACGGCGGGCGGAGATTTTCTTCAGGGTTTTCCAGCTGTCCAATACATCTTTTTCCGTTCGGAGCTTCTTTTCCCCAAGCAGTTTGCGGTGCTCGCGGGTATAGCCGAAGACATGGGGATGTCGCAGTGTCAATTTGCGGTTAAGCTGATGGACCACATCGTCAATATTAAAAAGACCTTTTTCCTCGGCGATGCGGGCGTGAAAAACAACCTGAAGCAGGATATCGCCAAGCTCTTCCTTGAGGTTTTCAAAGTCTTTTTTCCGTATGGCATTCTTTACTTCGTCGGCTTCCTGATACAGGTATTTAAGCAGCATGGCGTGCGTCTGCTTGCGGTCCCAGGGACATCCCTTGGGGGAGCGCAGTCTGGCCATAACCCAGATAAGTTTATCGAAAGATTTCATGATTGTCAGGGAGGTAAAAATGCACGCGGAGAGACTCGAACTCTCAAGGGTTGCCCCATACGGTCCTGAGCCGTACGCGTATACCAATTCCGCCACGCGTGCTTGAATCGTAAATCCCGGCATCTTTCCGCCGGAGATGAAAATCAATTTTATATAATTCTCCTCTCGATGAAAAATGCGGAGAAAGAAAAAGCCGCCCCTCCGGCGATTTCCAACCGATCAGCAAGGCACGACTACCATATTCTCGATTCTTATGAGGCGGGGATAGTCCTCGAGGGGCCTGAGGTAAAATCTCTGCGCATGGGGAAAGCCAGCCTGCAGGACAGCTTCGCGCGGGTCGAGCGCGGGGAAATCTTCCTTTATAACATGCACATATCGCCATACAGCTATGCCCATCATATCGATTTGAGCCCCACCCGGACGCGCAAGCTTCTGTTTCATCAGCATGAGATCCATAAGCTGGAAGGTAAGGTGCAGGAAAAGGGCCTGACTTTGATTCCTCTTGAAATTTTTTTTAGTAAGCGGGGCATAGCGAAGATCCATATCGCCCTCGCAAAGGGAAAAAAAGGGCCAGACAAACGGTCTGATCTGCGCAAGAAAGATCTGGAGCGTGAAGCGCGCAGGGAATTTCGGGGCAGGACGAAGTTTTAGGTAGAATAAAAAAAACATCTCAGGCGGAGGGGTGGGTGAGTGGTTGAAACCGCTGCTCTCGAAAAGCAGTGTGGCTGAAAGGTCACCGTGGGTTCGAATCCCACCCCCTCCGCTGGTGATGTCTAATTTATAATAATAAAAGTGGTGAATCTGTGAAAAAAATCATCAAAATTCTGGTTGTTATTGCCGCCGTATTTGCTGCGTTGCTTATCGTAGCCAGTGTGGCTTTGCGCATCGCTCTGCCGCCGGAGAAGGCTAAAGCGCTGGTAGTCAAACAGCTGGCTGCTCATCTGCATCGTGAGGTTCAGGTGGGGGATGTTTCCGTGGGGGTTCTCCGCGGGCTGGTAGTTTCAAACTTAAAAATATCCGAAGCTCCGGATTTTTCCAAAGGCGTCTTTATAGCCAGCGATCAGTTCTCCATCAGGATTTCCTTGTGGCCGCTCTTATTCAAACGCGTAGAGGTCAACGAACTGTCCCTTGTCCATCCCCTGGTTACTGTAATCCGCAACGCTGATGGGAAAACTTTCAATTTTTCGGATCTAATGTCGCCGTCTTTGAACAAACCTTCTCCCGAGGTGGGAGAAGGTGGCCGAAAGCCGGATGAGGGTGCCCTCACCCCCACCCTCTCCCGAGAAGGGAGAGGGAGTTATTTTGATGTTTCAGAGGCCTTTGCTGCCGTGCCTCCTGCCGCCTCTCCTGCGGCTCCTGCTGTGCCGGGGGAACTCCCTTTCTCGCTGCTTGTTTCCCATGCCAGTATCCGCAACGGTGTCGTTCATTTTGTCGATCGTTCTCCTGCCCGGCAATCGCTAGATATCGCGCCTCTTAACCTTAAGCTTTCCAATGTCAGCCTTACTGAACCCTTTGGCATTCAGGCGGCTTTAACTGCTGCCGCTAAAGGTCTGACCATTGATCTGCAGATGTCCGGGCAGGCAGATATAGCTGCAGGGTCTGCCGACTTTAAGAAATTCCGTATCGCAGCCGGAGGCGCCACGATTTCCCTGACGGGCCGTGCCGAGCGGCTGAAAACTAATTCTCCCTCGGCAGACCTGCATCTGGATATAAGGCAGTTGACTCTCGCGGCTCTGCGGCCGTTCGTAGCGCTGCCTGCGAATCTTCCGCTGAATAAACCAATCAGCGTTAGAGCGGACGTAAAGGGCGATTCCAAACGCATGGATATAACGGCCCAGGCCGCCATCGGACCGCTTCAGCTTTCGAGCAATGGACAAATCACCGATCTAGCATCTGCCCGGCCTCAGATAAAAATGCATCTGGAAACGAACACCTTTCCTGCGGCGGAGACGGCAGTTCTGGCAGGGGTTTCGCTGCCGAAGGATATAAAAGTTGAGGGGAATACACAGGTTTCTGCTGATGTCTCCGGCACTCAGGCAGTTAGCCACATTGCCTTGGAAATGGACGGTCATGACCTGGGCATAACAAAGACCGGTCAGTTTGAGAAAAAGCGGAGCATGCCGCTTGAACTGCAGGCTTCCGGTGATTGGACCCAGGATAAACAGAGTCTGAACCTGACCGCAATTAAAACTACGCTTGGTTCAATGCATCTGGACGGAACTGCTTCCTTCCTTCTTGGAGGTAAAGCTCCCATCTTCAGCGTCAGCATGAAATCAAATACCTGGTCTCTCTCTGATCTGGCTGCGATGGCGCCGATGCTTGTTGAATATCATCCGGGAGGAAACGCGGTTCTGGATGTCCGTTCTTCCGGCACGCCGGCCCAGCCGAAAGCGAACGGAACGCTTCATGTTTCGAATGGCTCGGCACGCTATGAGAAAAGCCAGCTTTCAGGCATGGACGTCCCTGTAAGTTTCACAATGGAAGATGTGTCCATCCCGAAAATGACAGGACAGCTGGATGGCGCGGGGTTCTCTCTGCAGCTGGCAGCTCACAAGCTGATGACATCTCCCGATATCCAGCTTAACGCAAATTTTACTGCGATAGACCTGAACAAACTTCTACCGCCTATCGGAGGCGCGCCTGCGAAGCAGGCCTTGTTGCCTCTGAGCTTTATTGCCACAGCCTGGGCTGAGCCTGTGCCTGGCGCGACGCCCCCTATGAAGCTTTCCGGCCATCTGACAGTCGGAAGTATTCAGCACGATCTCTATCAGGCTAAGAATCTTGATTTCACATGGAATCTGTCAAAAGTGACGACTGATCTTTCGATGGTCACAGGGTCGGCGAATCTGCGCCAGGGCTCGGGTGTGGTGCAGAATATAGATAAGCTTGCTTCGCTTTCTAAAGCAGTGCGTATCGCTCTGTTCCCTCTGTTAACGCTGCAGAAACTTGATAGAAACGGCGCTTTGCATGCGCTCGGCGTTCCAACGCTGCAATCGGTGAAGTTTGACAGTATTACCGGTGACTATGTGTTCAATAATGGCATCATGGACATCCGTTCATTTGTTATGAATGGGCCTGATGTTGCCGTGAATACTACTGGGACGATAGGTTTAAGCGGCGCGCAGCCGCTGAATGTGCAGGTGGAAATGAAGCTGGCGAAGGGCAGCATAGGCGGGACGCTGGGGCAGTTCATGCAGGATGAAAATGGTCGCCCGACGCTCAAATTCAATGCTACCGGAACGGTGCCATCTCCGAAAGTTCGTGCGGACGTTGCGGATGTGACGAAACGTGCGCTACAGCAGGGAGCAAAACAGCTGCTTCAGGGAGTATTAGGCGGTGGGCAGTCTTCCGGTCAGGGGCAGGGGACGAACCAATCCAATCCGGCAGATGACATTCAAAAGGCCTTAAAAAATATTTTCCATTGAGGTGTCCTTGTTTCAAGTCTCGTCAGCGGAGGGATGCAAGAGTGGTTGAATTGGCACGACTGGAAATCGTGTAGGGGTGAAAGCTCCTCGAGGGTTCTCCGCCACTGAGTCACTGGCGGACCCGCCGAAGAAGTAGTGGCGGGGAATCTTATATAGGAGTGTAACGAGCGGAGAGGTGCGTGAGCGGTTGAAACGGCACGACTGGAAATCGTGTAGTGCCGAAAGGTACTCGCGGGTTCGAATCCCGCCCTCTCCGCTCGTTACATCATTTCTCCCTCCGCCGACGAGAATAAGAACGAAACTGACTTTGTTATAATAAACGTTCCAAATCGATTTGGGGGTGTAGTTCAGCTGGGATAAGGATTAGGCACGTTGCTGGGGGTGTAGCTCAGCTGGGAGAGCGCATCGTTCGCAACGATGAGGTCGAGGGTTCGAGCCCCTTCACCTCCA
>CAZSAL010000012.1:0-57984 GCA_964604825.1 uncultured Elusimicrobia bacterium
AAGGCTGGAGCGTAAAAGAGACCGAAAAGCGGGTAAATCAACTGTTGGGGGAAGGCAAACAGCCTCACCCGGCCTCTGGCCACCCTCTCCCTAAGGGAGAGAGTAGGGGAGAGGCTGATCCTCTCGCCTCTTTATGGCCTTCCTTAATGGTAAAGGCTCGGGATTCAGGAATATCGCCCTGGCTCGTGAAATACGGTTTGGCGAATTTTGGTATCGGGAAGGGATCTCCGGCCTGGACGTTTCATGTCCTTGATTCCGCAGGTGGTTCGCGTGGTTCCCTGGGAAAGTGGTTTCGCGTGATGGCTGAAGTCATAGACCCGCTTCCAGAGAAGAATGCAAAGAATGCCGGCCCCGCTGAATACGCCGCTCCCAGCGGGATGGGTAAATCAGAAGGCACGGAATACCGTGTGGGCCGGGCCTTTGGGATTCATCCCGCAACCGAGCCATATGATCCCGATTCAAAAGACTCTTTCCTGAACCCCCGCCTGCCCGCTGATACTGCGGAGCGTACGGAGCTGGAAGCTCTGGTTCCAAAGGGTCCTGCTGCTGCGTTCCGCTGGATATTCGGGGCGCAAAGCAAAAGCGCACGATGGCTGGATGGCGTGGACTGGTCTGATTTGAAAATAGCCGGTGACGCAAAGAGCGTTGTGGACCAGCTAATCAAACTGGTGGAGGCTCACCGACAGGCAGCGATGTATCTGGCAAAACCAAAATCAACTCCGCCTCTCAAACATTCTGCAGCCCCTCCACGCAAACCAGTCCCCGCCCCAACTCAGGCGGCCGTTTCCTCTACAGCGCCGCTGGCCGCAGTCCCTGAAGGTAAAAAACCCCTTGATCCCAGGCTGGCGGCCATGCTGGAGCGGCGCCTGGCGAAACGGAGGCTATAATCGTGAGCGCGCTATCGCCGTATTTGCAATTAATGGTGAAAGAAAGAGTCATTACCAGGGACGTCGCCCTGGCGGCTAATCAACTGGCAACCGAAGAATTGCAGGAACAGGCCGTTGAATTGTGGGAGGCTGATGGGGTTGAACGGATGGAGGAGGTGGTCCGTCGCATGCTTACTCCAGCACGACCTGCAACGGTCAGGAACTTAAAAACCGAAGGCGACACAATGACGTTGAAGCGATTCCTGTGGGAAACGTTTCGAGGCCTTATCTGGGCGCCTTTTCTTCCCTTCTATGCCCTTTATTGGGTTTTCCGGAAGTTGGGTTGGCGCGGGAAAATAATTATGGTTCTGGCGCTGACGGGTTTCCTGGTCTGGTTTTTGCAATGGCGTCTGGCTGAGGCCTTTCCGCAATTCGCAAGGTTTCAGCAGGCTCTTCCCGAATTCCTGCGGGAATGATTCATGAACCATAGTTTCTGAGAATCTCTTTAGTTGTACGGCGGGGCAGTTCTACAACGTCTCATCTGCTCCCGCAAGGAGAGCGGCTTTCGACTAAGGAACGGGAAGTAAACGGGTTCCGTAGATCTCGCCGCTCAACTAAAGAGATTCCTTTAACCGAACCATGCGCAATTATGAATGAATTTATAATAAATAATCTTGCAAAACTGTAATATTTCATGTACATTAAAAGAGAGTAAGGAATAGCGGGCGGGAGGTTCCCATGACGGCAAAAGTGTCTTTGCGCGGGCAGACTGTTATCCCGGCAGTATTGCGGCAGAAATACCATATACGTCCCAATTCGCGAGTGGAATTTCTCGATGCGGGCAATGAGATCGTTCTTGTCCCGGTACCTGAGAAAGGATTTCAGGCATCGAGAGGTTTTCTAAAAGGCAGGGGGATTTGCATGCAGGATCTTTTCGACCAACGTAAGAGGGAACGGACCCGTGAGAGCCAGGCGTGAGAGTCCGTATTGACTGGAAAGCGGTACCGGCTGTTATTACAGACACTTCGGTTCTGATGGCGTACTTTCTTAATGAGCCCGGAGTGGAGGATCTTTCAACCGTAAAAAGAAAATTACGAATTCCTTTTATGGCGTTATGCGAGCTGCATTATGTGGTTTCGCGTAAACAGGGCAGGGGGCTTGCGGATCAGTGCTACGGTCTGGTGAAGTCATGGGATGTCCCCGTTTTACATTCGACAGAAGAGGCGATTCTCGCCGCCAGCCGGTTAAAAGACCGCTATGATATCGGTCTGGGCGACGCATTTATCGCCGCCTACAGCCTGTGCGAGCGCCTTCCTCTGCTCACCTACGATTCCAACTTTATCCCACTTAGAAAAGAAATCTCACTCCTCGGCGTAGAGTAATAATTCGTGGTCCTATTATTTCGGGGAGATGACCCGGGTTTTGAGGTCCCAGAGTCTGTCGGTTATTTCTTCCGCCCAGATGACTGCGACATGTTGTCCCGGCAGGATCACCATGCGGGGGCGCTGGGGGTGATCGAGCCCCGTTTCTACCGGCAGGCCGTCGCCGAAAAGCAGTTGGCCTTCCGAGTTGATGTGCTGTAGATAAACTCCGGTGGTGGTGCGGTTGTCAATCCATGCTGCGAAAATTCCATTATTCGAATCGAGCTCAAGTCTTAGGCGACCCTGGCTGCCCGGGGTGCCGGCGAGGTTGATTTCTCCTGCATTCCAGAGCGCTCCCGATGGCGCTGCCCGCCGCGCCAGCTTCACTTTTTGCGCGCCGCTGTCTGTAATCTCCTCCCAGCCGATCCAGACGTTGCCCCGTCCGTCGCCCACAATCACTGGATTCCATTGTTCATAGCTGGGAGGGTTTATTGTCACGCCGCCGGCTTCCCAGCCGCGCTTTCCTTCGGGATCCACCCTCTGGAAGAAAAGCCTGTTCCTGCCTGCCACGCCATTCATCCAGGAGGTAACAACACCGCCCAGTCCGGGTGAGGCCATCATGATCCGGTCACGCAGATCGCCGGCAGGCATCTGAGCTATGACGGCCTGGTCCTGCCATAAACGTTCGCCATTGCCGGAGAGACGCTGCACCCGTTGCTCGGTGCTCCCATTTGAAGCGCTTTTCCATCCGATAACAACACCGCCGCGTCCATCCTCCAAAACAACCGGCAGCGACTCCAAATTTTCATTCAGTGCGACGCGGACTCCGGGAGCAGGCCAGAGAGGTTTCCCAGCCGCGTTCCATCGCTGTACCCAAATAATTGATTTACCGGAGTTTTCCTGTACCCAGGCTACGTACGCGCCGCCGACAAGGTCTGCCGTCAGGAATGGATCATTCGCCGTCCCATGCATGTTCTGCGAAACCGGCTGCTGCCATAACGTTTTTCCTTCATGGTCCAGCCTGCGTATTTTCAAAAGCCCCGCTTCTACAGTGGCCGTAAACGCTCCTGTCGCCCCGTCAGCACAAATATCCCATCCCAGAGAATCGCTTAATTCTCCGGAAATTTGTATTCCGGGAAGCGGCCAGGCCGCTGCGCCATTAAGATCGAAACGCTGGGCGAATAAAGAGGGATGCTCTGACGAATCATTCGAGCTGGCCCAGAAAACAAAATAGCTGTCAGAGCCGGCTGTTAAAGGTTCCATGGTAAGCTGATCCGCCTTAACCTGGGCAAAGGGGTGCAGGGCCTGAGGCGCATTATTGACTGCGGCGGCCGCCGCCGGAAGCAACGCTAAAATGAAGAAAAGATGTTTTTTCACTTTGATGGTCCTCCATGAAAACGTCCAATGTTGGCGGCCTCATTATCTCACATTGATTTCTGGACGGCAAACTTGTATTATTTATTTGTTAATCCGCCTGTCTGGCGGATCATTTTTTGGTATTGAGGGTTTCATGTACGCGATTATTGAGACAGGCGGTAAACAGTATAAAGTCCAGGAAGGCACCAGGCTTAAGGTGGAGTCCCTTCCAAATGCCCAGGGCGAACAGATCGCTCTGGAAAAGGTTCTACTCGTAAAAACCGATGGTGATTTAAAGATTGGCAAACCGGTGGTAAGCGGCGCGAAGGTCATGGCGGAAGTGCTGGGGCATGACAGGGCCGCAAAAATTATCGTTTTCAAGAAAAGGTCGAAAAAGACCTATAAAAAGACTCAGGGCCACAGGCAGAATTACACGGAGCTATTAATAAAGAATATTTCTGCGTGAAGCGTATCTTGTGAAGCGCCGTTCATTAACTTCGCTTCACGCTTTACGAACTACGAGGTGCGAGGTTTAAACAATGGCCAGCGTAAAATCACAGGGTAGTTCATCAAACGGGCGGGATTCCGCCGGGCAAAGACTTGGCATAAAGGTTTTTGGCGGGCAGATTGTAACCGCCGGTTCCATCATCATCCGCCAGCGTGGCACGAAAATTTTCCCCGGGCGCAACGTCCTGCGCGGGTCTGATGACACGCTTTTTTCCCGGATCAGCGGCCAGGTAAAGTTTGAATGGTATTCGAAAGGCCGCCAGAAAGTTTCGGTTTATCCCGTACAATAATCTTAGTGAAGCGCGCCTCGTGAAGCGTATCTCGTTACGCCAGCCCCTCCTTTGACTTACCGCTTCACGCTTCACGAACAATGCTTCACGCACTTCTATGTCTACTGAATCCCGAGATCGTTCTCTTTTTGTCGACCACGTCCGTATTGCTGCGCGCGGAGGGCGGGGGGGGGACGGTTGTCTCTCTTTCCGGCGGGAAAAATATGTTGATAGAGGCGGTCCGGACGGCGGCAGTGGCGGCAAAGGTGGAGACGTTTATCTCATGGCCGACCGGCACCGGCGGTCGCTTCTGGATGTGTCCTACACGCCGCATTTTCATGCCGAGCAAGGAGTAAACGGCCAGGGCTCAAACAGGGTCGGACACGGGGGGGAAGACCTGATAATACAGGTGCCTGTGGGAACCATGGTTTTTCGTGAAGGAAAACTGCTGGTTGACCTCAAAAACGCGGAGGATACCTTCCTTGTGGCACGCGGCGGCAGAGGGGGAAGAGGCAATGCTTCCTTCAAGACGCAGCGGAATACCGCGCCGATGCTTTCGGAAAAAGGGGAGCCGGGAGAAGAGTTCCATCTCGATCTGGAGTTAAAGTTGCTGGCCGACGTAGGCCTGATCGGCATGCCGAATGCGGGGAAGTCCACGCTTCTTTCGCGGCTGACCAGCGCCAGACCAAAAATCGCCGATTATCCTTTCACAACCCTTAACCCGAACCTTGGCGTTGCCGATTGGCATGGTGTGCGGATCGTTTTTGCCGATATTCCCGGACTCATTGAAGGAGCGCACGAAGGACGCGGCCTCGGGCATGATTTCCTCAGGCATGTGGAACGAACCAGGCTTCTGATGCATCTGGTGGATATCAACGGTTTTCAAGAAAAGGATCCGATAAAGAACGTCCGGCTGGTAAACCAGGAGCTGAAACTCTATTCCCAGATTCTGGCAAAAAAACCGATGGTTATTGTTGCAAACAAAGTCGACGTCGGCGGCGGGGAAAAAGCCGTTGCGTCTCTCAAGCGCCATTTCAAGACGAAAAAGGTATTCGGTATTTCCGCGGTGAGCGGCGAGGGAATCAATAGCCTTCTGGCTTATGCCGCTAAAGAGCTTGCCCGGCCCATGTCCGAGGAAACGGAACCTGCCGCTGCCGAACCACTACGTTTTGTCGTTGAAATGGATTATTATGTTGAGCGTACGGATGATGGCTTTGTGGTCAAGGGCGCAAAAGTAGAAAAGCTTGCGGCCATGACGAACTTTGGCCAGCGGGAGGCTTTGCGGCGCTTCCAGAATATCCTGAAAAAGATGGGTGTTGAAAAGGCGTTGGCGCGTCAGGGTGCGAGCCCTGGCGACAATGTACGCATCGGCAAGGTGGAATTTTCCTATGAGTCGTAAGCGCGTTGTTATTAAAATCGGATCAAGCCTTCTCACGCATTTGCGCGGGCAACTGGACGAGCGCCGCATGGCGCGCTTTGTCCAGGAAGCCGCCGATGCGGAATTCGACGGAGCCGAAGTTGTTCTGGTGTCCTCCGGAGCCATCGCTTCAGGCGTAGGGGAGTTGCGCTGGCCGCGCCGGCCGACCGAACTGGCCAGAAAACAGGCCGCTGCTGCCGTGGGGCAGGTGCGCCTGATGGAGCGCTACCGTCATTATTTTTCCCGCCGCGGCGTGATCGTCGCCCAGGTGCTTCTGACGCGCGAGGATTTCGCCAGCAGTAAACGCTATTACAACGCGCGCGCGACCCTGCTGGAGCTGATGAAATCGCAGGTTATTCCTATTATTAATGAGAACGACACGGTCGCGGTTGATGAAATCCGGCTGGGAGATAATGATACTCTGGCCGCGCTGGTTGCTATTAAGGTAGAAGCTGACCTGCTTATCCTGCTTACGGATGTAGATGGTTTAATGACCTGCCATCCGGATCAGGGAAAAGGAGAACTGATACCGGTTGTAGAGCGGGTCACTCCCAAAATAGAAGCTTTGGCCGACGGCAGGGCGGGATCGCGCGGTACGGGAGGCATGATTACAAAACTCCGCGCAGCCAGGCTTTGCTCCGCTCACGGGATCCCGGTTGTCATCGCCAGCGGCCATAAACCCGGGGTTCTACGCCGGATAATTAACGGTGAACCTGAAGGTACTTTGTTTAAATCCCGCCACAGGCCGCGCAAAATTAGCAAACCGATTGACAAGCTGCTAACCAATGCTTTATAATTAGCACATAAGAAAAACGAGTGCTAACTATGACGTACTCGGTTCGCTGTAAAAAAATCAAAACTTTACGCTAATAACCAGGAGGGTATTATGGCCACTGCTACTGTTGTGCGTTTGCGGCCCCTTGGAGACCGCGTCCTTGTGAAGGCGGTTGAAAAGAAGGATGAAGTCCGCAGCGGAATTATCATACCGGAAACCGCGAAAGAAAAACCCCAGGAAGGCGAGATCATCGCCGTCGGCAAGGGGAAAACCACGGATGATGGTAAGCTCATACCTATGGACGTCAAAGTCGGAGACCGTATCCTTTACGGCAAATACTCCGGCACGGAAATCAAAATCGAAGGCCAGGAATATCTGATCATGCATCAGGACGATATCCTCGGCGTTATCGCTTAACCCAGGGAGGATACTCGAATGGCAAAACAACTCAAATATCAGGATCAGGCCAGCGCAGCGGTCCGAGCCGGCGTGGACAAATTAGCCAACGCCGTCAAAGTTACGATGGGTCCAAAAGGCCGCTACGTCGTGCTCGATAAGAAATTCGGTTCGCCCACCGTGACCAACGACGGCGTGACCATCGCGAAGGAAGTTGAACTGGAAGACCCGTTTGAAAACATGGGCGCCCAGCTCGTCCGCGAAGTCGCCTCGAAGACGAACGATGTCGCCGGTGATGGAACCACCACTGCGACCGTGCTCGCACAGGCGATCATCACCGAAGGCTTCCGAAACATTACCGCCGGCGCGAACGCTATGCACATTAAGCGCGGCATCGGCAAAGCCGTTGAAGCCGTCGTGGCTGAAATTAAGAAGATGTCCAAACCGGTTAAAGAGCAGGAGATCGAGCAGGTCGCGACCATCTCCGCCAATGATAAGGAAATCGGCAGCCTCATCGCCAAAGCGATGAAGGAAGTCGGCAAAGACGGCGTCATCACCGTCGAAGAAGGCAAATCGGCAAAGACCGAAATCGAAGTCGTGCAGGGCATGAAATTCGATCGCGGTTATGTCTCGCCCTACTTCATTACGGACCCGGAACGCATGGAAACCGTGCTGGAAGACGCGGCGGTCATTGTCACCGATAAGAAAGTCAGCGCCTTGAACGAACTGCTCCCTTTCCTCGAGAAACTTCTCGCGCAGGGGAATCGGCCGTTCCTCATCATCGCAGAAGAAGTCGATGGCGAAGCGATGGCAACGCTTGTAGTCAACAAGCTGCAGGGCCGCCTGAAATGCGTAGCCGTAAAGGCTCCCGGTTTCGGCGATCGCCGCAAGGAAATGCTGCAGGATATCGCTATCCTGACCGGCGCGCAGGTTATTTCGGAAGAGCTGGGTGTAAAGCTTGAAAAGGCAGAGCCTTCCATGGCCGGCAGCGCGAAGCGCATAATCGTTGATAAGGAAAATACCACGATCGTCAACGGCGCGGGCGACAAAAAAACCGTTGAGAAGCGCATTGGTCAAATCAAAAAGCAGATCGAGGACTCGACCTCGGACTACGATAAGGAAAAATTACAGGAACGCCTGGCGAAGCTGTCCGGCGGCGTCGCTCTCATTAAAGCAGGCGCGTCCACCGAGACGGAAATGAAAGCCAAGAAGTACAAGATCGAGGACGCCATGCACGCGACCCGCGCGGGCGTTGAAGAAGGTATTGTCTCCGGAGGTGGCGTCGCGCTTCTGCGCGCGTCCGATGTACTGAAGAACGTGAAAGGCGATGACCAGGATGAGCAGACCGGAATCAACATCGTCCGCAGTGCGCTCGAGCATCCCATCCGCCAGATCGCCGAAAATGCCGGCGCCGATGGAGCAGTTGTCGTGGACAAAGTCCGCGCCAACTCAGACATCAACTTCGGGCTGAATGCCGACACGATGCAATACTGCGACCTCTTGAAGGCTGGTGTTGTGGACCCCGCTAAAGTGGTCCGCACGGCGCTGGAGAACGCCTCATCGATCGCGAGCCTGCTTCTGACAACGGAAGTCCTCATTACGGACATTCCGGAAAAGAAACCTGCGGCTCCGGCAGGAATGCCGAATCCGGCGGAAATGTACTAGGCTTAACGAAAATTGACATAAGAAACCCCCTGCCATTATGCAATGGCAGGGGGTTTTTGTTTTTCAGGGCAAGTAAAAGTTTGTTAAATATTTATCCACAGGTTTTCCACAATTTGGTGTTTTCCCCTTTTTATTGAATTTTAGAGGCAATTTCACTATAATGATGCAACGTGTCAGTAGCGGTTCTCGATCAGTTATCCACCATTAAAGAGCGTGTTTCAAGGGCGGCACAACGTTCTGGACGCTCTCCCAGCGCAATTTCTCTCCTTGTCGTTACCAAGACTGTGCCGGTTGAACGTGTCCGTCCGGTGATTGAAGCGGGTGTTTTGCATATCGGAGAAAATCGCGTGCAGGATGCGCTCGCAAAATATGGCGATGCTGCCGGGCGAAAGGTTCTGCCTGACGCAATTCAGCTTCATTTGATAGGCCATCTGCAGTCCAATAAAGCAAAGAAGGCGGCGAACCTTTTTGATGTTATACAGTCGCTCGACAGCACGGAACTTGCAAATGATTTAAACCGCCATGCTCAGGAACAGAATCGCGTCCTGCCGTGTCTTGTAGAAGTGAAGATTTCTCCGGAGGCTACGAAGTTCGGCATGGAACCGGAAAAGGTGGAAGATTTTATAGCTGGCGCGGGTTGCTGGCCTTTCTTGAAAATCAAGGGGTTTATGGGCATTGCGCCTTATTCCAAAAATGCGGAGGATGCGAGGCCGTTTTTTGCAACGCTGCGGAAACTTTTCGAGAAGACAAAGCTTGAGATCCTGTCCATGGGCATGAGCGGCGACTATGAAGTGGCAATCGAGGAAGGTTCCACCATGGTCCGTCTGGGAACGGCTTTATTCGGGGAGAGAGCCTAGTGAAAAGACTTGCGATTTTAGGCGGCGGCAATATGGGAGAGGCGATTCTATCCGGTCTGCTGAAATCGAAAAAATGGAAACCCTCGCAAATTATCGTCTCCGACGTCCGTGCGGAAAATCTCAGCCGGCTGAAAGAAAAATACGGGATCGAAACTGCGGCGCAGAATGTTGATGCGGTTAAACAGGCCGACATCATTTTGATCGCGGTGAAGCCGCAGCAGATCTCCGCACTTATAAGCGAAATAGGGCTTTCAGTTTCCGCGCGCCAGTTGCTGATCACGATAGCCGCCGGAACTCCCACCGCGTTCATCGAAAGTTTTTGCCCGGCCAAACCGCCGGTGATCCGCGTCATGCCCAATACGCCGGCCCTTGTAGGGGAGGGGGCTGCCGCTGTAGCACGCGGTCGCTGGGCCGGGGCGATGCACGAAGCCGAGGCGATAGGGATTTTTTCGACGATTGGACTGGCTGTGGCTGTTGAAGAAAAAAATATCGACGCTGTTACCGCGGTTTCAGGATCGGGGCCCGCTTACGCTTTTTATCTCGCAGAAGCAATGCAGGAAGCCGGCTGCGCGCTGGGGCTTGATCCGAAAATTTCCGATCAGCTTGTGCGCCAGACGATGAAAGGAGCAGGGCTGCTTCTGTCGCAGTCATCTGACGGCGCCGCCGTTCTGAGACAGAAGGTGACTTCACCCGGAGGCACTACGGAAGCTGCTATTAATGTGCTGGAAGCGGGCGGCGTAAAACAGAAAATTTTGGAGGCAGTAAGAAAAGCAAAAGATCGGGCTGAAGAACTGTCAAAACGCACCAATTCATAATCCATAATCCAGGGGGGAAGGAATGATCATTCGTGTAAGGGTAATACCCAAGGCGTACGAAAATGAAGTTGTGGGACGTATCGGCAGCGTCATCCGGGTAAAAGTTATGTCAAAGGAAGTTACGGAAAAAGCGAACAATGTTCTGATCAATTATCTGGCGGAATTTTTCGAAGTTAATCCTGGGAAGATTCATATCATGCGCGGCGAAAATGCCAAGGAGAAAATGGTCCAGATCGCCGGCCGGCCGGAAGATGAGCTTGAAGAAGTGATGGAAACCATCCCCTAAAATGCCGTCGCTCCGGCAGGATGCAGGCCGGGGTCCATGAATATGAAACTACCTATCACACGAGCATTTATCTGGAAGAAGAATGCCCTGGCACTTCTGGATCAGCGGCATTTGCCGGATCGCCAGATCTGGCTGAACTGCAGGACCTGGCAGAAAACTGCGGAAGGTATACGCAGCATGGTTGTGCGGGGAGCTCCTGCCATAGGCTGCACCGCCGCCTATGGAATCGTTCTGGCATCACGGGCAAAGGTTTTTCGCCGGCTCTCTGATCAAAAGAGCGTTCTCCGGATGGCGCACAAAGGATTGCTTGCTGCTCGCCCGACGGCGGTTAATCTGCGCTGGGCGCTGGACCGCATGCAGGCGATCTGGCAGCCTTTTGAAGGAAGCTGCAGGGAACTGGCCGCGCGCCTGGAAGCTGAAGCTTGGTCTGTGGAATCGGAAGACCGGGAGTCAAACCGCGCCATGGGCCAATACGGCGCTGCTATTCTGCCGGGTTCCGCTACGGTCATTACGTACTGCAATACAGGATCGCTCGCGACCGCGGGTCTGGGCACGGCTTTCGGAGTCATCTGGACTGCGTTTCATCAGGGGAAAATCCGCAAGGCTATCGCTTCTGAAACCCGGCCCTATTTGCAGGGTGCGCGGTTAACCGCCTGGGAACTCAAGTCGGAAAAAATCCCTTATGAACTGATAACAGACAATATGGCGGCTTATGTCATGAAAACTGAGCCGATTCACGCTGTGCTGGTAGGCGCGGACAGGATAGCGGCCAATGGGGATACCGCCAATAAGATCGGGACATACAGCCTGGCCGTTATTGCCAGGCACCATGGCGTTCCGTTTTATGTCGTAGCGCCCCTGTCTACGATCGATTTGAAAACAATTGATGGATCGGAGATCCCGATTGAACAGCGCTCTTCGGAAGAGGTCACCAGTATCCGCGGAAATCTCATTGCGCCTAAGGGAACCGTGGCCCGCCATCCCGCATTCGATGTCACACCCGGAAGCCTGATTACAGCTATAATTACTGAACAGGGTATGGCATATCCACCCTACGAAGATAGCCTCCGTGGATTATTCAAAAACCGTTAATCTTCCTAAGACTGATTTCCCCATGAAAGCCGATCTCCCCAACCGGGAACAGGCGATGCTGGCTCAATGGGAAAAAGAAGCAGTCTACGAGCAGTCCGTCCGCCGCCGTCTTGACCGGAAAGGCAGCAGGCAGTTTATTCTTCACGACGGACCGCCCTATGCCAACGGGCATCTCCATCTGGGTCACGCTTTAAACAAAATCCTGAAGGACATTATCGTCCGCTACAAAACGATGGCGGGGTATTACGCGCCCTACGTACCGGGATGGGACTGTCACGGCCTACCGATTGAGCTCCAGCTCATGAAGGAACTCAAAGTTACAGACAAACATAAAGTGGACCGTACCCAGTTCCGGGAACAGGCGAAAGCCTTCGCGGGGAAATTCGTCGATATCCAGCGCCAGGAGTTTAAGCGCATGGGAATCTTGGGCGACTGGGAAAACCCCTATCTCACAATGGACGAAGGATACAAACGCGTTATCGTCGAGACTTTTGAGAAACTAGAAAAAGAAGGGTACGTTTATCGCGGCAAGAAGCCGGTTTATTGGTGCTATGTGGATGAAACGGCTCTGGCCGAAGCGGAAGTAGAATATGAAAACGACCCCGGCCCTTCAATTTTCGTCGCATTCCCCGGCGCCGGCGGCGTGGAACTCGTCATCTGGACCACGACTCCCTGGACGCTTCCCGCCAATGTGGCTATTGCCTACAACCCGAATGAGCGCTATGTGGTTTTTAATGCCGGGAAGCGCGGTTTTGTTCTGGCAGAGAAACGTGTTGAAGAATTTTCAAAACTCACAGGTTTAACCGGCAACATCACTGGAGACTTCAATATGCAGGGCGCGTCCGCGCGGCATCCCTGGATCGACCGCCAGGTAAAAGTGCTGCCTGCCGATTTTGTCGCCATGGATACCGGCACAGGGCTTGTGCATATCGCCCCGGGACATGGCATGGAAGATTTTGTTCTAGGGCAGCAACAAAAGCCTGCGCTTCCTATTCTCTCTCCTGTAGACGACAGAGGCCGCTTCACGGAAGAAGTCCCGGAATGGAAAGGCGAGCATGTTTTTAAGGCCAATCCCCATATCGTCGAATTCCTGATGGGGAAAAACATCCTGCTTCACCATGAAGAAATCACCCATTCCTATCCGCATTGCTGGCGCTGCCACAAGCCGGTCATTTTCCGCGCTACAGAGCAGTGGTTTCTCAATGTCGACCATAAAGGGCTGCGCAGGCGTCTTCTTGATGAGATCGAGAAGATCGATAAAAACAAAGGCTGGATTCCAGGTTACGGCAAGAACCGCATTGCCGGCATGATAGAAACACGTCCGGACTGGTGTCTTTCACGCCAGCGTTTGTGGGGAACGGAGATCCCGGCATCTGTGCCGCAGAAAGAGCCGGATATTATTGACGTATGGTTTGA
The DNA here is from genome assembly GCA_964604825.1 of uncultured Elusimicrobia bacterium. Classification (GTDB taxonomy): domain Bacteria; phylum Elusimicrobiota; class Elusimicrobia; order 2-01-FULL-59-12; family 2-01-FULL-59-12; genus CAZSAL01. The sequence goes on from CAZSAL010000012.1 coordinate 13,079, forward strand.
ATCAGGTGTTTCCTGGGCCGCCGTACTCAAGCGGCGGCCGGAATTAAGTTTCCCGGCAGATATGTATCTCGAAGGAGCAGACCAGCATCGCGGGTGGTTTCAAACCTCGCTCATTCCGTCAGTCGCTCTGGAAGGCCAGGCGCCTTTTAAGACCGTGCTTACACATGGATTCGTAATGGACGGCGAAGGCCGCCCGATGTCGAAATCTCTCGGGAACGTGATTTCTCCTGGAGAAATAACCAAGAAATTTGGCGCGGACATACTGCGCTTATGGGTAGCATCGAGCGATTACGGCGCAGACGTGCGACTGTCGCAGGAAATTCTTAAGGGTCTGTCGGACAACTATCGTAAAGTCAGAAATACGCTGCGTTATATGTTGAATAACCTGAGTGATTTCGATGCGACTCGTCAGGCGGTACCCTATAAGGATCTGCCCGAAATTGACCGCTGGGCGCTGCACCGTCTGCAGGAAGAAATCCGCGATGTGCTGGCCGCCTATGAAACTTACCAGTTCCAGCGTGTGAGTTCACGGCTTGTAGGTTTCTGCGGCGGCGATCTTTCAAGCTTTTACCTCGATGTGATCAAAGACCGTCTCTACTGCGACGCTGCCGGTTCCCTATCGCGGCGCGCTGCGCAAACAGTTCTTTGTGCCGTAGTTGATGCGCTCATACGGCTGCTTGCTCCTATAATGGGATTTACTGCTGACGAGGCCTGGCGGTTCATGGGGCATAAGGAATCCGTCGCTCTGGCGGATTTGCCTGTGGTGGATAATAGTCTGCTGGACTCCGCTTTGGTAGACCGCTGGAAAAAATTGTTGGACTGCAGAGAATCCGTGCTGTTGGAAATCGAAAAAGCCCGGACAGCAGGATTAGTCAAAGCGCCGCGCGATGTGAAGGTATTAATTAATATTCGTCCGGAGGATATGGATTATGTCTCATTGCTCCCCGCCATTTTTGGCGTCAGCCAGGTGGAGGTTAAGCAGGGGCGATCATCTTCCGGTCTGGAAATTGAAATAAAAAAAGCCGATGGCCATAAATGCGCCCGCTGCTGGATTTACAAAAATGATGTTGGAACGAATAACCGCTGGCCGGAGGTATGTGGGCGCTGTGCGGACGTTCTGGAAGACCTGGCCCGGACGGGGAAAATAACGGCATGACTGAAACCAGACAATTTAAGTGCGCGCGCCACTTCTATGGAATGTTAATGCTGGCAGCGGTGATTGTGCTGCTTGACCGGTTCAGCAAGAGCTGGGTAATGACGCATTTTCGTCCAGGCGATTCCCGGGCTTTGACCAGGTTTTTCAGCCTCACTTACATACAGAATACAGGAATGGCTTTTGGCTTGCTGCAGGGCAGGAATCACGCGCTTCTGATGGCGACGTTTATCATTCTCAGTATATTGTTTTACAGCGCGCGCGGGCTCAGCGAACGCGGCGGATGGCCGGGTTTTATCGGTATAGCTCTTGTAATCGGCGGGGCAATCGGCAATATCATTGACCGGATGCGATTTGACCGGGTGATCGATTTTCTAGACTTCCATTTCTGGCCTGTATTCAACCTTGCTGATTCGGCTATCACTGTTGGCGCGGCTTTCATATTTTTGGGCGTCTGGCTGGGGAACCGTAGGAAGGTAGAGAGATAATGCACCCGGTTTTATTTCATTTCGGTTTTCTTACGGTAAGAACCTACGGCGTTCTTATAGCCCTGGCTTTCCTGACCGGCATCGAGGTTGTAAAAAGAGCCGCGCGGCGGCGGGGCATCCCCGATGTTTTTGTAATGGATCTGGCGGTCGTGGTGGTTCTGGCCGGTCTTGTAGGTGCGCGTCTGTTTTATGTATGCCTCAGCTGGCGTTACTATTCCCAGCATTTCCTCGAGATATTTAAGATCTGGGAAGGCGGGCTTGTTTTCTACGGCGGGTTTATCGCTGCGACGGCGGCGGGCATTATTTACGTCCGCAGGAACAAATTCCCGCTCGGTGTTACAGCGGATTGCTTTGCTCCGGGTATCGCCCTGGGCCAGGCGATCGGGCGATTGGGCTGTTTTTTCGCCGGATGCTGCTACGGCAAGCCCACCAGCCTGCCCTGGGCTGTGCGTTTTTCCAATCCAGCGTCTTTGTCTCCCCTTGGGGTGGATCTCCATCCAACACAGCTCTATGAATCTGCCGGGGATTTCGCCGTTGCCTTGATCCTGTGGGTTCTGTTCAACCGCAGGAGGGATTCCAACGGCCAATTCTTCTGGCTTTACGTCCTGCTTTACGGAGTATTACGTTTTCTGGTAGAGACGCTGCGCGGCGATGAACGCGGCGGGACGCTTGGCGGTCTTTATCCTTCGCAATGCATTGCGCTGGCCGCGGTTCTGATTTCACTGGCCGTTCTCGTCGCACGTTCGTCGCACAGCCACCGGCCGAATCATGCCGCATAACCAATTTGTCATCACCCCGGAATATGACGGCAGCCGTCTGGATGTTGTTCTGGCAGATTCTTTTAAAGAGTATTCACGTGTTTTCATGCAAAAGGCGCTGCGTAAGGGACTGGTGACTTTGCATGGTTCTGTCGTGTCTCCCAGTTACCGCGCGCATGCGGGAGAGGTTTTCTCGGTACCGGACTGGAAAGAACTTACGTCCCCTTCCGCCGCCCTGCGCCTGCCGTCGGAAGAGAAGAAATCCGGCTTAGGAGAGGGATTCCGGGAACCGGACATTATTTTCGAAGACGAATCGTTGATGGTCATCGACAAACCTGTCGGAGTGGTTGTGCATGCCGCGCCCAGTCACCACGGCGCCACCTTGATAGACTGGGTCGTGCGGCACTGGGGGAAATCCGTTACGAAAGTTTTTACGGATCCGGAACGTCTTGGCCTGGTTCACCGGCTGGACAAGGAAACATCCGGAGTGCTTCTCATGGCGAAAACCGTGGAATCACAGACCGCGCTCAGCCGGCAGTTCGGAGAGCGCAGCGTGCGGAAAATTTACCGGGCGCTGGTGGAAGGCGTTCCTTCGGCTGCGAAGGGAATTGTTTCGGCCCCGATAGGGCGCTCCCGGAAAAATCCTGCCCGCATGGCGGTGACCGGTTCGGGCCGCCCGTCGGAAACTGACTTCCGGGTCGAGGCTTCCTACGGCAGTGCGGCAGCTGAACTGGAGCTTGAACCAAAGACGGGAAGGACGCACCAGATCCGCGTTCATTGTGCGGCGATCGGGCATCCTATTCTCGGAGACCAGGCATATGGTTCTCACACAGCGCTTATGGAAAAGTACAATATACGTCGACCCATGCTTCATGCCTGTAAGCTAGAGATTAATCATCCCGTCACCAGCAAGCGTATGTGTTTCAATGCGCCTTTGCCTGCAGACTTCAAAGATGCCCGCAAGCGGCTGCGGAATGCCGCCGCCGTATTGGCCATCATGTGTTTAACGGGGTTAAGCGCGCTTCATGCGGATGAACGGTCTTCGGGCACGGATGCGGCTCCGGCGGCTCCTGCAAAACCGCATCATCGCGTGCCGGAGTCTTACGCTACCGCAAAGCAGGTACATCATCTGGAAAAGGAGATATCTTCTCTGGGTTCGGAGATAAACGCGTTTGGTCCCAGGCTTGATGCGCTGCGCCAGCAGGTTGCCGATCTGGAAAAGGGCATGGAAGCAATAGGTAATTTCAGCCAGCGCATAAGTGACGTTGAACATGCGCTTGCCGACATCAACAGCAAGGCTGTTCGCGCCAATGTCGCGGCAGAAGATTCAAAAACACAGCTTATGGATATTTCGCGCCAGGTTAAAACAATGCAGAATTCAGTGGAGCAGTTGCGTGACGAGGTGTCTCGCCTCAAGAGTGAGGCGGGACAGCGCGCGGTGCAGCAGGAAGCGGTTCCCGTCGAAAGCGTAGTCCCTTCGTCCGGCACCAGGTGATGGGAACTAAGCGCGAAGGGCATTTGATCGTCATTTCTGCGCCTTCCGGCGCAGGGAAAAGTACTCTATGCCGGCGGCTTTTGAAACGGCGCCGCAGCCTGGTTCTATCTACTTCCGTTACGACGAGGCTTCCGCGGCCCGGCGAAAAAGACGGCAGGGACTATTTTTTTGTCAGCGAAGCGGCTTTCCGGGCCATGCGCGCGCGCAGGCAGCTGGTAGAATCGGCGGAGGTTCACGGCCATTCTTACGGGACGCCGCGGACGTTTTTGGAAGATAAACTCAAATCAGGATATGATGTACTGTTGGAAATAGACGTTCAGGGAGCTCTGCAGGTGAAGCGCCGTTACCCCGAAGCTGTCCTGATTTTCGTCCGTACGCCTAGATTTGCAGATCTCGAAAGAAGGCTGCGGCACCGCTCTTCCGAATCGGAGCCGGAAATCCGCCGGCGCCTGGCCGACGCGCGGCGCGAGCTTAAATTTTTAAATCAGTATCATTACGAGGTTGTGAATGACCATGTCCCTACTGCGCTCGGGAAATTGGAAGCTATTATTGACGCAGAGTCCGCGCGTGTTGGGAAATCGCATGACGTCATACGACAGACGTCTGGCGGATGACAGCTAGAAGAATTAACTTAAGGAGAAGATTATGACAGACCTGTTTCTGGAACCAAAAGTGCTGGACTTTAACGCCGACAGATACGAATTGATCCTGCTGACCCTGCGCTGGGCGCGGGCTCTGAAGGCGAAAGGTTCGCCCGAACCAATGAATGAGCTGATAGAGAAGGCGCTGCGCGATCTGGTCGAGAAAAAAATAACCAAAGAAGAGATTATGGCTAACAAGGTGGAAGAGCCTCAGCCCGCGGAAGAGGAAGAAGTCGCGGTCGCAGCCCCGTCTCTGGGAGAATCGGAAGAAAAAGAAGAAGAGAGCGAAGAGAAAAAGAAAACTAAAAAGAAAAAGAAGAAGGAAAAATAAGGAGGCGGGGTAAAAATGATTCTTCTGGGCGTAACGGGCAGCATTGCGGCATACAAAGCCGCGGATATCTGCCGGCTTTTCCTGAAGTCCGGTCAGGATGTGCATGTGGCGATGACGCCTTCGGCCGTCCGATTTGTGGGACCGTTGACGTTTGAAGCCCTTACGGGGCATCCCGTACTGACGGACACGCTCGACCCTAAAGGATGGCAGATGGCGCATCTGGCTCTTTCGAGCCAGGCCGGCGCTGTTGTCGTCGCGCCGGCTACGGCTGAATGTATGTCGGAACTGGCGCGCGGCGGCGCAGCGAATATCCTTTCCGCCTCTATGCTTGCCGTTCCTCGTTCGCCGCAGGGAAAATTGAAAATTCCCGTTTTCATTGCGCCGGCGATGCATGAAAACATGTGGCTGCATCCGGCAACGCAGAACAACCTGCGCATCCTGAAAAGCTTCGGCTGCCGGTTTATTGGCCCGGAGAAAGGTCCATTAGGACGCGCTGGAGACGAAGGCGTAGGACGCATGTCCGAACCGTCTGCGATAGTAGAAACTGTACTGAAATCGATTCACTCCTGAATGACTTGAACCAGCGAGCCCGGAGAACCGGGTAGCCGGCGAAAAACCATGAAAAATTCCTCCCGCATTCCCCGAATCTCGCAGTCTCCCCTTCTCCGGCTCAGAGTTTTAATTACCGCCGGTCCAACGCGCGAGTATTGGGATCCGGTCCGCTATTTCACCAACAGCTCAACCGGAGCCATGGGTATTGCCCTTGCTGAAGAGGCGGCCAGGCGCGGAGCCGAAGTCACTTTAATTTTAGGGCCGACCCCATTGCGGAATGAGGAATTCGAAGTCCGGAAGAAGGAACCATTATTCAGGAAAACCAACTTCAAAATTCCGCATTCCGCATTCCGCATTGTTGACGTTGTGTCTGCCTGGGATATGTTTGAGGCCGTGAAAAAAAATCTTGCCGGGACAGATATTTTTGTGGGAAGCGCCGCAGTAGTGGATTATCATCCTGCGATCTGGTCCGCCAAAAAAGTAAAACGGCGGAAACCAGCAATCATGCTTCGTCTGCAGAGCAATCCTGACATTATAGCCATGGTCGGGCATCATCCCAGGTGGCGGCCAAAGCTGGTGATCGGTTTTGCTCTGGAAACAGATCATCTCCTTGAAAACGCGCGCAGGAAGCTGTTCCAGAAACGGTTGGACTGGGTTGTGGCCAATAACGAAACTGCCATGGCCAGCGCGACATCGGAAGCCGTGCTGTTAAGCCGCTGGGGACATTTGATTCCCGTAAGCAAGATGAATAAGAAAGCCCTGGCGAAAAAAATATGGGATCGCATATTATGAGCGGGGAAATCCGGGATTTATTAAAGGACGCGCGCCGCCTGATTGAGCAGGAAATGGCGTGGGATAAAATGTTATATGCGACCCCTTTGCCTCCTCCCCCCTTGAGGGGGAGGAATGAGGTGGGGGGTAACGTGACCTCCCATCCTGACCTTCCCCCTCAGGGGGGGAAGGGAAAGTTGTTAGAAGCCCTTTACAATCAATATAAGGATTGCACGCGGTGCGCATTGGGAGGAAGCCGCATCAAATTCGTTTTCGGCGTAGGGAATCCCGAAGCCAGCGTGCTTTTTATCGGCGAAGGACCGGGATATGAAGAAGACCGGCGCGGAGAACCATTCGTCGGCAAGGCGGGCCAACTTCTCGACAAAATTCTTGCATCCATCGGTCTTTCCCGCGAGAAAAACGCTTACATCGCCAACATCGTAAAGTGCCACCCCATGCTCCATCCCGAAACACCGGAGGCCCGGGGAAATGACCGCCCGCCGACGCCCCAGGAAACGGCGGCATGTTCGCCGATACTCTACGCCCAGATTTCGATCATACAGCCAAAAATTATCGTCACGCTGGGATCGCCTTCAACGAAAACCATTCTGCAGACAGGGCAGGGAATTTCAACCATCCGGGGCAAATTATTCCCCTTGCCCAGGCCTCTGCAGAATCTGGAAGGGACGATCCCTGATATCCCGGACGGAATCCAGGTCCTGCCCACGTATCATCCCGCGGCTCTCCTGAGAAATCCCAACCTGAAACAGGACGTCTGGACGGACATGAAGCTGCTGCGGGATATATTGTCACGGACGGGTCCCAAATGACCGTACCTGGTACGCAGCTCGATTTAAATGCATCCTGCGTACCAGGTACGCAGATATGTTCTTAGAAATCGCTTTTCCCATCCCGCTGAATAGGACTTTCACCTACATGGCGCCGGAGCAATCTGCGGTCAATGTGGTCGGCCGCCGTGTGACAGCGCCTTTCGGGAATAAGACTGCCGTGGGATATGTCGTAGGCGTCAACCGGGACGCGCCCTCCTTTCCGACGAAGGCCGTAACTTCATGGATGGACGAAGAACCTTTCATTGATGAAACCCTTCTCGCGCTCGCCCGCTGGGTAAGCGAACGTTATCTCTGTTCTCTGGGCGAAGCTCTGGCCTGCATGGTTCCGGTCAATTTGAAAGCGCCGAAACGGCGATGCCTCACCCCCAGGTCCGTCATTCCCGAGGTCGTAATCGGTCCCAATCCTTTGAAAGGTATTGGAAGGGACCGTCCCGTGTTCTGGGACGGGGATCCATCCAGAAGGGACTTCTTCATAGATGGATCCCCGCTAACAACCCGCGGGGATGACAGTAAAGAAAAGACTGTCTTTGAACTAACTACTGAACAAATCGCGGCAATGGCCCATTTCAATCAGGCCGTCGATTCCAGACAGTTCAATCCGTTTGTGCTGCGGGGCATCACGGATTCCGGTAAAACCGAGCTCTATATGCGGGCGATTGATCGAGCGCTGGCGCAAAAGCGCCAGGCGCTTTACCTTTTGCCGGAAATCGTGATGACTCCGCCTTTTTTCGAACAGCTCAAGCTGCGCTATGGCTCTGAAAAGGTCGCTCTCTGGCACAGCGGCGTAACCATGACGCAGCGTTTTAATATCTGGAAGGGACTGAAGGACGGAACGATTTCGATTCTGCTGGGGGCGCGGTCCGCGGTATTTGCGCCCTTTAAAGATCTTGGCCTGATTGTAGTCGACGAAGAGCATGAGCCCAGTTACAAGCAGGAAGATCGCCCCCGCTATCATGCGCGGGAAGTCGCGCTCGAGAGGGCGCGGTGTTGTGACGCCGTGGTAATTATGGGCAGCGCCACGCCGAGCCTGGAGTCTTACTGTAAAGCAAAGCGGGGGGAATATTCGCTCGTAGAACTGACCTCCCGCGTAGAGAGCCGAGAACTGCCGGAAGTTATCCTGATTGATAGACGGCCTTTGAATGTATCCTCACCCCCATCCCAACCCTCACCCTCAAGGGGGGAAGGTAGAAGGCGCCGGGGAATGCCGTTCTCCATTTTTTCCGAAAACCTTAAACTCGCCATGGAAAACCGCCTGGCGCGCAGGGAACAGATCATGCTTTTCGTTAACCGGCGGGGATTCACTCCGTTCCTGCGCTGTCCTGCCTGCGGCTGGGTGGCGCGCTGCAATCGCTGCAGCCTGACCCTTTCCCTGCACATGGCCGGAGATAAAAAACATCCCCTGGTGAAAACAAAGTCCGGCGTTTTGCCGGTCCCGGCGGATGCCGAATTACGCTGCCATACCTGCTCCAGGTCGGAGCCGGTTCCTATTCAATGTCCTTCCTGCAAAAAGATGAGACTGCATCAGTTTGGCGTCGGCACGCAGCGGGTTGAAGAAGAGATTAAGGCGCTTTTTCCTTTTATAAAAATGGCGCGGCTTGACCGGGACCTGTCCGGTACAAGGCATGCTTATCAAAAGATTTACCAGGCCTTCAAAAATAAGGAACTGGATATGCTTGTGGGTACGCAGATAATCGCCAAGGGTTTCGATTTCCCGGCAGTGACGCTGGTCGGCGTAATCGATGCGGACGTGAACCTCTATCTTCCTGATTTCCGCTCCGCGGAGAGGACCTTCCAGTTAATCGCTCAGGTGGCCGGGCGCGCCGGACGGGGAGAATCCGGCGGGAAAGTGCTGGTGCAGACCCATCACGCTGAGCACCCTGCTTTGCAGTATGCAAAGTCCCATGATTTTGTGCGTTTTTTTGAAGAGGAAATTAAGAACCGCGAAGAACTTAATTACCCGCCGTTCTGCCGTCTGGTGAATATCATTATCAAAGCCTCGACGGAAGCCAAAGCGGAAGCCGCGGCCGAAGCGCTTGCGGAGAAACTCCGGGTCTTTTCCTCCCCCCTGGAGGGGGAGGATGTAGGTGGGGGGGCTGAAAAAGTCGAGATTGCCCCCCATCCTCACCTTCCCCCTCAAGGGGGGAAGGAACTGTCGAAATGTATCGACCTGCTGGGGCCGGTTCCTGCTCCTTACAGCCGCATCCGCAATCAATACCGTTACCAGGTAATCCTCAAAGGGGACGATGCGTCCCTTAAATCCTGCCTCGATTATTTGCGGACGTACAAACCGGCAAAAGCATACATGATTGTTGACGTAGACCCTGTAGATCTTCTCTAGCGAATTGATCAGCGGTGGTGGTGGGGTTTGCGGTGGTGATTGTGGCGATCATGTTTCGGCGGATGCGCAGGCCGTTTATGCGCGCCGTGCTGAATATGGCGTGGCGCTTTCGATGCCTCTGAAATCAATTGAAAGTCGAGCTGGTGTTTGATCACGTTGGCTGCGGCGAGCTGGACTTTAACTTTTTGTCCCATCGCGTACGCCTGCCCTGTGCGCCGCCCGGTAAGGGTCATGCGGTTCTCGTCGTAAACGTAGTAGTCGTTTCCCAGATTGGTCACGTGCACCAGGCCCTCGACAAAAAAATCGTCAAGCTGCACAAAAAATCCGAAATTCGTGGCGCTTGATATCACTCCCGTAAACTCCTCGCCGACGCGCGACTCCATCAGCCGCACTTTTTGAATATCCAGGTATTCCCGTTCCGCATCCACGGCCACGCGCTCGCGCCGGGAGGTGTGCGCGGATATCCCCGGCAGTTCTTTTTTCCAGACCGCTTCACGGTAGCGCCCATGAAGCCGTTCTTTCAAAATGCGATGGACGATTAAATCGGGATAGCGCCTGATGGGAGAGGTGAAATGGGTATAGCAGGCCGAAGCGAGGCCGTAATGTCCCTTGTTGAGCGGCGAGTAAACCGCCTGTTTCAGGCTGCGGAGTATCATGAGATGAACCATCGCCTGCACCGGCGTTCCTTCGCTGGAACGTATCACCCGCTGCAGCGCCCCCGGCCGTGAAGGATCGATATGATGGGGAATGCGCTGTCCCAGAGCTTCAAGTGACTTTGCCAGTTTTTCCAGTTTGGCCGGATCGGGCGGCTCGTGGATCCTATAAAGGAAAGAGTGGTCCTTCATGTGGCGGGCCACGGTCTCGTTCGCCAGCAGCATGAAATCTTCGATGAGGCGGTGGCTTTCCAGACGATCGCGCCGGCGGATATCTACCGGACGGCCGTCCAGTCCAGTTACCACATCCGGTTCCGGAAAATCGAAATCGAGCGAGCCTCGGCCAAAACGTTTCTCGCGCAGGAGTTTAGCCAGCGCGCCCATCTCGCGCACGTCGGAGGCGATTTCCGGCGTGACATCCGCGGGGGCTTCGCCATGCAGTATCGACTCGACCTCTTCATAGGTAAAGCGTTTGGCGCTGCGGATGGCGCTCTCGGATATGCTTGCGTCCACGACCCGGCCCTCGCGGTCGATGTCCATGACGCAGGAAAGCGTCAGCCGCACGCAGTCCGGACGCAGGCTGCAGAGATTGTCGGAGAGGGGAAAAGGAAGCATGGGAATGACGGTCCCGGTGAGATAGACGCTCGTGCCCCGGCGAAAGGCTTCCTGATCCAGAGCCGCCCCTTCGCGCACATAATGCGCGACGTCCGCAATATGCACTCCGAGCCGCCATCCCTGTGGCAGGCGTTCGAGAGACACCGCGTCATCGAAATCCTTGGCATCGGCGCCGTCGATCGTGAAGACGCGCCGGTCAAAAAAAGTTTTGCGCTCCCGCCAGGCGGTTTCCGGCACGTCCTTCCCCCAGGCGCCGGCTTCAGCGATAGCTTCGGGCGGGAAAGCGTCCGGCAGTTCGTATTTTCGGATAAGGCTTTGCAGGTCCACGCCTGGAGCGTCGCGGGGTCCCAGGACTTCCACAAGCGCGCCGGTGGCGGATTCCCGGTGCGTCGGCCAGGTGCGGATGCGCGCGGTTACCATGTCGCCGATGTGCGGAACCAGACCCTGGAGATCCTGAAGATGAACCGGTGCGGCGCCCTCGCCATCCGGCACAACGACAGGCTGGTTCCCCAGGCGCTGGAAGGTTCCCACGATTGTCCGGCGGGAGTGTACGAGCACTTCCAGAATATCGCCGGAGCGGCGCGGTTCTCCGGGGCGCGAAGTCACCCGCGCGCGTACGCGGTCGCCGTCCATAGCCAGCCGCAGGCCGGGCCCCTGGACCATGACGTCGCCCACCCGGGGATCTTCCGACAAAACAAATCCAAATTTTCCTTTGACCTGCAGGATGCCTTCCGCAAGTATTTGTTTTTCATGGGCGGCGGAATGTACGGGTGAATGTCCGTGCGCGGAGTGATGCGCCGTCGCGCCGGCGCGTGGCTTGCGGAAAAATCGATGTCGAGGATTGGGGCTCATCTCGTTATTGTAGTTGTTAATTGTCCGGACCGACAGTGCGCCTGAGAAAAATATTCAACATCCAGTCGAAGGATAGTAAAAAACGGCTGGCTTGCCGACCGTTGATGCCCAAAATTGGGTTTTGGCGGCGGCTTGCCAGCCGTGAGTCCCCGCGTAAGGGGACAATAATGGTGGAGCTGCCGGGAATTGCACCCGGGTCCAGAATCAGCCGAGCGGCGTCACTACAAGCTTAGCCTACTTTTGTTTCTCATTCCTCCGTCGGTTGTAGGCTACTTTCAGAAGAACCAGCCTTGCTGCTTTTCGTCCTTATCCGCCAAGGCGGGCGTATAAGAACCAGCCTGCATGATGACGCTCTTTGCCCGCCTGCAGGCGGGGCCGGGAAGAGCGTCCCGCCTTAAAAGGCGGGAACCTGCCGTTGTTTAGGCGGCCAGGGGCATATGCATAGGCATCATGCTTGGCATGAAGCTACGCATCGCTGTTACGCGGTTGCCAGTTATGATTTGGCCGAATTTTATCCTGGTTTCGACCAGCCAGGGCCTGCGACATTCCGTTCCTACTAACCCTGTCGAAGCTGTTCAGCCCCATAGGGATCACTACACCTTTATTATATATCGCCTGGCGGAAAGTAAAGAGGGTGGAAAAATTTAATCCAGATCGAAAGGGGATGGCGGGCGTTCCACCTTGCCTTCCTTCCTGGCCTGCTCAACGGACTGCTCGAAATTCTTCTGCGCCGCGGATTTCTTTTTTTCGATTTCCGCCGCGGTCTGTTCGAAAAGCGATTTGCGGCGCGCTTTTTCTTCCTCCAGCTTTTTGAGGGAAGCGGCCAGCGGATCAGGTTTGTAATCGCCCGGAGCCGGAGCTCCTTCTGTGCCTGCCGGCATCCAGATAGTTTCATTCCCGCCTTCCTTTAAGTTAACCCAGCGCGCCAGAACGAAAAGAAAATCAGAGAGGCGATTGAAATAGGCGAGCAAGGCCGGATCCAGGGCTTCCTTTTCGTGCACGCTTAGGATGCGTCGTTCGGCGCGGCGGCAAACGGCCCGGGACCAGTGAAGCAGCGAGGATGCCGGCGTTCCCTGTGGAAGGATAAAGTTTTTCAACGGCTTGAGATCTTTTTCGAGATTATCTATCTGGTTTTCCAAAGCGGCCGTGCGCGCGGCGGAAATCAAAACCCTGGGCGCCTGTCCCGCAGGTGTGGCGAGCATGCTTCCGGCAGCAAGAAGATCATTTTGAATCAGGACCAGCCAGGGTTTGGCATGATCCGCGGAATTCGGAAACTGCGCCAGCGCGACGCCCAGGCAGGCGTTCAATTCATCAACTGCGCCGCAGGCTTCGATCCTTATGGATTGTTTCTTGACCCGCACGTTGCCGAATAGTCCCGTAGTTCCGTCATCGCCTGTTCTGGTGTAGATTTTCATTTTATGCTCCCTCTCCATTGACAAAATCGTTCACAGAAGGAAAAATGAATGCTGTGAGCCGAAAGATTATAGCGACAATCATCCTCGCTTTCGTCGCCCTTGCAGCGCTGATCGGGCTGGAGACTTCCCCCATCTCTTTGAAGCGGGTGCTGTCGCACCCGTTTGAGTCCTTGTGGGGAACTCAGCGCCAGTTTCAAGACCAGCTGCTTGAGGCTTCGGGCAATATCGATCCTCTTCTTGCCGCCGGTCGCCGGCTGCTCAAGCCTCTTGGGCCGGTCCAGCTCAAACGCGTCTATCCTGCGCCCGCCAAAGAAGACAGCCGCTTCAACGCGCCTCGTTGATCAGCGCAAAAAAACGGTCTTCGTATTCGCTGAAGAGGCCGGTCTGCTTCAAAAATTCTCCCAGACGATGAATCGCGCTCCGGTCGGTTTGGGCTTCGCGGAAAAGTTTTTCAATCTCCCGCCTTTGCGACGTCAAAGCCCGCTGCGCCGGATCAAAAAAACCGCGTTCGTTCAGCTCGCGCACGTTTGACGGAAAAGACCGCATGCTGATATCAACTATAAACTTCATGATGGACAGGTTCCACGCGGAATCCGGACCCTGCAGCAGCGCCGTGCGCGGGGAGTTTCCTTTTTCGAGCGCTGCGGCGGCGCGATCCGCGGCCTCCGCAAGGCTCGCGTGCTCCGTAGATGTGCTTTCCAGAGTATTCTTAAAACGATACTGCAGCGCCCGGAAGGCTTCGCCGTAAAGATTGTCCAGAAACTCCCGATAGGCTTCGGCTTCTTCGCCGAAACCCTCGAACTGCCTGCGCCAGAGGTCGGGAGTCAATATCTGAGGACGCTCGATGATCACATGGCCTTCGCGCCGCCGGCACTGTTTCTGATCCGCGACGAGAGGCGAAAGCAGCACATAATTCAGCGTGGTTGAACCGAAGGTCGCAAGCATATGCCGCGGCGGACGCAGAATCTTCACGCCGCGCATCAGTTCGAAAAAAGGATTCGTTTCCATCACTAAATTTTATCTCAATATCGACGAAAATGGGAATGCGAAAAGAAATGGTTTGACAAAAAAAACTATTTGGAGTATTGTTTTGCAAACGTATTGCGGTTTTTTTGAATTTGCCGGGAGATCTTTAACGCCAAGTAGATTCGTTCGAGGGTGGTGAGCTCGTCGTAAACGGCGGGATCGCCAGACTTGAGTAAATTTACCGTGTGCCATCTTTTCGCAAGGTGGTTGTATCCTTCCAGTCGAAACAAACTCCCGCAAAAACTAAATTAAAGACCGCCGAAGCTTAAGGGCTTTGGTAAACATATACATGTAAGAAGCAGAGAACTATGCGCTCTGGAAGCTCTTCTCATATATTAAAGGAAGCAACCATGAAAAGGACTTGTCGATTTGTTGCACCCGTACTTGAAAGCCTCTTGTTGAGCGCGGTTTTCGCCGGTTTTGTTCATGCCGCTGAACTGATCGCCAAAAGTTCTCTGACTGCTCCTGAAGGATTGGCGGCCCAGGCCGGCATTCCTGCGCCGAACATGGTGGATGCATTTTATAACTCGTTTCTGGATCCGACGCAGTGGACGTTGCATACTCAGGCGACAACGGTGTCTCAGGGGAATTTTGCGTTTCACGCTCCTTATGCCGGGCCCAACAGCCTGTCGTCGACCGCCAATGCGCGGACGTCCTTTACGAGCACGGAATTCATCGGGCGCAGGCTTTGGACGGGAGGATCGGTCTATTTCAACCCTGAATACATCGCGGGGCAGGGTCTCAGCCGCACGCTGGGTATAGCTGGTTTCCCAAATGGAGAAGTTTACAGAGTTGATGACCCCTCCTTTAAGCTGGTGCTCTCCCGGCTCTATTTTCAGCAAATCTGGGGACTTTCGCAGGAAACCGAACACATGGAATCAGGCCAAAACCAGCTGGCTGGAGATGTTTCCAAAGAACGTATAACGTTTGCGGCCGGGAAGTTCAGCCTAACCGATTTTTTTGATCATAATTCTTACTCTGCGGATCAACGAAATCAGTTTTTGAACTGGGCACTTTTTACCAATGGCGCCTGGGATTACGCTGCGGACACGCGCGGTTACACGTATGGAATATATGGCGAGTATAACCAGGAGCGATGGGCCATACGTGCAGCCAGTGTCATGGAACCGAAGCAGCCGAATCAGGAGACTATGGAAACGCGGGTGGGACGAGCCCGCGGGGATCAGTTGGAAGGAGAATGGCGCTATGCAATGGGGGATCATCCCGGCACGCTCCGCCTTCTTGGGTATGCGAACCAGTCCCATGCGGGGGAGTACTCCACCGCGTTAAGCCTTTCTCCTGTGAACCCGGACGTGGCTCAGACGCGCGATTATCGGACCAAATATGGTTTCGGTTTGAACATGGAACAGGCGATAACTTCGGATTTAGGATTTTTTTCCCGGGCGGGCTGGAATAATGGCACCACGGAAACCTGGGCTTTTACAACAATCGACCGCACAGCGAGTGCCGGATTCAGCCTGAAAGGAAACCGATGGTCCCGACCTGAAGACACCATAGGACTTGCCGTTGTAGTCAACGGCCTTTCCCCTGAGCACCGGGCTTATCTTGCGGCTGGAGGCCTGGACTTTATTATCGGCGACGGCGCCCTGAACTACGCTCCGGAACAGATCATCGAAACCTATTATGCTTTTCATTTCTGGCGCTACTGGACTATAACCACGGATTTTCAGGGCGTTAAAAATCCTGCCTATAACGCCGACCGCGGGCCGGTTCTGGTTATGGCAGAGCGCGTCCATATTCAGTTTTAGGAACTGGAAAAAGAATCAATATGAACATAATCTCAAAACTGTTTTATGAATATCGTAAATATTTGAAGGCCATCAAAATATTTTTTGTTGTGGCTGGACCGGGAATTATCGTCATGGTCGCAGACAATGACGCCGGCGGCATCACCACCTACACGACTACGGGAGCTCAGTACGGGCTGCATCTGATGTGGTTTTTGATTCTGCTTGGGCCGGTGGCTTATTACGTTCAAGAAATGACCGTGCGTCTGGGTGCGGTCACCAAGCGCGGACATGCTGAAGCCATCTTCGATGCCTTTGGCTCGTTTTGGGGATGGTTCTCGCTGCTTGATCTGGTTATGACTGACTGGCTGACAATGATAACCGAATTCATCGGAATGACGGCCGCAATGAGCATCTTTCATATCCCGCCGTTTATCACTGTTCTGATTTGCTGGTTGATCATGGGCGCCATGATCATGTCAGGGCGCTATTGGACATGGGAAAAAATCGCTCTGGTCTTTTGTCTGATTAACCTGATCTATATCCCTGCAGCTTTCTTTGTGCATCCAACCGCTCACGAGATCCTTTATAACAGCTTTGTCCCGCATTTCCCTCCGGGCGGATTCACCAATGCTTTATTCTTCCTGTTGATGGCGAATATCGGAACAACGATTGCCCCCTGGATGCTTTTTTTCCAGCAGAGCTCTGTCGTAGACAAGGCGCTTCAGGAAAAAGACATCACCTATGGCAAAGTCGATACGATGATCGGGGCTCTGTTGACCGTTGTCGTGGCGGTCTTTCTGATCATCGTGACGGGAAAACTTCTTTACGGCGTGCCGGTTGATGATGCGGCGCAGGCGGCGATCAAACTGATGCCGATCAACCGGTATATCGGCACCTTCATAGCGATCGGCCTGTTTGATGCCGGTCTTCTTGGCGCCATCTGTATTTCGCTGGCCAGTTCGTGGGCCTTCGGAGAAGTCTTTGGCTGGGCGCATTCCCTGAATCATAAAATCAAAGAAGCGCCCTGGTTTTACGCCTACTATTTCTTTGATTTGCTGCTGGCGGGAACCGTTGTTTTGATCCCGCATGCGCCGCTGGTCTTGATAACCTTATTTGTTCAGGTCATCGCTACTACGCTTCTGCCTGCGGCGCTGGTGTTTTTAATCCTGTTGCTCAATGACGAAGATACGATGGGTAAATACAAAAATTCTCTCTGGGAGAATTTCGCAAACATCAGCATTGTGGTATGCATTATCGTTTTGTCTACGATGTACGGGATCAGCGCTTTGTTCCCGAACGTTTTTGGGGGATGAGAATGCACATTCTTAACTATTTTTTTAAGAACATCGGCAACTCGGTGCGTCAAATCAATCAAAAATATTCGAGGCCTCGAATCAAGACAACGCCTTTCGTAAAGATTTGTCTTTTCAGCCTAAGGATCTATCTGTTTACGCTCGTCGGAGTGATGATTTTTAAATTTATAACGGTGCTAAAACATTAGAGAAATACCATGCTAAACTCCAGCCTTTCAGAACCTTTTTATTTAACGGAGATTCTAGGAATCCAGACCCTTGCCGGGAGCGTTAAAATCGGGACGCTTTCCGATTTCCTGATCATTGATAAGGACAAGGTTGCCGAAGTTTCGCATATCTGCATTTCCCGTCCCTTTGGACGGCCAACTGCTTATGTCCCCTGGGATAAGGTCAAGACCTTTGCGCCCGATAAACTAATTATTGAAATCGAAGACGTCAACCGCTATGCCGAAGTTCCTTCTCAGGGCGCTATTCTGCTCAAGGACTACATACTTGATAAGCGGGTCCTCGATGTGGAAGATCGAGAAATCGAAGTTGTGTACGACGTTCGCATGGCTCTGCGGAATAATGTCCTTTATGTTATTGATGTTGACATCAGCAAATACGGGCTTCTCAGAAGAATCGGGCTCAAGTGGCTGGCTAAACTCATTTATAAGCTGGCGGAGAAGATTCGAACGCGCGCCGTGGCCTGGAGTTATGTCGAACCGCTTCCTGAACAAATCAGCAGTTTTAAGGGAGATTTGAAGCTGAAAGTTTTAAAGGAGGAATTTGCCGAAATACCGCCGGTTGACCTGGCGGATATCCTTGAAGAAATGGGGCATGAGCAGCGTCTTGCTGTATTTCATGGGTTGGATACCGCTCATGCTTCGGATACTTTGGAAGAACTTGACCCCAGGTTCCAGAGGGATCTGATCGCTGCTTTGGATAAAACCAAAGCGGCCCAGCTCGTCAATGAAATGACGCCGGGTCAGGCCGCGGATCTGCTATCGGCTTTGCCATGGTCAGAAACCCGGAGCATTTTAGATTTCATAGATAAACAGAAGGTGAAAAAGATCCGGAATATTCTGGAAAAACAGCAGGAAACCATTGTGAACTACGTAGTATCGAATTATATGAGGTTCCCGCCGGGCATGACGGTTTTACAGGCACGGACCCATTTTAAGCAGGAAGCCGAAGGAAAAGAAGCCATACTTTATCTTTTCGTGCTGGGACAGGATGAGAAATTGCTTGGAGTGATTAATCTTCAGGACCTGCTTCTTGCGGATGATGAGGTTCTTCTTAAGGATATTATGATTTACCAGATCGTTAAGTTAAATCCGGAAAATACCCTTAAACAGGCCGCCGAAATGTTTACCCGATACCATCTTCGCGCTATTCCAGTCGCTGACCAAAATGATCGTATGCTGGGAATCCTTCCTTATAGGGATGTCATTAACTTAAGACATATATAATTATGCGAAACGGTTCCCACGCCTTTTTGGAAAACGCCATGCGTAGATTCGTTATGAGATTCGTTTTTTTCGCTTTCCTGGCCTCTTCTGTATCGTTTGCAGAAGGGATTGCTTCGTCATCGTCAACAGCCCTCTCCCTCGAAGAGGCGGTTAACGTGGCCATCGCAGCCAACTCTCAAGTGCTGACCGCCAAAGCGCAGTACCGGGCCGCGCTGCATCAGATCGAGCAGATTTATACCCCGCAGGACCCGCAGCTCAGTTGGACAAGCGCCGCCAGTCCCAACGGGCTCAATGATCCTGCCATCAAGACATGGGGTGTAAGCGAGTCTTTCCAGTTCCCCGGGAAAGCCTGGCTGCAGGGGGATCAGGCCCATCGCACCGCAGAGATCGCAAAACTCACCTATGAGGCGGCAGTCCGCGATGCCAGAGCTCAGGCGGAAACAACGTACTACCAGACTCTCCTGGACCGCGCTTCTGCCGAGCTTGCAGCCGGGAACACGGCCAGCATCGGTCAGGTTCTGGAAGTGGCGCGGGTAGCTTATACTGCGGATCAAGTGACGGAATCGGATTTGATCAGCGCACAGTTTTCTCTTTCTCAAGCCAGTCAGACCGTTTGGGCTGATCAGGTTGCCGAATCCAATGACGAAGCGGCGTTAAATCAAATTATGAATCGCAATCCGCAGTCGTCGCTGAGCCTCACCAGTAGAATGGATATGGAACCGCTCGGGATGCCTTTGAACGCCGTTAAGGAAACGGCCCTGGCAATGCGGCAGGAAATACTGGAAGCTGCGCTAACGGAGAAAAACAACAAGACTGCTTTAAAACTTGCCTGGATGGAACTTCTGCCTGATTTCAATGCAGCCTTTCAACGCAACTGGTACTACACGCCGGAAGTCCAGCCTCACTATGGGTATCCGGAAGATAACACAGGTTCCATCAGTTTCAATGTGCCGGTGTTTTTCTGGTTCAGGCAGAAAGAAGATATCCGATCCGCTTCCCGCCTGCTGGAGGCCGCGCGACAAAACCGGCGCAGTGTCGAGCTTCAAACCGAGACCGGCGTAGTCCAGCTTTACCGATCAACACAGCTTGCCTACCAGACAGCTTTGCTGTACAAAAACTTCCTGGTTCCCCTCGCGGAGAAGGATTTCCGCGTAGCGCTGGTAGCATACCAGTCTAAGAAAGTAGATTTCACAACGCTCGCAGGCACGCTCCAGAACGTCTACAATGCTCGCCTGACTTATTTGACATCCACCAATCAATTTCTGGCGGGGAAGGTGGCGCTGGAGCAGCTCATGGGAGGATCGCTATGAAGGAAATTTTGACATGTGCACCTATAGGACGCAGCCTCTCCCCAGAAGGGAGAGGGAGTTTTAAAACGGCGCATTGTCTCGTCGCTGTGTGTTCTATAGTTCTCCTATCTGCCTGTCATCACAAACCAACCGAGGAAGCACAGTCTTCCCCTCAACTGGTCCAAAAGAATGGCCAGTCCTATCTTGTTTTCAAGCCGGAAGATTACGCCGGTTTCAGCGCCACGCTTGTGAAGGAAGTCGAATTGCCCGGGGTTCTGGAAACCACCGGCCAGGTCACGTTCGATGATCGTCTGGTCAAAACAATTACCTCACGCGTGCAGGGACGGATTGAGAACGTCCGTGTGAGCCTCTGGGATACGGTGACGGCGGGCCAGCCGATTTTGGAACTTTACAGCCCGGACTTTATGGCTGCCCAGGAGGAGTATTTGCAGGCGAAAAGCACGTCCAGCATCCAGGGGCCGCAGTCGTTTGCGGATATGTCAGCCTGGATGGTAACGGCAGCCCGGCGCAAGCTCGAACTGCTGGGTATGCAGGATTCTGATATCACCGCCATTTCGAGCGCGACTACTACGATCTGGATGCGCTCGCCGATGAACGGCACAATTCTGCAGAACCAGGTTATGGTCGGTCAGGCAGTTAATCCGGGGGATATGCTGTACCAGGTCGGAACTCTGGAACGCGTCTGGATCACGGCAGATATCTATGAAGTTGATCTGGCCCGCATTCATGTCGGGCAACGGCTGGAGGCGGTTACCACTGCCTTCCCGGACGAGATCTTCCGGGGAGGAGTCTCGCGCATCAGCCCGTCCATTGATCCCAATGCTCATACAGCCCAGATTAAATGCGAAATATCAAATCCCGGATTACGGCTCAAGCCGCAAATGCTGGCCCGGGTTAAGATTATTACGAATCCGGGATATGCCCTGGTTGTGCCGCAGGAAGCGCTGGTTTTTGACGGGAATGCCTACTATGCCTTTGTGGAAACGGCGCCAAACACAGTTCAGCGGCGCCAAGTCGAAATCAGTTCCTGGAACGAGCAGAACTATGCCCGTATCCGTTCGGGTCTTAAGCCGGGAGAACGCGTCATAACCGAATCTCTGAAGGTCAATGCTCTGTGGCATGGAACAAGAGGGGAAAGCTACTGAAGATATCGGAGGGTATACGTGAAAAAAATCGAAGTGATAGTCAGGCCTGAAAAAGTGAATTCCGTCATTCTTGCTCTTGAAGCGGCAGGCTATCTTGGCATAACCGTATACGAAGTGGCGGGGCATGGGAAGCGCAGGGATGTGGGGGATGAAGTGACCCTTCGTCCAATGGTTAAACTGGAAGTGGCGGTTAAAGATAGCGATACCGACAAAATCGTCAAACTGGTTATGGATACCGCTTACACAGGGACAATAGGTGATGGGAGAATTCTAATTTCGGATCTAAATGAGGTTTTCCGCATTCGGACCAAAGAACGCGGCGACAAAGCGGCAGGGTAAGAGAAGCGTAGTGCCCATGCAATATAGCTCGTGCGATATTGTATGGTCACTACAAACGGTGAGGTAGAAAAATGAAAATAGAAGGCATTTCCAGGGTTATGACAGAAAAAAATATTATTTTCTTCCCAACTGGCGTCTCCAAAGAGCAGGTTTTCAGGAGCTTGATTGATACATTTCAGCTTCCCGATCCCAATGTCGCATTAAAAGCCATATTAGACAGGGAACTCTGGGGTTCTACAGTTATAGTCCCTGGGCTAGCTCTTCCGCATGCGCGGATTCCCGGAATAAAACAAATTGCCGCAGCCATTGGCATCTGCTCCGGACCTGTGCCTCATATCTTTGTCCTGTTTATAG
Organism: uncultured Elusimicrobia bacterium; assembly: GCA_964604825.1. GTDB lineage: Bacteria > Elusimicrobiota > Elusimicrobia > 2-01-FULL-59-12 > 2-01-FULL-59-12 > CAZSAL01. Next base: position 34,681 of record CAZSAL010000012.1, read on the forward strand.
GACCGGTTGATAATATGAAGATGCACCTCGATTTCTTGTCCAGCGTTTCTGCAATCTTTCAAAAGGAAAGCCTGTTGAACGCTATCGCGCAATTGAAAACACCGGAGTTGGTTGTAAGCAAAATAAGAGAGGTAGAGAAAACTGTTTCGTAGTGACCATTAAAGTTGCGTTGTCGGAACTTAGGTGGTCACTACAAGGTGGAATATGGCATTCATTCGTTGGAAGAAAAACAGTGCGGGCAACCTGCAGGCCTATCTGATCCAGTCGTATAGGGATGAAGCTGGAAAGCCTAAGCATAAAATGCTGGCTTACCTGGGCGATGCGGCAAGCCTGACGCCTGAACACGTTGCTGCATTAAATGCAAAGTATCCGGACATCAAAATAGATTGGGAAAAGGTCAAGCCTGTCCAACGCCCCAGAACCGATATATCCAAGTTGAATGACGCTGAACTATTAAAGAAAATCAGGCATTTGCGCTATGAGATGGGGCTTAATCAGAATCAAATGGTTTGGGCCCTTGAGAAATCTGGTATGCCGAAATGTACCAGCGAAAGTTGGAAGGGTGCTTGGGTAAGCGGGCGGAGATGGGGAGTTATTGAAAAAGCCCTTGAAAACGGTGAACCACAGGATTTCTATGAGAATCCGGAAATCGATATTGCTCCCGCATTAAGGAAGGCATTCCTTTCCCAAAGTAGTAGTGACCATTAAAGTTGCGTTGTCGGAACTTAGGTGGTCACTACAGAAAGCTAATTTATGATTAAGTGGTTAATGGATCTGGCGCTGAGAGAGCGCGCGATTGTTCTGGGCGCAGCAGCGCTTCTGGCGTTGGCCGGGCTCTACGCTTTTCACGAACTGGATATCGAAGCTTATCCCGATCCGGTCCAGCCACGCGTAGAAATCATTACCCAGCCAGCAGGGTTAAGCGCTGAGGAAGTAGAGAAGCTGGCTACCATCCCGCTTGAGGTGGGGTTGGCCGGAATCCGCAATCTTCAGTCTATTCGCAGCATTTCCTTGTTCGGCCTTTCCGACATCAAGCTGTACTTTAACTGGGACAGCGATTATTACTGGGATCGGACGGAAACCATCAACCGCCTCGGGCTTGTCACTCTACCGCAGGGTTTCAATGCCGTAATCTCTCCGGAGAATCCAATAGGGGAAATTTATCGCTATACAATCCAGAGCCCCAATCACGACCTGATTCAGGAAAAGGAAATTCAGGACTGGGTTGTTGAGAAACAAATGAAAACAGTTCCGGGCATTGAGGATGTTTCAGGCTTTGGCGGCTTGAGCAAAGAGTACCATGTTGACGTTGATGCGGAAAACCTCAGCCATTACAGGATTTCTCTGGCTGTTTTAAGCAGTTCCATAGCCAACGCCAATACGAATGTTGGCGGCAGTTACCTTGCGGTCGGAGATCAGGCTTTTAATGTGCGCGGGATCGGGTTCATCAAGACGCTGGAAGATATCGGGGACATCACCCTGGCGGTTGCCGGATCAACGCCGATCCGCGTGCGTGATGTGGCGGAAGTTTCGATCGGATTCGCTCCGCGTCTTGGCATTGTCGGCATGAACGAGCAGGATGAAGTGGTTGAAGGAATTGTTTTGATGCGGAAATTTGGAGATACCCTTAAGACGCTGAAGGGTGTTGAAGAAAAAGTTAAAGAGCTCAATGCCTCTGGAATCCTGCCCAGGGGTTTCAAAATTGTTCCGTATTATGATCGCACGGAACTGGTGCATGTAACGCTGCATACCGTATTTGAAAATCTCAGCATCGGCATCATGCTGGTCTTTCTAGTTTTGATCTTCTTCCTTGGGAATCTGCGTTCGGCGATGATCGCAGTTATCAATATCCCTCTGGCGATGTGCGGGGCGTTCATACTGCTTTATCTGACCGGGACACCGGCCAATCTGCTTTCGCTGGGAGCGCTTGATTTCGGCATTATTATTGATTCAACCGTTATCGTAGTCGAAAATATTTACCGGCATCTGACTACCGATCATTGGCCGGGTGAGACGACGGCCCAGTGCATCCGCCGCGCCTCGGAGGAAGTGGGTGGGCCGATGGTCTACTCGACTCTGATTTTCATAATCGCGTTTTTGCCGCTTTTTACGATGAGGGGCGTGGAAGGCGTGATTTTTTCGCCCATGTCGCATACGTATGCTTTTGCTCTCAGTACGGCGATTCTTCTGGCGGTTACATTATCCCCGGTGCTCAGTTCTTTTCTGCTCCCTCCCGGGATGAAAGAAACCCACAATGTGGTGTGGGAAACATTCCATGCCTTTTACCACAACCTGTTTGTAAAAATCCTCCAAAAGCCGCAGTTGACCGTCGGTATAATCATCGGAATCCTGGCCGCCGGGCTGGCGTTGTTCCCCTTTCTAGGCGGTGAATTTCTTCCGAAGCTTGAAGAGGGGAATATTTGGGCCCGCGCTACGCTGCCGCTTACGGCTTCGCTTTCGCGCGCTAATGAGGTGGCCCACAGGGTTCGCCGCGTTGCCCGATCTTTTCCTGAGGTGTCGGCAGTCGTCTCCCAGGTCGGGAGGCCTGACGATGGGACCGATGCCACCGGGTTTTTTAACGTTGAATTTTTTGTCGACCTGAAGCCCAGGTCCCAATGGCGCAGCGGAATTACAAAGCAGAAATTGATTAACCAAATGGACGAGAGATTCAGAAAAGATTTTCCTGAAGCGAACTTTGGCTATTCTCAAAATATCGAAGACAACGTGGAAGAAGCGCTTTCCGGAGTCAAAGGAGTCAATGCGGTAAAAGTTTACGGCCCGGACCTGTCTATAGATGAGCGCATCGCCAATCAGATCAATGCCGTAATCAGCGGTATCCCGGGGATTGTGGATACCGCTGTGTACCGTTCCATGGGGCAGCCTAACCTGTTGATCACGCCGGATCGCAGGGCCTGCGCCCGCTATGGTATTAACGTAGGAGATGCCAACGCTATTGTACAGGCTGCCATAGGAGGCCAGGCTGTGACTCAGGTTCTCGAAGGAGAGCGGACGTTCAATCTCAGGATTCGCTGGCTGCCAAAATATCGTCAGAGTCTCGATGCTGTTCGCCAGATACGGGTGGCCGTGCCTGGCGGCGGCTACGTTCCGCTTGCGCAGATCGCAGACATCCGTACGGCTGAGGGCGCTTCATTTATATATCGCGAAGCGCTTCGCCGTTATGTGCCCATAAGGTTTGGGGTGCGGGGACGAGATATGACCAGCGCTATACAAGATGCTAAAAGGCATGTAGCTCAGGCCATTACGCTGCCAGAAGGAGTAAGCCTGGATTGGGTGGGTGAATACGGCGAGCTTCGGGCCGCAAACCACAGGCTGGCGATCATCGTTCCTGTGGCGCTGATTTTGATCATGGGAATTCTCTTCGCCGCGACGAAATCCGTAGTGAATACTCTTATCCTGATGGCGCAGATCCCGGTTGCCTGCCTGGGTGGTATTCTGGCTCTGGCAATTACCCGTGTTCCTTTCAGCATCTCGGCTGCGGTGGGATTTATTTCAATCTTTGCAATCGCGATCATGGACGGGATACTGCTGAATTTTTATATCCGCCAACTCTGGGAAGAAGGCCACTCTGTGGTTGATTCAATTGTCATGGGCGCAGACCGCCGGTTCCGCGCCGTAATGATGACAGCGCTGGTGTCCATACTTGGGCTCATGCCTGCGGCGTTATCTACGCGAATCGGTTCGCAAACGCAGCGCCCCCTGGCGATTGTGGTTATCGGAGGCGCCGTAGCCATTGCCCTGCTGACCCGGGTTTTTCAACCGACGCTTGTTTACCTGCTTCATCGCCGGCTTGGCCTTACGGATGAACGTCAAACCGGGGAATAGAAAAACAGTCATACCAGATGGGGATCAAAAAATCGCTTGATACTTAGGAAGGGCTATGCTATATTTTACTCGCTTGCACGAAGCCGTGCCGCGAAGTAATCCAATGGCGTTCCGGTCAAAATGGACTGGAGCGCTTTTTTTATGGCGCCAGGAGGCGCCCCGGTTTGAACGAAGGCGTTCGCTGATTTTTGGCGGACGCCTTTTTTTGTCACTAATAAAAAGGAGGGTATATGAGAAGTCCGAGATGGATTAGAAAAGTTGTGGTCAATTCCTTAATAGGTATAAGCACGGCTGGTTTCGGCAGGGCCTATGGCGACACGCCTGCGGCCAAATGGTATGACACGATCGGGATGAGCGGGTATTTGCAGGCTTCTTATGTCGCGAACTTGAATGATCCGAAGTCTCGCGTGAACGCGGACCGTCAGTTCGACACCAATTCGAATAGTTTCATTTTCAACAGCTTCCTGCTGCAGATTGCCAAGCCCGTAGGGGACAGCGATCACTACGGATTCACAGTGAAGCTTAAAGCGGGGAATGACGCCCAGGTGTTGAACACTGTGGCCGGAACGGGAAACGCTTCCTTTGCTTTTCAAGAGGCTTATCTCACCTACGCCGTACCGTCGCTGCCCAAACTGCAGATCAGCGGTGGAAAGTTCGTGACTCTGGAAGGCGTTGAGGTTGTGGATACCATCTATAATCCCAACTTTTCTGAGGGACTGCTTTTCACCGAAGCGGAATGCATCGCTCATACCGGCGCCAGGGCGGTCTATACCTTCAATGACAAGGTCAATGCTACTTTCGGAGTGATCAATGGCTGGGACATTGCCTCGGATAATAATGACGGCAAGACCGTTACCTGGCAGGTAGCCACGACTCCTACCAAACAGACCTCTTGGAGTTTTCAGGGAACTTATGGCAAGGAACTTCCGGACCCGACGCATTCACAGCGGTTGTCATTGGATACGGTTGGCGGGTACAACCCTACGGATAAACTGAGTCTGAATGCCCAATTGAACTGGGGACAGCAGACCAACGATCCTGACACTGCCGGCGGTGCCGGTACGTCACACTGGTCCGGCGCCGGTATTTGGGCTTCCTATGCTGCGACATCCAAATTCACCGAAATCGCGAGGTTTGAAGTGTTAAATGACCAGAATAACGCCTTCCGATTCGGGTCGTCTCCCGCGTTAATCAACGAAGGAAATCTTACCGGTGTTAATCAGACCGTGAAAGAATTCACTTTGACCCATAAGACGCAGCTGACGTCGAATATGTTTACGCGTCTTGAATTCCGTCACGACTGGAGCAATCAGGCTTTCTTCGAGAAAAGCGATGGAAGCGCCGTGCGCAATCAGAACACGATCAGCGCCGATTGGTACGTGACGTTCTAAGCGGGTCTTAAATCGGTCTCACAATCTGCGGGCGGCCAACCCCTTTTGGCCGCCCGCTTTTTAATTTCTCCAAAAAAACATAAACTTATTTTATTAATGGAGGCAGGGAATTGATCGCTTTTGACCAGGATATCTGTTCCGATTTTGAGACGGCGCTCTCCAAGGAATGGCTGGAGACAAACGGCCTTGGAGGATTTGCCTCGTCTTCGATCGTCAACTGCAACACGCGCAGGTACCATGGCGTGCTCGTTGCGGCTATGCATCCGCCTGCGGGGCGCATGGCGCTGGTCAATGCCCTGGAAGAAATCATAACCGTCGACGGCCAGCAGTATGAGCTTTCCTGCCAGCAGTATCCCAAAAGGATATCTCCTCAGGGATTCCGTAATCTCTCCGGTTTCCGCCTGGATCCCTGGCCTGTATGGACTTATCGCGCCGGGCAGCTTGTCATCGAAAAATCGCTGACCTTAATACACGGACAGAATACCGCCATCATTACATACCGCGTCAGGAAGCCTGATTGCAGCGCTGAACTGCGCATCAGACCTTACCTGACCGGAAGGCCTTTTCACGCCCTGCACCGGGAAAACCCTTCTTTGCGGCCGCAGGCGGAAGTGCGCAGCGGCGTGCTCTTGTTGAATCCCTATGAAGGCGTGCCAACCATTTATGTCCATCACAACGCCGAACGATACGAAAGCGGTTTTAACTGGTACAGACAGGTTCAGTACGTCAAGGAAAAAGAGCGCGGGCTGGAATTCAGCGAAGATTTCTGGACTCCGGGAGAACTGCGTTTCCATTTGAATGAGAATAATCCGGCGATCATTGTTTTGACTACGGAAGGAGCGGGTTATTTCGACGCGGATTTTCTTCTGAACGCAGAACGCAGGCGCAGACAGAACCTCTTGAAGGGATGGGAAGCGACCGACGACGTCACCCAGCATCTTGTTGTTGCGGCAGACCAGTTTGTCGTCCAGAGAGGACCGGCTTCCCCTGAAGCCGGGGAGCCGGTTCCCCATCGCATTATCGCCGGATATCCCTGGTTTGAGGAATGGGGAAGGGATACCTTCATTTCCATGCCCGGTCTGCTTCTTTCCACAGGGCGCTTCGAGATCGCGCGTGATCTGTTGAAGGGCTACGCCATGGAAATGAACCAGGGAGTGATTCCCAACCGCTTCCCGGACGAAACGCGGTCTTCGGAATACAACACAATCGATGCCAGCCTCTGGTTTATACTCTCGATTTTTCATTTCCTTCGCTATACCAAGGATTTCGATTTTGTCCAGACAAACCTCTGGCCTCATATGAGGGAGGTTATGGACTGGTATCAGAAGGGTACGCACTACGGCATACATATGGATTTGGACGGGCTTATTTGCGGCGGGGATCCTTCCGTACAGCTCACCTGGATGGACGTCAAAACCGGCGGGCAGACCGTAACCCCGCGCAGCGGAAAGCCGGTTGAGATTCAGGCGCTCTGGTATAACGCGCTGCGCATTATGGCGCAGATCGCCGGCCGGATCGGCGACAGCGATCGGGAACGGCACTGGTCGGATCTGGCGGACCGCGTGTGGCATTCGATCAACCGGCAGTTCTGGTATGAAGAAGGCGGATATCTTTACGACGTGATAAATGGAAGCGAGAAAGATTCAAGCGTGCGCCCCAATCAGATTTTTGCGGTGAGCCTGCCGTTTGAAAGCGTTACCCCGGACAGGGCGGAAAGAATCGTTGATAAAGTGGAAGAGATTTTATTGACGCCGTTCGGTTTGCGCACTCTTGACCCCAGAGACAGTCATTATGTTGGCGCATATCGTGGCGGCGTTGCGGAGCGTGACCGCGCCTATCATCAGGGAACGGTCTGGCCCTGGCTGATAGGACCGTTTCTTTCCGCTTATCAGAAAGTGCACGGCAAGTCCGGGCGCACGCAGGCGCATCTGCGCGCGCATCTGGCTCTGTTGTTGACACATCTCTGGGAGGCGGGCCTTGGCACGATCAGCGAAGTTTTTGACGGAGATATGCCGCATGATCCGCGCGGCTGTATCGCGCAGGCCTGGTCCGTGGCGGAAGTGCTGCGGGTGCTTCGGGAAGAACTATCCGCTCCGGCTGCGGGCGATCCCATAAAAAAACCCAACCCCAACCCCAATCCCATTACCGCCATATAACCGTAATGCGGTTTAATTAAGGTCACTGCCTCGCCCCGGATAAGGGGAGAGGCCGACCCGCAGGGGTGGGTGAGGGAGTAGTGAAAAATTTCGGTCAAGTTTATTCGAGGATTTCGTCTGCGGTCATCAGGCCCAGGGGGGCAAGCCGCGCATCCGCATAATGCAGCTTGTCGACATCAAGTACGTACTGGGTTCTGGAGAGAAGCGTCCCGCGACAGATCATTTCCTGCCTGCCGTTTTCCAGCGCTTCAGTTTTCATGCGGTCGGAGAAATCGTTGATCACGGATAGCGGAATGTTGGTTTTATCGGATGGATAAATGAAACCGTAAAGGACAAGGTGGCTGAACAAGACGCGCCAGTGGTCGCCAAAACGGCGGACCAGGCGGTCCCAGTTCAGGTGGGGCCCGAGGGCATGGATTATATGCACGATGTCGGCATTGTCGAAACGGTCCCGTTCCATGACATAGGACTTGCACCAGATCATTTCTTCGGGAGGAATCAGCCTGACCGGCATGCCGAGAATCCTTCCGTGAACCGCGTTCTTGAACCACTCCGCGTCGACTTCGCAGATCTTGTTATACGACCCGAAAATGATGTCTATAAAATACTGCTGGTAGTGAGCCTTGGCCAGCCAGTGCCTGGCGGTTATTTCCGTGCGGAAGCCATTTGCCGCAAACAGGCGCAGCAGCCGGTTGCAATCCTTCCTTAATATAAAAATGTCGAAATCTTTGGTGTCTCGGACAACGCCGGCGTAATACCGCAGGGCATATGCGCCTCCCACCAGAAATGGGATATTCTCCTCAGTCATGATGCGCATGGCATTCCGGTAAATCTGGCGTTCCGGTTTCGTGAGGGCTAAATCAACCGATGTCATGGCGCAGTCTTCATCGCTCCCATGGTTTGCGTTACTGCGGGAATTTCCTTATCCACCGCTATCTCGAAAATCCGGAAAGGCGGCCTGCCGGGAAAGGCTTTCTTCAAAAGATCAATGGCCACGTTGTAAACGGGAACCTGTCCCTTTGTCCTTCCTTCAGGACGGCCGGAATGTGAATGTCCGTGAAGCGCCATGGTTACGTGATAACGGTTAATCGGATCTTCCAGCCGGCTGGATCCTAAAAAAGGATATACCTCCGGGGGTTCGCCCTCCACGGTCTCTCGAACAGGAGAGTAATGCATTATGACCACTTTTTTGGCGGTGTGAAGTTTCGCCAGACCGGACTCAAGCTTCATCGCTTCCTCCATGGCTTCCCGCACAAAACCTTTCATCACTTCTTCGCCCCAGGGCTGAAGCGCCTTGTTGCCGAATCCGCCGCCGAAGCCTTTCACGCCGACGAATCCGACTCCATAAAATTCCCGGCTGTCGCCATCAAGCATGTTGATCCCGGCGTTCCTGAATATATGGGTCAATTCTTTATTCTTGCCCGATTCGAAATCATGGTTTCCGAGAACTGCCAGTACCGGGACCCGGAAGGCCGGAGCCATTTCCTGAACTACTACCTCTGCTTCCTGAACCAGGCCGTAATCCGTCAAATCGCCGCAGACCGCGATGATATCCGCATCCTGCGCCATCTGCTTGAAAATCGGTGAAAAATGGCCGACCCCGGACTTTGTGCAATGCACATCTCCCAGGGCGGCGATGCGGATGGTTTTTTTCATTATTGATTATCTGACGTGGGAGATCCGGTCTCTGCGGAGGTGTCAGACCCCAAAGTCGACATTGGGGTCTGATCCCGTGTGTTCGGAACCGAGGCCGAGGTTTTGGCGCCTGATCCCGCAGGGTTAATAATCTTTGCCGGCGGGTGTAATTCTTCAGCAATGCTTAAGATTTCATTTTCCGGAGTTTTTGACGCGGTTTCGGTTGTTTTCGATGGAGAGGTCTCATTTGTCCCGTCGCGGGCTGCAGTAGCGAAACTGTCCGTAACCATAGCGCCCGCAGGCCATGCCTCACTGGCAAGCGCTAATTGGAATGGAACCATACATAAGATAGTTTTTGAGAAACGCATCAATTTCTCCTGTTCGTTTTAAATATGTTGTTATATCGTTGTGCGCTGATTGGACACATTCCGGCACATATCGGTTACTTGCTTTTAGAGGAAGGCGGTGGGGGTTACTCAGCCCGCAGCAGCAAAGCCATGAAGCCTATGCCGGCGAGGATCGTAATTATCTGCAGGAAGGATTTGGAAGGCGCGCTCTCCTTCTGGAGTTCGGGTATCAGGTTGGACCCGGCGATATATAAAAAAGAGCCCGCCGTTATCGAAAGGCCTATCGTTGTGAAATCCTGTACAAAGCTTTGGAACACGAAAGCCGCAAGGACGCCGAAAATCGCAACGCAGGCGGACAAGAAGTTGAATAAGAGCGCTCTGCCTGGCTTCCATCCCGAGTCAACCAGAACGCCGAAATCTCCCAGTTCATGGGGAAGCTCATGAAAAATCACCGCAAAAGTAGTGGCGATGCCTATGGGGATGCTGGCCAGGTAGCTGGCTCCTATTAACAGCCCGTCGATAAAGTTATGCAGGCCGTCCGCGATCAGGATAATGCGACCGACCGGCTTAATGGCGTGGACGTGGACATGGCCTTCCTGCCCATGGGGTATAATCCCGTGATCCTGCTTCCAGCGGAGGAACTTTTCCAGAAAAAAGGAGACAAACAAACCTGCCAGTATCCAGTATGATCCCCTGGTCCCGTCTTTCCGGAATATTTCTGGAAGCAGGTGCAGAACGGCATCCCCGATAAGCGCTCCGACCGCCAGGCTGATCAAGAGGTAGGTGATGCGTTGCAGGCGTGGCGGGTCCAGAAATAGAGTGATGACGCCGATCAGCCCAAGCAGGCTGACCAGAATGGAACTCACAATAGCTGCGGGAAACGGAGCCGACATGACATGATCCTACAAAAAAGAGGCAAATACGCGGCAGAGTTGTAGAATTGACCCATCGGGAGGGAGCAATGAACAACAAATTGCCCAAATGGAAATTCATGATGTGCCTCACAACATTTTTATGCGGTGGAGCAGCCTTTGCCGGGAATCCGCCGGTTTCGTTGGTTGATCAGGGAGACGCCGCCTACGCCAAACGCGAAGACCCTGTACAGGCGAAAATCGCCTTGCACTATTACGAACTGGCTCTGACCGCGAATCCCGGAGATGTCCAAGCCGCATGGAAAGCGTCCCGCGCCGCGTACTGGGTGGGGGACGTTGCAGATTCTCGGGCGGATAAATTGCAATTCTTCCAGCGGGGCATAGATCTGGCGCAGGAAGGCATAGCGAAAAATCCCGATTCAGTGGAAAGCCACTACTGGCTGGGATGCAATCAAGGTTCCTACGGGGATGCGCGGGGTGTCCTGAAAAGTTTATTTCTGGTGAACCCCATCAGGCGCGAAATGGCGGAAGTGAACAGGCTGAATGATCGCTATGACGGCGGCGGCGGTTACCGGGTTTTGGGAGTCGTTGATTACAAGGTTCCCGGGTTTGCAGGTGGCGGCAAAAAAAGGGCGCTGGAAGAATTAAACAAGTCCCTGGCAATAGACCCCAAAAACCCTTACACGCACTACTATCTGGCTGAGTTTTTTAAAGAAACGGGCGAAAAAGATAAGGCGCGCGCCGAAATAGCCGCCCTTCAGGCGCTTGAAGTCAACCCTGAGCTCGTGCCGGATCTTCATCTCGAACAGGCACGCGGCAAAAAGCTTATCGAAGATCTTTAGATAAGTTGTTTAATGTAAAAGACAGGGGGTCAGTATGAGGCATTCATATCTCTGGATTCTGGTCTGTTTCATCCATTCTGCGGCGGCGTTTTCTTCAGCAGGCATCCAACCCATGACAATGCCTGTGCCGGGACATCCTGGTGTTCTGAGCAAACCAATACTGTCTTCAATATCCCGTCAAAAGATGCAAAAAATCGATGAAGAACGCCTGACTCAAAAACAGGATCTGCTCAGGCGTGGAGCTCTTGAAGCCATCCTCGGATCAGCCTGAACCAATCGTTTAGAGACATTTATACTTCCTTCCAATTGCCGTAGTTGCGGGCAAACGTGTGCCCAGGTTACGTTGATTATTCCGGTTTATTTTTGATTAATCGGAGAACTTGCGCGAGATGAAGGGCTTTCCTGCCGGTGCCCTGGCGGATCTGTTCGCGGCAGCTGAAGCCATCGGCGATTATAAGCGTATCCTCCGGAGTTTCTCTGACTGCCGGAAGCAGGGCGCGCTCGCCGATTGTACCGGCAACCGCGGAGTGTTCTTTTTCAAATCCGAAAGCTCCGGCCATGCCGCAGCAGCCGGATTCGGGAACGGAAAAATCAACCTGCATCTTCCTCAAAATCGCCTCTTCATCCGCCATTTTCATCAGCGCCTTGTGATGGCAGTGCCCGTGAACAACAGCTTTTCTCTTTAGAATGGGCGGCTTATAGCCTGGGACCATCTCCAGAAACTCGCTCAGAAGGAAAGTCTGACTGCTCAGGCGCAGGGCGTCAGGATCATGCGGGAAAAAATTCAGCAGTTCATCGCGGAATACGGAAGCGCAGCTCGGCTCGAGCACTACCATGGGAATTCCCTGCCGAATCTGCGGACGCAGGTAGTCCATGATATTGATCAGCCATTGTTTCGCCAGCTTCAGCATCCCGTGTTCGTAAAGGGGCCTGCCGCAGCAGAAAAGCCCGCGCGGAACAATGACATTAAATCCGGCCTGCTCGAGTACCTCCACTGCCGCGCGCGCAACTTCGGGGTGGAAATGGTTGTTGAAGGTATCCGCCCAGAGAATGACAGGCTGATAACTCCTCGTACCTTCTCCCTTCTGGGGAGAAGGGTTGGATGAGGGTTTTGAAAAAGGCCCCTCACCCCCATCCCTCTCCCCAGATGGGAGAGGGAGATGGTTGTCGCCACGACCGAAGAACCACTGCTTGAATGTTTGTTCCGCGAAGCGCGGGATTTCCCGCTCCGGAGCTATCCCTATCAGTTGTTTCAGCAACCTTCCGGTGACGGCATTCTGGCCGATGAAATTGGCCAGTCCCGGAACAGCGGAAGCCATGCGCGACCACCAGGCTATAAGCCCAAAGGCATAGGCGCGAATGGGACGCAAGCGGCCTTCGTAATAGTGCGAAAAGAATTCAGATTTATATGAGGCCATATCCACATTTACAGGGCATTCGCCTTTACAGCCTTTGCAGGACAGGCAAAGATCAAGCGCCTCCTTGACGGATTTATCTTTCCACCCGCCCTTAATGACCTCGCCCTGCAGCATCTCAAAGAGCATTCGAGAACGGCCGCGCGTCGAGTATTTCTCTTCCAGGGTAGCCATGTAGCTGGGGCACATGACGCCGCTGTCGGTTTTCCGGCATTTCCCAACGCCTACGCAGCGCAGCGCGGCGCGGAGAAAAGTCCCGCCCACATCATCAAAACTGAAATGGGTCAGAGGAGCCTGCGGATGCCAGTTTTCCAGACGCATGTTTTCCAGAATACCGTAGGCGTCGATAAGTTTTCCCGGATTCATTTTCCTGTCAGGATCCCAGGCGGTTTTAAACTCCCGGAACGCTTCCATAAGCTCAGGCCCGAACATTTTCGGAAGCAGCTCGGCGCGGGCCTGCCCGTCGCCGTGCTCGCCGGAAAAGGAACCCCCGTACTTCAAAACAAGGTCGGAGGCTTCATCCAGAAATTTCCGGAAAGTCGTAAGCCCTTCCCGGGAAGAAAAGTCGAAGGTTATGCGCGTATGAATGCAGCCCTGTCCGAAGTGGCCGTAGAACGCTCCTTCATAGCCGTATTTCTCGTACAGCGCGCGAAGTTCGCGCAAATAGGCTCCCGCCTGATCCGGCCGAACGGCGGAATCCTCCCAGCCTTCAAAGGTGTCAGGCCTGCCTGGAACAAAGGCTGTTGCTGCAAGAGCCCCTTCGCGGATTTTCCATACGGTTGCTGCTTCTTTTTCGTCGGAGAAGAGTTTTGCAGCCGGAGCCTGGGACCGGGTTCCCAAGGCGGAAATCATTTGTCGCGCCTTCGCATCAGATTCCTCCTTAGTTTCTCCGCCGAATTCGACCAGCAGCCAGCCTTTTCCCGGCGGCAGAAGCTGAATGTTTTCCAGCCTGTCATGTTGTTTTCTCAGGAAGGTCACCAGTTGATAGTCAACCGCTTCCAGCCCTAGGGGTTTGAAGGAAAGAATTTCAGGGATATGATCGCCAGCCTGGTAGATGTCCGGGTAGCCGAGGACGACAAGCGTTTGTTTCGCCGGCCACCGTACAAGGCGCAGCGTCGCTTCCAGGATGGTGGCGCAGGTGCCTTCAGATCCAACGAGGGCGCGGGCAATGTTGAAGCCGTTTTCCGGCAGCAGTTCGTCGAGATTGTAGCCGGACACCCGGCGGGGAATTTTCGGGTACCTTTGGCGTACCAGGTCCGCATACCGGTCGCGGATCGATCTGAGCCGGGAATAAATTTCGCCGGCGCGTCCGCCGCGGGAGATTTTTTCAGTCAGTTCGGCTTCCGAAGTTTCTCCGACTTCAATAATCAGGCCGTCATAGGTAAGAATCTCCATGGAAATAACGTTGTCCACGGTTTTACCCGCCATCAGGGCATGGACGCCGCATGAGTTATTCCCGAGCATTCCGCCCAGCGTGCAGTGGCTGTGCGTAGCCGGGTCCGGCCCGAAAGTAAGACCTTTCTTCTCCGCGGCGCGCCGCAGCGTATCAAGCACCACTCCCGGTTGAACGCGGGTCGTCTGCTTTTGCGCATCCAGGTCGAGGATGCGGTTCATGAACTTGGACATGTCGATCACTACGGCAGCGTTGCAGCCCTGCCCGGCCAGGCTCGTGCCCGCGCCGCGGCACAGGACAGAGGCGCCGTATTTCCGGCATAAAGCTACTGTCTGGATAACATCATTTTTGTTTTTGGGAATTACGACTCCAATGGGAACCTGGCGGTAATTGGAAGAATCCGTGGCATAAAGCGCGCGCGATCCGTCGTCAAAACGGACCTCGCCTTTTATCGTCCTTCGCAGTGCGGCGGCAAGTTCTTTGAAGTTACGCATTAACCGTCATCGTAGAATATTTCCTCCTGAATAATCGGACAGTGCCAGGAAGGGAAAGCAGAAAATCCCGCTTACGCCGCGTTTGCTTTCCCGTCGGGTTAAGCCTAAAATATTGTCATGCGTGGTTCAAGCCAGATGCTCCCTCCGGAAACCCGCTTTCACAAAGGAAAATGTCCAAATTGCGGGCTCGTTAAAGACTATTGGTCAAACGAAGGCGAAGGCTATACGCATGAAGGCGAAACCTACTGCTGCAAAGGGTGCTGTGAAAAAACCGGGTGTTTCTGTCTCCGCGAAAGACCTGTTGTCGGACAGAAGGGCATTTGGATTGACCGCAACATCCTTCCGGAGAGGCGTGTAGAAAAACGTCCCTGGCCTCCGGAGTCAGAACGCCGTTCGAAATCCTCTCAAACCCGGGATAATCCCGAATCTAAAAACTGAGACTTCCACAAACCCTATAGGAAAAAGTCTCATCCCCGAATGTCGTAATCGGGGATTTATATGAAACAGCCGGATTCCCGGTTACGGCCGCGGGAATGACACAATGTGTCGGTCACTCTCCTCGGTTGTGGCGTGTCAAATAAAGGGATGAAAGCGCTTCCTGCCGAACGCATCAGCGCGGTAAATATCGCCAATGTACGACCTGCAAACCGTTATAAGCCGATAGAAAACTACGGCGTTATCGGCAACCTGCATACTGTGGCTCTGGTCGGCATCGACGGTTCCATTGACTGGTGCTGCCTGCCTCATTTTGACTCCCCGTCAATTTTTGGCGCTATCCTGGACGCGGATCGCGGCGGCTATTTCAGAATTTACGCGGTGCGCGAATCCACCCATAAGCAGATGTATTTCTCCGACACAAACATCCTTTTGACCCGGTTTTTGAATCCCGACGGCGTGGGTGAAATTATTGATTTCATGCCTATCGCGGCTGATCCCACGGACGATAAAAATGCCCACGAACTTTACCGGATACTCCGGGTTGTCAAAGGGAAAGTCCGGTTCCGCATCGAATGCTACCCGGTCTTTAATTACGGCAGGGAAAAACCACTGGTGAGGAAACATAAATGCGGTTTTGTTTTTCATTCCAGGGATATGGACCTGGCGCTGCACTCGGCGCAGCCGCTGAAAATTAACGGTGGAGGGGTCTGGGGGGAATTCACTCTGAATGAGGGCGATACCCGCTGTTTCGTGCTGCGGTACGTTGAGAAGGGATGCCGGCAGTCGCTCTGCAGCCTCCCGGAGCACTGCAATGACGCATTCGAATCTACGGGAGCTTACTGGCGCAACTGGATCCGCCCTATGAAGTATTCCGGCAGATGGCGCGAAATGGTCACTCGGTCTGCGCTGGTTTTAAAGCTGCTGACTTTTGCTCCTTCCGGAGCGATAGTCGCAGCGCCGACAATGGGCCTGCCGGAAGTGATCAGAGGATCCCGCAACTGGGATTACCGCTACTCCTGGATCCGCGACGCAAGCTTCACGCTTTACGGGCTTCTCCGCCTCGGTTTCAGCGACGAGGCCGCGGCTTTCATGAATTGGCTGCAGGAGCGCATGAAAGAAATAGGCCCTGACGGATCCCTGAAAATACTTTACGGGCTTCACGGCGAGCAGCAGATTGCGGAAAGCGAACTCAACTACCTTGAGGGATACCGCGGATCGAGGCCTGTTCGCGTCGGTAATGAGGCTGGAGGCCAGCTCCAGCTCGATATCTATGGCGAATTAATGGATTCGGTTTATCTCTATAACAAGTTTGGTTCCCCTATAGGCTACGAGCTCTGGGCAAATCTGCGGAAACTGCTCGGCTACGTCTGCCGCCACTGGAAGGACAAAGATCGTGGGATATGGGAATTCCGCGCCGTCCCGACCAAAACTTGCGCCGGGAACGGCGCCGGCGATTTTCATTTCACTTATTCCAAGGTCATGTGCTGGGTGGCCGTAGACCGTGGCCTGCGGCTGGCGCAGAAACGCAGTCTTCCGGCGGACTGGGGCTTGTGGGTTCGCACGAGGGACGAGATTTACGAAGACATCATGCGTAACGGCTGGAATCCCAGGCTGCGGTCTTTTGTCCAGTATTACGGATCGGAAAGGACCGATGCTTCCACTCTGATCATGCCGCTGGTTAAATTTATTTCGCCGACTGATCCCCGCATGATCGGCACGATCGACCGCATAAAAAACACGCTTGTATCCGACAGCCTGGTAAAACGCTACGAATATGACAGCGCTGTAGCAGCCAGGGAAAGCGTGGGGGAAGGTTCGTTTTCCATGTGCACTTTCTGGTATGTGGAAGCTCTGGCACGCGCCGGCAGAGCGGAGGAGGCGCGCTGGGTCTTTGAGAAAATGCTGAGCTACGCCAACCATCTGGGCCTTTTTGCAGAGGAAATCGGTCCGAGCGGCGAGCAACTGGGTAATTTCCCTCAGGCCTTCACTCATCTGGGACTGATCAGCGCCGCCTACAATCTGAACAAGATCCTGGGCTGATACGGAGAATCTAAGCGAAGATATGAGAAATGTGGAAGCGATGAAATCATTTTTGGAAGCTCTAGGACGGACAAGACATGTAACCGCTCCGGCGGGCCGGACGGTCAGGGAAGGAATTAATCCCTTTATAACCATCTCGCGGGAAACCGGCGCCGGAGGCCATACGCTGGCATGCGCTTTGATCGACCTATTCGAGAAGCGCGGCATGACAGGCTGGCGTCTTTTCGATGCGGAGACCTGCCGCGCCCTTCTTGCCGACAAGGGATTATGGACTTCATTCAGGGAACTGGCTTCGGAAGAATTTCATTCCGCCGTCGAAGATGCGCTTCTGCAGATGTTCACCGGCAGGCCGCCGCAGGAAATAGTTTATAACCGGATGTTTGCGGCCATCCGCACGTTTGCCGTTTTTGGAAAGGTCATTGTGCTGGGTCGCGGAGGGGCCTGCATTACGGCAAATCTTCCTAAAGGGACGCACGTAAGGCTGGTTGCGCCTCCGGCATGGCGCATGGAGCGTTTGAAGCGGATCTATGGCTGGGACGAAAAACAGGCGCGGCGCTACTTGATTGAAACGGACGCATCCCGATCCGCGCTCGTACGCCGTTGTTTCAACAGGAACAGCGATGATCCGCTGCTTTACGATCTGACTATTAATGTCGGCAGGATTCCAATTAACGAAACCGCCTCTCTTATCTTGGAAATGGTTCAATACTCCGAAAGCGCCGCGTTCGCTTAAATCGGCAATCACTCCTTCGTTTAAATTGTTACTCTAATAACATGGCCAGATCCAGATTAAAAGTCGCCGGTCTGATTTTCTTCATTGCCCTAAGCGCCGAAGCGCGCGTGCGGCAGAACAGGCCGGGAATCGTATACTGGCACGGCAGCCCGATGGAACACAAAGTGGCTCTTACCTTTGACGACGGCCCGAATGAGCCCTATACCTCCGAAATACTCAAGATCCTGAGCGATTATCATGTGAAGGCGACCTTTTTTCTGGTGGGAGCCAATGTGGACCATTATCCGGACGTCGCCGGAAAAATTGTCCGGGAAGGCCACTCTATCGGTAACCACAGCTATGGCCACCCTGATCTCATCCTGGATTTAAATCCTGCGGTGCGCCGGCAGATCCTGCGCGCCGAAACAGCCATCGAGAGTGCTACCGGGAAATCGCCGACGCTTTTCCGCCCGCCTTATGGGGCGGTTGATCCCCTGACGTTGAAACAGACCGAAGATCTGGGTTATGTGGTCATTCTCTGGTCCGTGGCATCGCGCGATTGGACCATGCCCGGAGTTTCCAGGGTCGTGCGGAACGTCCTGATCCACGTGCAGAACGGATCCATAATTTTAATGCACGATGGAGCCGAAACCCGTCACGGCGCAGATCGCAGCCAGACCGTTGCCGCGCTGCCTGTCATAATCACGGAACTGCGGAAACAGGGCTATGAATTTGTCACAATCCCCGAGCTCCTGCACCTGAACGAATAATTCTGTGATAAAATACTGCACCCGTGGCGATTCCAAAATTTCGTTTAGAAGCGGATGCCTTTGTAATCGAAAATTACAATGACACCCGCACTTTTTCCAGCTTCCTTCCCGGAATAGCGGGGGAACTGGGAAAACCTCTCTGGCTTTTCTACACAAACCGCGGCCAATGCGTTTCAAGTTTCGGCGTGCGCGACAAAAACGGCGCTATGCTCGAATTTTATCCCGCGAACAAGGCCTATAATGTCACCCCGATCATGGGGTTCCGCACATTTTTACGGGCAGGAAGCGGATCACGCGCGAACTTTCAGGAGGCTTTCCGTAGCGGGAACGTCAGCCGTCAGATCATGCGCATACGTCCGCATGAGATCGAACTGGAAGAGCTTTTCCCAGGCGGGCTTTCCGTCAGTTCCGTGGTTTTCAACGCGCCAAATGAAAACCTTCCCTTTCTCATACGCGATATCCGGTTTGCCAACGAAGGTAAACGCCCCATAGACCTGGAAGTGGTGGACGGGTTGCCTCAGATAGCTCCTTTCGGCCTGAACGACTGGCTGCTCAAGCACATGTCCCGGACGATGGAGGCTTTTGCCGAGGTCCGGCACAGCGATAAAAATCTGCCGTTCTATAAATTAAAAGTCGAACCGAGCGATAAACCCGAGGTGCAGTGGATCGAGGGCGGTTTTTTCGCCTTCTCGTCCGCCACCGAGCCTCTGGCGGACGCCCGCCAGCGCAGCAGCGGCGGGCGCTGTCTTAAAATGATCGTCGATCCGGCGATTGTCTTCGGCGAAGACACCAGTTTCACCGTCCCCCGCCTTTTCCAGAGCAGGCGCAATTTCGCCTCCCTGACGCAGCGCACGGAGTCCCTTACGGCTTCGGCCTTTTCCACATTTTCCTGCCGTCTCGCTCCGGGCAAATCCTTCACGATTCATTCGTTTTACGGGCAGTCGAACTCCTGGCAGGAAGCGGCGTCTTTGCGCGAGCGCCTTTTGAAGGATCCGGAATACACCTCTAAGAAGCGCGAAGAAAACCGCAGCATGATCCGGCAGCTGACGGATCTTTTCCCGCTGCATACGGGGGACGGCCGCCTTGATGCTTATACGCGCCAGGCGTTTCTCGATAACATCCTGCGCGGCGGCCGGCCTATCGCCGTCACATCGGAAAAGAACTGCAGTGTGTTCCACTATTTCTCGCGCAAGCACGGCGACATGGAGCGCGACTATAACTTTTTCGAAGTGTCGCCGGGCTATTTTTCCCAGGGGAGCGGAAATTTCCGGGACGTCAACCAGAACCGGCGTTCCGAAGTCATGCTTTTCCCGGATGTGCACACCGCAAATATTGAAACGTTCTTTAACCTTATCCAGCTGGACGGCTTTAATCCGCTGATCATTCAGCACGAGAAATTCTATATGGAGCCCGAAGCTGCGTCCGTCCTGGAGATTTTTGCCGGGGATAAGGAACGCGAATCGTTGAAATCGTTTTTGGTCCGGCCTTTCAGTCCCGGCGCGTTATTCGAGCGGTTACTGCAGATTCATCCGGGCCGGTCCGATGCCTATCAGACTTTTCTATACATTCTTGGAAGGTCGCGGAAAATCCAGGAGGCCGCTCATGGCGAGGGGTTCTGGGTTGATCACTGGACATATAACCTTGATCTGCTGGAAAACTATGCGGCGGTTTATCCCGACGGAATGAAGGATCTTTTCTCCCGCCGCGATTTTACCTGGTTTGACAGCGATCACATTGTGCAGCCGCGTTCCCGGAAATATGTGCGCCGCAAAGACGGTTCTATCAGGCAGCTGCATGCCGTTGTGCCTGATGAAGAAAAAAGAAACCTTATCCGCCAGAGGACGTTTGATCCGCATAAGGTCCGTACGCGGCATGGCCAGGGTGATATCTACGGCACCACGCTGCTGGTGAAGGTTCTGGGAATTATCGGGATTAAAGCGGCTTCGCTTGACCCTTTCGGAATCGGAATTGAAATGGAAGCGGACAGGCCCGGCTGGTGCGACGCTCTTAACGGATTGCCCGCGCTCTTTGGATCCTCCTCAAACGAATCTTTCGAACTCAAGAGGCTGGCCGTGTACGTACAGGATCTGTTACCCGTGCTTTTTGGCGACGGGGGCGAACCGTCCGGCGCGGCAGTAATGCCTGTGGAGCTGGCGGAATTATTGACCGCGGTGACCGGGATACTTTCTGCTCCGAAAGAAGATTTCTTCGAGACGTGGGATGCGCTGGCGTCGCTCAAAGAGCAGTTTAGAGAGCGCACGCGGCTGGGCATTGACGGAGAGGAACGCGGCTTGAACCGCGGAGAGATAGAGACATTTTTGGCGGCGGTGATCCGCACGCTCGAAGCCGGGCTGTCAAAGGCATTTCGCCCTGACGGTTTGTGCGTTACATATTTTATTCATGAAGTGACGCGCTGGGAGGCGATACCTGCGCCGGCCCAGGCCGAGGCAAAGCCTGCGCTCTTTGAACACGTCCGGGCGCTCGAATTCCGCCAGCAGCCGGTGACTCCTTTCCTGGAAGGACCGGTGCACGGCCTGCGCACGATTGGCGATAGGGAAAAAGCCCGCAGGCTTTACCGGGCCGTTAAAAATTCAGGTCTCTACGACCGTTCCTTGAAAATGTTCCGGTTGAACCTTCCGCTGGACGGTGAATCCGACGAGATCGGGCGGGAGAAGATTTTTACTCCGGGATGGCTCGAGAACGAGTCGGTTTTCCTGCACATGGCCTACAAATTCATGCTCGAGACTCTGCGCAGCGGCCTGGCGGAGGAATTTTTCGCGGATCTGCGCGGCGGGCTGGTCGCTTTCCAGGATCCGGCGCGCTATGGGCGTTCCATCCTGGAGAACTCTTCTTTTATCGCCAGCAGCCGCTTCCCGGACATCCAGGAGCATGGCCGCGGTTTCGTCGCGCGGTTGACTGGAGCTACGGCGGAATGGATAAGCATGGTGCTTTACATGGGGCTGGGCGCCAGGCCGTTCCAGTGGAAAAACGGCAAGCTGATTTTTGAGCCGAAACCGGCGATAGCCGGCTGGCTTTTCAATAAAAAGGCGGCGGGCGAAT
The DNA here is from genome assembly GCA_964604825.1 of uncultured Elusimicrobia bacterium. GTDB lineage: Bacteria > Elusimicrobiota > Elusimicrobia > 2-01-FULL-59-12 > 2-01-FULL-59-12 > CAZSAL01. The sequence continues at coordinate 56,089 of CAZSAL010000012.1, forward strand.
TTGAGAAAAACACCTTCGGCTTTCGCCTGATGGGGCAAACCTGGATCGTCTACCGCAACCCGTCGAGAAGAAACACTTTCGGGGACGAAGCTGTCCAGCCGGTGCGGTTTGATCTGCTGTATGAGGACGGGCGCGTGGCTTCCTACGACGGCGCCTTCCTGCCTGACCCATTTGCCCGCGAACTGCGCGAAGGCAAATTATCCCGCCTGACAATAGACCTCGCCTGAATCTCTTTAGTTGTACGGCGGGGTTTCTCTCAAGAACTCCCTCTCCCCCAAGACGTCTGTGGGGAGAGGGGAGGGGGCGTTATAGTAAATACCACGGAACAGCGGTGACGTTGGGCGACAGGCGCCCGATATCCGAAGCCTGGCTTACGATAAATCCTTTTCGTGAAACGCCCGAAAGTGTTTGCCAGCGTTCAAGAGACTGATAGTGGGCGGAATAAATCGTAGAAGTCAGCTTGATCTCGATCGGAAAAATCTCACCTCCCAGGTCGATTAAAAGGTCAACCTCAATGCCGGAAACGGCTCGCCAGAAGTAGAGGCATCCTTCCGGGCCGCCCAGGGAACTAAGCGTTTTCGCGAAATTCGAAACTACCGCTGTTTCAAACAAAGCGCCCGCCATGGGGCTATGAAGAAGATGATCCGGAGTTTGCAGGCCTACCAGATGTGCCGCCAACCCGGTATCAAAGAAGTATAGCTTCGGCCTTTTGATGACTCGTTTGCCAAAATTGGCGTGATATGGAGGCAGCAAAAAAATCAGCGAGCTTCTTTCGAGCATGGCGATCCATGATCGAACCGCAGGCTGAGATATCCCAAGTTCGCGCGACAAAGAAGCCACATCAAGTTCGGTGGCAGTCCGTCCGGCCAGAAGCTTGAGGAAACGTTGAAAGTCATAAAGGTTTTCTTCGCGGATATTCCCGCGCACATCTCTGTCGAGATAGGTTTGAATATAGCTCGAATACCATAAATCTTGAGGAAAATCAGGTTTTTCCCAAAGTTCAGGGTAGCTTCCGCGCAGCAGCCATTTCCCCAGGTCAAGAGACGCCGGTTTCTTTTCGCCAGACGGCAAGTTGTTCAATGCTTCAAGATAAGACAGTAACGAAGAAGCAGGAGGTTCTTGAGTCCGCAAGGCTTCTGCGATGGAAAAAGGCTGCATTTGGAGAATAGCCGCGCGTCCCGCAAGCGATTCCGCAACATTTTTCATCAGGTTAAAATGCTGGGAGCCCGTTATCACCCATTGTCCAGGCTGCTTGTGTTCATCGATCGCAGCCTTTATATAAGATAAGAGATCCGGTACATGTTGAATTTCATCGATAAGAAGAGGTGGGTGATAGCGTGACAGAAATCCCCTTGGATCGTTGTGAGCCAAATCCCTCTTATCCAGTTCATCCAGGAGAACATACCGATAATCGGGTCCCAGTGCGTGGCGCAGAAACGTGGTTTTTCCCGCCTGCCGTGCGCCCGTTAGAACAACAGCAGGAAACGACTGTACTGCTTTCTTAAAGAGAGGATCGATCCAGCGCGAGAAGTACATGTGACCATTATAAAGCGGGACTTTACAATGGTCAATGGTTAGTTTTCGTCTCGACCTCCCCTAACTTTTTGATGGGTGAGGTCGTGAACAGAATTGTCTGTCGTTCCAAAGTTAAAATTGCAGGATTTTCCAAAATTGCCTCACCGGGTCTTCGACCACCCTCTCCCTCGGGGAGAGGGGAGGGTGAGGCTCCCCTCGTCACCGCGGGCGACGCTATAGGCAACGGGGGCCAAATTCACTCCAACCGGGAAAATTAGCGGCGGCCTTGGTTTGACTATGTATTATCGATTAAGTATGCTTCCAGTCATGGCGGACGAACAGACCCCTGTTCCAGGCCCCACCCCCGTACCCGAAGACCAG
>CAZSAL010000013.1:0-57144 GCA_964604825.1 uncultured Elusimicrobia bacterium
TCCCAACCTTCCCCCGCAAGGGGGGAAGGAGTCCTCTTTTCAGTCGCAACTCGCTCCCCTCGTCACCGCCAATGATGCTGAACGCGCATCCGCATCTGCGCGTTCGGTATCGCCTCCATTAATAACGGGAAGCGATGCGACAAACGGCATGCAATCATTGGCGCCGCAAAAACAAAGCCTCCCCACACGTTTTTCCAACGCTGTTGCGGTCATCGCGGGAAAAGCAGTCACCGCTCCCGGCGCGCCCGCTCCTGCGGCAAAGAAACTCACGCCCGGTCTCGCAGATTCGAATCAATTCTTTTAGGGAAAACTAATCGCCTGCTTGTGCTGAGCTCTGCCAAATGTATAGAATCCTATAGAATTCTTTCGTCCAAATATCCGCCATAGTTAGTGCGACTGATATCAGTTAAAGGAGCATCCTCCGAAGTGATTGAAAGCGCCGTACTGAAAAAGCGGGACCTCAAAGCCTTCCTGGACAAGCTTTCTATTTCCTACGACGTTTATTTCCCTGTTAAAAGAAACAACCACCGCTTTCTGCGAAAATACACAGGATCAGCCGACGACATAATTATCGGCGAGGTGCGGCCTGTGGAACCGATTAAGGCCTTTTTTACTCCCGCAAGGGAACGCGTTGTGGAAGGTTTTCTCCAGGACGTCCCCGGTTCTCACCGCAAACCGCTGGCCATATTCGGCGTCAAGGCCTGCGATCTCCAGGGAATGAAGGTTCAGGACCATGTATTCAAAAACCACGGATTCAAAGATCCGTTTTTTATCCGCAACCGCGAACAAAATCTGATTATCGGCGCAGACTGCACCTGCGCGATCGATACCTGCTTCTGCCTGGCGCTTGGCGTTCAGCCGTATCCCACTGCGGATTTCGACCTGAACATGTCGACATTGGAAGATTCTTTTCTGATCGAGGCCGGCTCCGATAAAGGCCGCGCTCTGCTGGAAGAATGCGCTTCCTTATTCACGCAGGCTACCGACCATGACAACGAGGCGCGCGACGCGCAAAGAGCGGAAGTCATCAAGGCGGTGGAAAAAAATATACAGACTTACGACATTCCCCGCCATGACCGGTTTCAGGGAATCATTGAGCGCAATTACAACTCGGAGATCTGGGAGGATGAAGCAAAAAACTGCGTAGAATGCGGCGGCTGTACCCAGATCTGTCCTACCTGCCATTGCTTCCTTTTATATGACCAGAAGGACGACATGCAGATGCGGCGCCTGCGCGTATGGGATTCCTGCCTGCTGAAAGGCTACGCCCGCGTTGCCGGAGGGGGAAATCCCCGGAAAAAACTCTGGATGAGACTGCGCAACCGGTTTGATAAAAAATTTGATTTCTTTCCCAAGGTGGCCAAAGTTTATGCCTGCACCGGCTGCGGACGCTGCATCAGCGTCTGCCCGGCAAAAATCGATATCCGGCGGGTATTAAGGAGATTGGTGAATCATGCCTGAAACCGCCCCCAATCTTTACCGTCCCATGCGCGCTGAGGTTCTTGAGGTCATCACAGAAACTACGACGATAAAGACCATCCGCTTCAAACCTGAGAAGCCCATCAGCTTTCAGACCGGGCAGTTTATCGAGCTCACCATACCGGGCGTAGGTGAAGCGCCTTTTACTCCCTCTTCGCGCCCGGCAATAGCGGATGTCCTGGAAGTCAGCGTAATGCGCGTGGGCAAGGTGACGGAAAAGGTGCACCAATTGCACAAGGGCGACACCATCGGCGTGCGCGGGCCCTTCGGCAACGGCTACCCGATAGAAGAATTCAAGGGCCGGGAAGTACTCGTACTGGGCGGGGGTTGCGGTTTTGCTCCTTTGCGCAGCCTTATGTATTCTTTTTTCGATCTCAGCGGGCAGTTCAAGCAGCTATATTTCCGCGGTGGGTGCAAGACTCCCAGTGATTTTCTTTATCGTACGGAAATAGAAAGCTGGGCACAGCGGCCTGATTTGAATCTTGAACTCACGGTGGACAAAGGCGATGAGACCTGGCCGGGCCATGTCGGACTGGTCACCCTGATTCTCGACAGCGTGAAGATGGACTTCGCCAATGGAGTGGCCGTTGTCTGCGGTCCGCCGATCATGATGAAGTTCGGAACGCGGAAGGTGCTGGAGATGGGGTTCCGCGAAGAAAACATTTTTCTTTCCATGGAAAAAAATATGTCCTGCGGCGTAGGGAAATGCGGCCATTGCCGGCTGGGGACTTACTACCCCTGCAAGGACGGCCCGGTATTCCGCTACAACCTTATAAAGAACTCGCCGGAGATCTGGGATTAATATGTCAACGAGCGCGGAAGAACTTCATCATGGAAAACTTAGCGCGCAGCCTGCGAAGGCTCCGGAGCAGAAGCTTCATGTTGATCTGGACAAATGTGCTACGGGAAACTGCAACGGCTGCGAGGTGCGCTGCAGCTATTATTATCACCAGCAGAAACCGGGCAATAACGGCATAGTTTCCGTCGCGGAACTGGCCACCTACGCGCTTATCTGCCGGCGCTGCGAAGAGCCGCACTGCGTGAACGCCTGCCCCAAGGATGCTCTGGAGCAGCAGAAGGACAAGGGAAAGCTCCTTGTCCGGCATCAGCTGCGCTGCATCAGCTGCAAATCCTGCTCGCATGCCTGCCCTTACGGAACCATCTGGCCGGAAAATGTGCCACTTTTGATACATATCTGCGACTACTGCCTGGACCGGCGGAACCAACAGGGCGAGCCGCTCTGCATTCAAAGCTGTCCGCACGGGGCGCTCAGCTTAAAAAGCGCGGATACGCCGATGGACGAATTCACTTTCGCTGTGGGGGATAACCTGATTATTCATTCCACGCACTGGCGCTGGGAGAAAGCATGAGCAGACAGTGCCGAGTCATGAGTCATGAGTCATGAGCACCCGGTGAAACGATGCGGAGTGCGGAATGCGGATTGCGGAAGTAGGTTTCCCTTATTAAGGGATCCTTCTTCCGAACTCCGAACTTCGCATCCCGCATTTACAGACGAGGTGTTATTGTGACTGTGCTTTTTCTTTTTGTTGCTCTTGGTTTTGTCGCGACTGCCGTTATCGGGCTTCTTGCCTGCGGCCTGGACCGCAAGGTGACCGCGCGCGTGCAGTACCGCGTTGGGCCGCCGCTCTGGCAGCCTTTTATTGACATGGCGAAGCTTTTGGGAAAGGAAAACCTGATTCCCGCGGGCGCTTCGCAGATTACCTTTTTTGCGGCGCCGCTTGTCGGTCTCGCGGCTGTGACTCTTGTTTCAACTATTCTGTGGCTGAACAGCATCCACCCGGCGCGTGGCTTCGGAGGAGATCTAATTGTGGCCCTCTATCTGCTGAGCATTCCCTCCATAAGCCTGATGATGGGCGGGTTTGCGTCGGGGAATCCCTACGCCAGCCTGGGCGCGTCGCGGGAGATGAAGGCGATCTTAAGCTACGAACTGCCCTTCGTTCTGGCGATAATCGTGCCGGTGATCAAATCCGGCTATGCCATACGACTGGGAACGATCACAAGATTTCAGCTTCAGCAGGGCCTTACCGCGGGGAACCTCTCCGGCCTTCTGGCTTTTATCGTGGCGGTACTCTGCGTACAGGCTAAACTCGGGCTTGTTCCCTTTGACGTTGCCGAGGCGGAAGCGGAAATCAACAGCGGCCCGCTGATCGAATATTCCGGCGCGAGCCTCGCTGTTTACCGGCTGATGAAAAGCATGCTGTTTTTCGTGCTGCCATTTTTCCTGATCATGCTTTTCCTGGGCGGAGCGCATTCCGGCGGATGGCCGCGCTGCGCGCTCAAGTACATTGGTCTGGTGGCGCTGATCACCGTCATACGCAACACCAATCCGCGCCTGCGCATAGATCAGACCGTAAAATTTTTCTGGGGACCGGTCACGCTTACGGCAGCCATTGCCGTACTGCTGGCCCTGGCGGGGGTATAGGATGGGAGTAAAATTAAACGCGCTGCTCAAATCGCCCTGGGTTTTCCATTTATCAACAGGCAGCTGCAACAACTGCGATATCGAGGTCCTGGACTGCCTGACCCCGCGTTTTGATATCGAGCGTTTCGGCATGCTCCTTGCGGGCAGCGTCCGCCATGCGGACGTTCTGCTTGTCACCGGCTCGGCCAACCGCAAATCCATGGAACGGGTGAAAAAGCTCTACGAGCAGGTTCCCAAACCATGCCTGGTCGTTGCTATCGGGGAATGCGCGCTTTCCCGCGGCATGTTCATTAACAGCTACAACTGCCCGGTCCCGGTGGACAAAATTATCCCGGTGGACGTTTATGTTCCCGGCTGCCCTCCGCGGCCGGAAGCGATCATCGCGGCAATCACCAAGCTCATAGGTAAAGTCAAAAAGGGAGCGGAGAAGTCATGAACCGGGAAACAGTTCTGCAGGACCTGCGCAAGAAGTTCTCCGGAGAAATCGTTGAGTTTATGGAAAAATCTCCGAAGCGCGTCTACATCGAAATCAAAAAGGATTCCCTGCGGAAATGGGCGTCATATATGATCAAGGACCTCGGCGCGCGCTTTAACATCGCCTCCGGCGTGGACAGCCGCGCGCATATCGAGGTCCTTTATCACTTCACGCTGGAAGACATCAATCTGATTATTTCCCTGAGGGTCAGGCTGAAGAAAACGGATCTCGAAATCGATTCGCTGGGAGCGGAATATCCCGCAGCCAACTGGATCGAACGGGAAATCCATGAAATCCTCGGGGTAAATTTCAAAGGCCATCCGGACATGAGAAAACTTCTCCTTTCAGACGACTGGCCGGAAGGTGTTTATCCACTGCGCCGTGATTATAAGGAATGGGACCCCAACGCCATCCGGGACCGGGGGGTTTAATGCCTAGAACAATCGTACCGATCGGACCTTATCATCCGCTTCAGGAAGAACCGGAGTTTTTCAGCCTGACAGTGGACGGCGAACGCGTTGTCGGCATAGACGTGCATCTCGGCTACAACCACCGCGGCATCGAAAAGCTTTCGGAGATGAAGACCTTCGATCAGGCCACTTTTGTAGTGGAGCGGATCTGCGGCATCTGCTCCACCAGCCATCCCTTTGCCTTCTGCCAGGCGGTGGAAGACATTTTTCCGATGGAAGTTCCGGAACGGGCGAAATACATCCGCACCATCATCGCCGAGGGCGAGCGCATCCATTCGCACCTCCTCTGGCTCGGCCTGGCCGGCCATTTCCTCGGCTACAACACCGTGTTCATGTGGGCCTGGAAACTGCGCGAGGAAATTCTCGATGTCATGGAAATTCTCTCAGGGAACAGGAACAACTACGCCATGTTCCGTCCGGGAGGAGTGCGCCGCGACATCAAGGCGGAAGATATTCCCGTTGTGCTGAAAAAGCTTGATTCCATAGTGCCGACGCTCGACATGCTGCGCCGCGCGGTGATGGATGATCCCGTCCTGCACGCGCGCACCAAGGGAGTCGGTTCCTTGTCCAAAAAAGACGCCTTATCCTACGGCGCTCTTGGTCCCACCGCACGCGCATCCGGGGTGGCCAGGGACCTACGCAAAAACTGCTCCTACGCCGCATACGACCGGGTACAGTGGGATATGATCGTGCGGCAAAACGGAGACGTCTTTGACAAACTGGTTGTCCGCGTGCTGGAGACTTTCGAATCGATCAAAATTATGAAGCAGTGCCTGACCGCATTGCCTTCCGGCGAGATTGACGCCCGCATTAAGAACGTTCCACCGGGGGAAGGAATAGGGCACATCGAAGCGCCGCGCGGGGAATGTTTCCATTATGTGCGCTCGGACGGCACGAACCGACCGGCGCGCCATAAAGTGCGCGCGCCTACATTCATGAACCTGCCCACCTACAAGGCCACCATAGTGGGCGCTACCATCTCTGATGCGACCATTATTCTGGCAGCAATAGACCCCTGCTACTGCTGCACCGAACGTCTTGCCGTGCGCGACACGAAAGGGACCAGACTCTACGGCGGTGAAGACCTGGTAAAGCTTTCCCAGGAGAAAACGCAGCGCCTGCGGAAGGAACTGGGAGTGGGATGATGCTAATTGTCATTGTGAGCGAGCTGACAAAGTATTTTTCACAAGGAGAGCGAGCGTGGCAATCTCAGACATTGTTTTATACGACCGAGATCGCCACGTCGGCCCCCAAACGTCGGGAGGTCTCCTCGCGATGACGTCTTTCTTCCTTTATTTCAGAATTGACCCGCTTTCCCGCCTCATCGCGGCATTCGCTATTCTTTTCTACGTTCTTACCGCCATTTATTCCCGCGAATACATGCGCGGCAAGCAGCGGGCGGGGCAATACTACATTTGTCTTCTGCTCACGCTTGCTGCTTCGCTGGGAGCCATTTTCGCCGACAATATGATTGTTTTTATTGTCTTCTGGGGTTTTCTGGGGCTTCTGCTTTATCTGCTGATCAATTTTGGCCGCAAAGAGCGGACCTCCGAAACGGCGAAAAAAGCGCTTATCACCGTAGGCGGAACCGATGTGCTGATGGTTTTCGGCATAGCACTTGCCTGGCGCCTGAGCGGCTCTATACGCATGAGTGAAATCCACATAGGTATGACTTTCGGCACCGCTGCAATGTCCTATCTATGTCTTGCAGCAGGAGCCCTGGCCAAGGCCGGTTCCATGCCTTTTCACTCCTGGGTTCCGGACACTGCGGAAGACGCTCCAGTGCCTGTAACGGCCTACCTGCCGGCTTCCCTGGACAAACTGCTAGGCATTTATCTGCTTGCACGTCTCTCGCTCGGAATTTTTCGTCTAAGCCCGGCGCTTAATTCGGTTCTGATGATGGTGGGGGGACTTACCATAATCGCAGCCGTGATGATGGCGCTTGTCCAGCATGACCTTAAAAGACTTCTGGGATATCATGCTGTAAGCCAGGTGGGCTATATGGTGCTCGGAATCGGCACAGGCAATCCTGTTGGAATTGCAGGCGGGCTCTTTCACATGCTCAATCATGCGATCTACAAGTCCTGCCTCTTTTTCTGCGGAGGGAATATTGAAAAAAATGCCGGAACAACAAATCTGGAAAACCTTGGGGGATTGGCCAAACAAATGCCGGTTACGTTCACCGCCTTCCTGGTCGCAGCCCTGGCTATTTCCGGAGTGCCGCCGCTGAACGGCTTTGCTTCCAAATGGATGATTTATCAGGGAGTAATCGAAGCCGCGCATTCTGGCAGCAGGCTGTGCATTGTCTGGCTTGTGGCTGCGTTATTCGGCAGCGCTTTGACTTTAGCCAGTTTCATGAAGGTAGTGCACGCCGTGTTTCTCGGACGACAATCAGCCAGATTAGCGAAGAAAAACGTCCGAGAAGTCGAGACGACGATGGGGATTCCTCCGGTCATCCTGGCTTTCCTGTGCGTTCTCTTCGGCGTTTTTGCCGCGGGCATTCCTCTGCGTTTATTTATCCTCCCCAGCCTGGGCTATCCCGTCTTTTTCCCGGGCGTCTGGAATGCCGGTCTGGCAACAGCGCTGCTCCTTGCGGGCATACTGATCGGATTTTTCATTTACTGGCTGGGGGTCATTTCAAAGACACGCCGGAGCGAAACTTTTATCGGAGGGGAATCTCTGGAATCAAATCCGGAAATGCGCATCTCGGGAACGGAGTTTTATCATACGATCCGGGATCTGCCGGGGATGAAACCTCTTTACGGCATGGCGGAGCGCAGGCGCTTTGATCCTTATGACATCTGCTCACGGGCCACTGGGGGCGTTTACCGCATTGTGAGCCACCTTCATAACGGCATTCTTCCGACATATCTTTCCTGGTGCCTGCTCGGGGCAACGATTCTGTTTGTATTCCTGCACGGAGCGGCCCGATGAATGGAAACGTTGATGTCATCCCCGAATGTCTCTATCGGGGATCCAGCTTTTTTGAAACATCCAGATTCCCGATTACTATCTCGGGAATGACGGTCTTGGAAGAGGTGGTGGGATGACCGAGCTTTACATCCTGCTGGGTTTTATGATTTTCGCGGCGATCGTGGCCATTGAGCTGCACGATCTGCTTTCCTCCGTCATAGCGGTGAGCGCCGTGGGCCTGAGCCTTTCCATGGCGTTTCTTGATCTTAAAGCGCCGGACGTAGCCATCACGCAGCTGGTGGTGGAAATCCTCTGCCTGATCATTTTAATCCGCGCCACGATTCACAGGGATATTCCCTTTTCAACTTCCGGACGATGGCTTTTAAACACAACCATAGCCCTGGCCTTTGTCACAACATTTCTTACGGTCACCTGGAAAGCCATAGAAAGCCTTCCGCCCTTCGGCTATCCAATACTTCATGTGTCCTCAACATACATGCAAGAAGGACTGGTCCGGACAGGCGCCACAAACCTGGTAGCTGCCGTATCACTGAATTACCGGACCTATGACCGGCTGGGAGAAGCAACAGCCATGATTACCGCGCTGGTGGGCGTACTAACTCTTTTACGCAAGTACGGTCACAACACAACTGCAGGCGAGAACGAGGACAAAGAATGTTAAAGGCTTCGGAGTCCCATACCTTATCGCTCATCGTCAGAACCGCAGCGCGTTCGGTTGCGCGCCTGATGTTTCTTTTCGGTTTTTACATAGTCTTCCACGGCCAGATTACGCACGGGGACGGTTTCGCAGGCGGCGTAATTATGGCGCTTGGTTTTATTCTTTTAATGATCGTTTTCGGAAGAGAAGTATCCATGGAAATTATTTCCCGCAGTGGAGCGCGCTGCCTTGCCGGATTGGGCGCCCTTTTGCTCTTGATGATCGGAGCGGGAGGATTAAGCGGCTCAGGATATTTTTTCTTTAATTTTCTGGGCAAAGGAACGCCGTTTCATTACTGGAGCGCAGGGATCATTCCCTTATGCAATTTTGCGGTCCTTTTGATCGTTACCGGCGTCCTGGTCGGGGTGTTTGCGGCGCTGACCTCATTTGAAATGAAAGCAGGGAGAAAGTAATGGTTTATCTTTTGTGCATTGCGCTTTTCTGCGTCGGTCTTTACGGGGTGGTCCGCAAACGCAACGTCATCAAAATTATAGTGGGCCTGATAATCTGCGAGTACGCTTCCAATCTTCTTTTTATTCTTGTCGGATACCGGATGCACGGCAGGGCGCCTGTGCTCGGGCCTGACGTTTCATTTGAAAACATGGTCGATCCCCTGCCTCAGGCAATGGTGCTCACGACAATCGCGATCGGCGTGGCGACAACGCTGCTCCTGGTCGCGCTGGCAATTCGCCTTTATGAAAAATACGGCACATTCGATATCACGCAGATAAAGGATCTCAAAGGATGAGCGCGACCCGTTTAATTCCGCTGTTTGTCGCCGTGCCTCTGGCCGGAGTGTTTTTTATTCTTCTCGCGGGCCGGAAAATCCGCAGCTTCCCCGAAGCGGTATCAATTCTTGTCACGCTTCTTCTTTTTATTCTTTCGATTTATTCGTTGTGGGTGGCGCATACGCGGCAGGTCCTGGTGCATTTTGCGGGCGGCTGGAGGCCGCCTGCGGGCATTCTTCTTGTGGAGGACGGTTTAACCGCGTTCATGCTGGTAACTGTGCATGTGGTTGCCTGCTGCATCGCTTTATATTCAGTATCCTACGTGCGGAAGTACAGCTCTCCGTGGAAATTTTACGCTCTTTTTCTGATGACCTTATCAGGCATGAACGGCATCCTGGTGACCGGCGATCTTTTCAATCTGTTCGTATTTCTTGAAGTGGCATCGCTGTCAGCCTGCGCTCTCGTGGCCTTCGGAACGGAACGCCAGGAACTTGAGGCCGCTTTCAAATACGGCGTCATGAACACGCTGGGCGCAGCTTTTGTTCTTCTGGCAATAGCTTTCCTTTACGCCTGCTGCTCCACGCTGAATATGGCTGATATGGCCGGAATTATTGCCACGAAGAAAAACAGCGCGGCGATTCCGTTTGCCGCCGTCCTTCTGATCATGGGTTTCGGGCTCAAGGCCGCTCTGGTTCCTTTTCACGCCTGGCTGCCGGACGCGCATCCTTCCGCTCCGGCACCTATATCCGCAATGCTTTCCGGGTTGATCATCAAATGCCTGGGGATTTACACTTTGTTCCGCGTTTTATTCTGTGTTATCGGCGTTACGCCTGAAATCAAATCCGTACTGCTTCTGCTCGGAGTTCTATCAATGGGAGTCGGAGCATTCGGCGCTGTGGGGCAGACCGATTTAAAACGGCTGTTTGCCTATTCCTCGCTGAGCCAGATTGGTTTTATCGTCTTCGGCATCGCCCTGGGAACCCCATTGGGAATAATGGGCGGACTCCTGCACCTTTTTAATCACTCGATCGGCAAGTCTCTTTTATTTCTCACCTCCGGGTCGGTGGACTATGCGCTGGGAACCCGTGACATGAGAAAAATGGGGGGACTTTACGAACGCATGCCTGTTACCGGCGCTTCGGGCTTTGTTGGAGCCATGTCCATAGCGGGGGTCCCGCCTTTCGGCGGCTTCTGGAGCAAACTGCTGATAATATTCGCTGCCGTTCAAGCCGGGTATATTGGTTATGCCGTCTGGGCAACTCTGGCCGGAGTGCTGACTCTGGGGTATCTGGTCAAAGCCATCAAACAGGTATTTTTCGGCCCGCTGCCTGAAGCCTGCAGGAACGTTACAGAGGTTCCGCTACCCATGCAGTTTGCCATGGGCATACTTGCGATTCTCTGTGCCGGGGGAGGACTTCTTCTAGTTCCCGGACTCCGGGAAGTTTTCATCCGGCATGCATCCGATATCCTTTTGAACGGCGCTGTATACGCCCGGCTGGTGGGGGGAAGCTGAACTTCATGGGAAGAAACCTGATTCTATTTGCAAGCTGCTACGCGGTTTGGTGCCTCCTGAACTGGCTGCCTGGACCTGAAGCTCTCGCGCTTGGCATTCCGATAGCTGGGCTGGTTGCGCTTGCGACCAGAGACCTTCCTGTAACGCGGAAAAGCGGCCTTCTCCTGCAGCCCGCGCGGTTGGCAATTTTCTGCGCCGAATATATTCCCTATTTTTGGTGGCAACATTTTAAGGCGAATCTGGATGTCGCCTGCCGCGTCCTGCATCCGCGCCTGCCCATACGACCGGGAATTATCCGGGTAGAGACCAAAATGAAATCGGACATGGGAGTCACCATACTGGCCAATTCGATTTCGCTGATGCCGGGAACAACGACTATCGACGTAGACACCGACAAAGAGCGCATCTACGTGCACTGCATGAACATACCTGAAGGATCTGAAGGACAGGCCATAAAGGCTGTCGTTCACAAATTGGAAACAATGCTGAAGAAGGTTTTTAACTGATGAAGAACTGGCGATGGTGGGTCAGCACGGCTGCGGTATTAGCGGCTGTTTTTCTGATTTTGGCGCGCCCGATGCCGTTTCTTTTTTATCCAAAACTTCCGCTGACCGCATTTTTCGGGCGCGCGCTTTTTATTATTCTTCTTTCGAGCCTCTTGTGCCTCTACAGGGTGGCGCGCGGGCCTTCCGCTGCGGACCGCATCGTTGCAGTGGACCTTCTGGGAGTCATGATCACCGGGCTTTGCGCCGTTCTGGCGATTTCGACCAAACGCACCTGGTACCTGGATGTGGGCATCGCCTGGGCGCTGCAAAGCTTCATAACAGTTCTGGCGTTGTGCAAATTTCTGGAAGGCAGGGACATCGATGATTGATGGAATCGGCTTCGTGTTCGTGGCAATTGGCCTGGTCTTTGACCTTTTCGGGTGCATCGGCATGGTGCGGCTGCCGGACATGTACCTGCGCCTGCAGGCCGGGACAAAATGCGTCACTCTGGGCACCTGCAGCATTCTTTTCGGCACTTTTCTTATCACTATGCCGGCGGGGGGAAGCGTCAAAGCGCTTCTCTGCATGCTGTTTATCGTATTGACCAATCCGGTCGCGGCGCACGCTATCGCGCGCGGCGCTCACCGAGCAGGCATCAAGCGATGGGAAGGCACGACCGTAGACCAGTATGCCGAGGATCAACTTAAAGAAAAAGCAAAGAATAAATAAATGCGCTTACCTAAATTGAGAGAACTGAGAGAGGCCGTTCGGTCACTTCTTTCGCGGCCATATACATCGGCTTTCCCTAAAAAACCTTTTCAGCCGCACCTAAATTTCCGCGGGCAGCCGAAATTCAACGAACAAAAATGCGTGGGCTGTCTGGCCTGCGAACAGGTCTGCCCGGTGGGAGCCATTGCGCATGAAGACAGGCTTTCCGCCGGAGAAGGCATGCGGACGATGATCCATTACACCGACACCTGCATCTTCTGCGGGGAATGCGAAGCCGCATGTATCGCCGATCATCAGGGAATCAAGCTGTCTACGGACTGGGAATTGTCATTCTTCGACCGCAAAACGGAGTCTTTTGAAACCATTGAAAAGGAACTGGCTGTCTGCGAAGCGTGCGGAACAATCATAACCGGGAGGGACCATTTAAGATGGATCGCGGAAAAAATCGGAGAACTGACTTTTTCCAGCCCCACGCTTTACCTGTCACGATATAAGGATATAGATCTCATAGACCCCAATTTGCTCGCTGCGGCCAGAGACAACGGCCGGTCGGACAGGGTCAAAATTCTCTGCGCTCCCTGCCGCCGGGAAACTACTAATACCACACGAAATCCCTGATTTCTCTTTGAAAAATTCTCTTACCAGAGTTCTTAAAGGAAAAGTCGTCGTTGTCGGCATAGGAAACATTCTCCGTGCTGACGATGGGTTCGGCCCCTATCTGGTTGGGCTATTGCAGAGGAATGCGGAGCGCGGAATGCGGGGTGCGGGAGAAGGAAGTTCTTTAAAAAAAGAAAACCTCCTTCCGAATTCCGAATTCCGAATTCCGAATTTGGCGTGCATTGACGCGGGCACCACCCCGGAAAACCAAATAGGAAGAATTTTACGGGAAAATCCCGACACTATCGTCTTTGCGGATGCGGTTCATCTTGGCCTTGCTCCGGGACAATGGTCGCTGCTTGCTGAAAATGACCTGCTGAAGCGCGGCTTTACTACGCATGATCTTTCGCCTCACCTGCTTATCGAACATTTAAAATCAGAGACACGCGCCGCCATTTACCTGCTGGGCGTACAGCCGGAACGCACCACATTCGGAGAAGAAACATCTGAGCCGGTGCGCAAAGCGGCAACGGAACTTGCGGAGAAATTTTTATGCATGAAACCCACCACATAGAGCCACTTATCCGCGGCATAGCCGAGCACGCCCGCAAGGAAGGGGCAAAGCGCGTCACCAAAGCTACGCTCAAGATCGGCCAGTTCATGGGCATCACGGAAGAATCCTTCAAAGAGACTTTCACAGCTTTGGCCAGGGGGACTTTGCTCGAAGGAGCATCGCTCCAACTGACATTTTTCCCCGGCTACCGCATTGAAGTCGTATCCTTCGATATAGAATAATGATAAAGTTTTAAAATTGAGAAAGTCGAAGTGCCCCCATAGCTCAATGGATAGAGTTACTCCGTCCTAAGGAGAAGATGGCAGTTCGACTCTGCCTGGGGGCAAATACTATTTATGGTTAATCCTTATTTTCAACAGATAAGCGTGAAGAAACAAAATAAATTCCGGGAAGCGCTGGAATTCACTCTACATTGGATCAGCGGGCACAGGGAGCAGTTCTGGACCATTGTGGGAACTGTAGTCGTGACTGTGGTGCTTGTCAGCATGATCGCGCAGCATCATCAAAAAGAGAATGAAGAAGCCTGGTCTCAGCTTGGCATGCCGCAGTCGTATTTAATGCAGAACAAATATGACGATGCCCGGAAAGCGCTGGCGCAGTGGCAGGACCGTTTCCATGGGACATCCGCGGACAGCTATGAAAAATTCTTGAAAGCGGACTTGCTTTACCAGACCAGTAGCTATGCCGAAGCGACAGCGGCATATTATGGTCTTGCGGAACACGGCATGCCTCCCGACGTTCGGCCTCTGGCTTTATCCGCGGTTGAAACATCGGAAGAAATGGCGGGACGTTATACGCAGGCGCAGGCTGCCGCTCAACAATTTCTTTCCCTCTATCCGGACCATTTCCTTGCCGGCAACATAATGCTTTCCCAGGCGCGCCTGCTTGAACTGACAGGCAACATTCCGGGAGCGGTTTCCGCGTACGATCGTTTCGCGCTTCTTTACCCTCAAAGCCCTTTGGCGGCTATAGCAAAAGGAAGACGCGAACTTCTCGCCAAGCCGCATCCCTGAACAATTTACCTGCGATTGATTCAACACCCCACTCACCACTATCGGGAAATGACTTGGAAGAATGAGGGGTTTCTTTTATAATCCTTGCGATGAGACTACCCCGCATAGTCGCTTTCATCCCGGTTTTTTATTTCCTTTTATGTTCTCCTCTATTTGCAACTTCTGCTTTGGATATCGGTGCCGATTACCGGCTGCGCGCGATCTCGCTTAGCGAAACCGATTATGGTCAATCATCCGGGCAACACTACGAATTCTTGAGCCAGCGCGCTGAGGCGTATGTCGGCGGTCATTTTTCTCCAAATATCGAATTTATGACGCAGTTCCAGGCATTGGGAATTGCAGGTTCTACGACATCGGTCAACAATATCAGCGCGGCGCCGGGAGCGTTCCGCTATCCTAACACCAACTTTTCTCCTTTCGTACAGTGGGCTTATCTTAAAGCAAAAAACCTTTACGACACGCCCAATGACCTGACAGTCGGGCGCCAGCCAATCACTCTAGGCGACGGTCTTATCCTTTCCGATGACGATCTGGGATTTACCGGAATCCGGCTTGAGACACGCCTCCCAGTCTGGGATCTGCAGTCAGATTTGTTCACTTTCCGGCCAAACGATACGATCAATCCCATCGCAGGAAATAATGGCAGCACCATCTACGGCTGGGAGATTACCAAACCGGCTCATGCAATCCGTTATCACTTATCAGCCATTGTTGAACAAATCGGCGCAGGCCAGATGTCATACCTGCGACCGACTGAAGATCCCGGAGTGAATGTATCCTCTGGGGTACCTACAACCGCATCGCACATTACCCGTATTCTTTACGATGCCCGCATGGAAGGGCGCTTGCTGCAGGGGGGATTTTATAAAGCTGAACTCGCCCTCCAGAGCGGGCATGTCACCCGCGATCCCGCACTGGGAGATGTGAGCCTCAGCGGATATGCATGTCTCGTGTCTGCCGGACTTTTCACGCACATAAGCAAGTACGGTCCGATCGAAGTCCACGCCACATTCGGTCAGGCCAGCGGGGATTCAGGCGGAGGAACTGATTCTTCTTTCCACCCGGATTTCGGCCACCGGTTTGATGGGCTGGAACGTAGCGGATTCGGCGAATTCTACGGAGCAACGCTTTACGACGCCTTCCCGTCGACTTCCAATCCTACTGGACTGCCTCCGGGGCAATCGGGAATCAGGGTGATTGGCGGGGGTGTTACGACCCATCCAACTTCTCTGCTTTCGATTGGTATCGATTATTTCGTATATATGTCTATGGAGCAGGACCCGACCGCATTTCCTGGCACGGGAACAGCCGATAATTCTCTCGGATCGGAGATCGATGTCGGCGCGGGTTTTGCCTACACAAACTATCTTTCGTTCCGGGCATCGTTCGCATATTTTTCTCCCGGCAGCGCCTACCTCAACACGACCAGCGCAGATCGCGTCTTAATCGAAGCGATAGGCCGCTTCTGATCCCCACACATGTCTGAACCAGTCTTATCGGTGTTGTTTTTCTGGCACCAGCACCAGCCGTACTATAAAGATCCACTGGCAAACCGCTACGACATGCCGTGGGTGCCTCTACATGCGACAAAAGATTACTACGACATGGTCGCGCTTCTGGAAGAGTTCCCAAAAATCCGCGCAAATTTTAATCTCGTTCCGTCTCTGCTGAAACAACTGGATGATTACGCGGTGCCGGGCAGGGCGCACGACCGTTTTTTAAGCATAGCCGCAAAACCGGCAAAAGATCTTTCTCTGGAAGAACGCCTTTTTCTTCTGCAGAATTTTTTCATGGCAAACTGGGAAAACATGATCGACCCCTACCCGCGCTACAGAGAATTGCTGGATAAGCGCGGCAGATCGGCGTTGCCGCAGGAGTACGGAAGAATCCAGCAGTATTTCAAAGAGCAGGACATAAGAGACCTTCAGGTGTGGTTCAACCTGGCATGGTGTGATCCTTTATGGAGGGAGAAAGACGATCTAATCCGCTCCCTGTACGACAAAGGGGGGAATTTTACCGAAGAGGAAAAACAGGCTCTTCTGGCAAAACAGTCCTGGATCTGCTCGCAGGTGGTTCCCAAGTACAAAGAGCTTGCTGAAAAGGGTCAGATAGAACTCACTTCCACTCCCTTTTATCATCCGATCCTCCCTCTGGTATGCGACACCGATGTGGCGCGCATAGCGATGCCGCAGGTGTTTCTACCCGGTAGATACCGGCATCCCGAAGACGCCGCGCTGCAGATTCAACGCGCGATCACCGATCATCAGACCCGTTTCGGCGCGCCTCCGCGCGGCATGTGGCCCTCCGAAGGATCTGTTTCTCCGGAAACAGCCAGGTTATTTATTCAGGCGGGCGTAAACTGGATCGCTACGGACGAAGGCGTTCTTGCCCGTTCTATCGACCGTTTTTACCGGGAAGACATATATGAACCTTACCGTTATGAAATCGACGGCAAGAGTATTAATTTTTTCTTCCGCGATCACGAACTTTCTGACGCCATAGGATTTATTTATGGATCGTGGGATCCTGCCGAGGCCGCGGCGAATCTCATCCACAGGCTGCACGTCTTGAGAAAACGCCTTAAAGAACGTGATGCGGCAAACCCTCGACCTCACGTGGTTCCTATAATTCTTGATGGGGAAAACTGCTGGGAATATTACCGCCGCGATGGGCTGCCCTTCCTGCGGGAACTTTACAAAAGGCTTTCTGAAGATCCTTACCTCCAGACGGTCAGGGCCAGCGATTACCTGCAGCAGTTCCCTGCGGCCCGCAACCTGAGTTCTCTCTGGTCCGGATCATGGATAAACAACAACTTCGGCGTATGGATCGGCCATCCTGAAGATAACCGCGCCTGGGATTCCCTGCAGCGCACGCGCAATTTCCTGTCTGATTTTATCGATCAGAACCCGAATCTGCGCGACAGCCCCGATGTTGCCACTGCATGGGAAGAAATAATGATAGCCGAAGGCAGCGACTGGTGCTGGTGGTATGGCGACGATCATTCTTCAGCCAATGATGAGATGTTCGATTACCTCTTCCGCAAGCATCTGATGAATGTCTACACCCTGCTGGGCGCAAAAATCCCCGACGATCTTTTTATCGCGATCAAAGGCAAAAAAGCGCGCGCTGAAATCAAGGAACCGATCGATTTCATAACGCCAAAAATTGACGGGAAAGTCTCAAGCTACTATGAATGGCAGGCTGCGGGAATATACGAAACCGAAGCGGGAGCCACCGGAACCATGCACCGCGCGCAGAATATGCTCAAAACGCTTTATTTTGGATTTGACCTTAAGAACCTCTATTTCCGACTTGATATGCCGCGCCTGGCTACAGACGAAAACATCGAAAATCTCACAATCAAACTATCGTTTCTTAAACCCGAAAAACATCAGGTGCAGATCCTTTTTGACCCGTCCAAACAACCACATCTTTTTCTGCTCAACCCTAATCAGCCGACCCTTACAGCCAATGCCGAAAACCCTGCGGTCGCATATACAAAAGTCCTGGAACTGGCCATACCCATAAGCTATTTTACCGATACCAGCCAGGGGTTCGAAGTTGTAGTTTCCATCGAACGCCAAGGCCTTGAGCAGGAAAGATGGCCATTAAGCGCCACAATACGCATACCTGTACCCACCGAAGACTCATTCGTTACTAACTGGACGCTATAAAACCACTCCGAAATTACACCATCATACAGCGAATTCGCCGCCAAACTGTTCCCCTCCTTCAGCCACTTGTACTTCCGATAAGCTATATTATCTTTCATATTATCATACTCCCGCCTGATTCAACTATGCTCTAAATTCCATGATAAATTCATTCAAACAGTCTTTATTGTCGACGGTCAAGCATGGCAGGTTAAGAAACTACTTTAACTCTTGAAAATTAGCACCCCGGAAATGAGGCAATTTTGCCCGAATTCGGGCATGCCAACACAATCGATTGATCAAAATGCTCTACTTATGGGGTCTGGACCTGAATCAATGCGGGTGGAAATACATTCTTTGGAAAGACCAGGAAAGGACAACAGGCTTGACTCAAAAGAATTCAGGATGGCTAAAAGGGGTCAAAACAAAAGGGAGAGTTCCCCCGGAAGAGATACATCAAACTGTATAGAAATTCTGAAGATCTGGAAAAACCATATAGGACATTCCCCTCCAACATCAGGCACAACCCGCGAACCATAAAAAACCAGGAAGACCAGGAGGTATCAAGGCATGAAAAATTAAAAATAGGGGGCTAAAATCGCATTTTTGTGCGTTCACCGTCGATAATTTCGCTAAAAAACGCAGCAAATTGACATTTTTAGTTTAGCGACGAAGCACTGAAGGCAGGATCAGGAATGTTTCTTCAAACCCATGATGCGTTTTCGAATTTCCTGGCTTTGTTTGAGATCGCCTTTGTGGCGGAGAACGACATCCATTGCTTCCAGGGCAGGAATGTAATCAGGATGAAGCTCCAATTCGTGCCTGTAATCTTGAAGAGCCTTGTCTTCGTTCCCTTGCAGGCGGTAAACTTCCCCTTCCTCATAGAATCCACCTTCAGGAAGCCCTCCGGCGTATTTACTAACGCGGTCCAGAGCCTCGATGGCCTGCTTATAGTCGCCTTTTTCTTTGGCAACCAACGCATAATTGAACCAGAGAGTGGCGTCTTTCGGCCATAATTGAAGCGCCTGACGATAATCATTTACAGCCTCATCTAAACGGCGCTGTTGAAACTCCAGGTTTGCCAGCCGCAGATTGGTCTCATAATCTTTTGGATGATGTCTCTTATACTTTGAAAATTCGTTTATTGCGTAATCCGGCAATCCAAGCGCACCATACATCACTCCTGCGTAAAAAAACAGGCTATCATTAAGAGCCCCAAGAGACCGCGCTTTTTCCAGGGCGTTCAAGGCATCCACATAATAATCAGGTCCTTTTTCATAGCTTGCTATCGCCAGTGCGGTCAGTGCGTCGAGATCATCCGGCGTCGAGGCCAGCCGCTTTTTGGCTTCTTCAATTTGCCGGTCTGCTTCTCCGCCGGACATGCGGGCGTGCACGCTTCTCGAGCCGGAATGCAAAATGACCGGATAAAAATAAAAGGAAAGCGATATGGCGGCGATGCCCGCTGCAATTAAAACCCAGTCGCCTGTTCGCGGATAATTCATTGAGTTAAAACCTGAACGTCGTCAGGATTCTTCGGAAGGATCAACAAGAATATCACCCAGGGTCAAAGGATCCTGTTTTTTGCCGTCGTAACGGGCCAGCATCTGCCGCTCCTGGTCCTTTTCATAACGGCGGATGGACAACTCCACGCCCCTTTCCCGGACCTTGACCTCAATCACTTTTGCCGTGATTTCCTGGCCTGCGGTGGGAATTATTTTATTCTTTTCCCCATCCTCCGCCAGTTCGCTGCCCCGGACGTGCGCCCTTATCCCGCTTGAAAGTTCGACGGCGGCGGATTTATCCGACGCTTCCGTCACCTTGCCGGTCACTACGTCTCCCTTTTTCATGCTCAAAAGCGGATCTTTCGTGAGATGCTTCAGCGAAAGAACGATTTTTTCCGACTCCGGCATCACGTCAAGCACCACCGCTTCAACTTTTTGTCCCACTGCCACCATCTCATCAGGATGATTGATGCGCTTTGTCCAGGAAAAATCGGAGATGTGAACCAGGCCTTCAATGCCCTCTGGAAGCATCAGAAAGGCTCCAAATGGCGTTAAATGCGTCACGGGACACTCAACATGCGTTCCAGCCGGATAATTCGTTTTAATCAGTTCCCAGGGGCTTTGGCTCATTCGCTTCAAAGATAAGGATATTTTCTCTTTTGCCGCGTCCACAAGGATGATCATGGCCGTTACCGTTTCGTTTTTCTTTACAAACTGTTCCGGCTTCGCATTCCTGTCTTTCCAGGAGAATTCGCTGTTGTGGATCAACCCTTCAACACCCGGCTCCAGCTGCAAGAATGCGCCAAAGCTCGTCAGAGAAGTGACGGTACCCGTTACCGTATTCCCCGCAGTATAGCGGGATTGAATTCCTTCCCACGGATGCGGCGTCAACTGCTTCATACCCAATGAAATACGCTGCGCCGCCGTATCAAATTTCAGGACTTTGACTTTTACCGTCTGACCCGTCTTCAAATGCTTTTCAATTTTTTCGGTACGGTGCCAGGAAATGTCCGACACATGCAGTAATCCTTCGATTCCGCCGATATCTATGAAAGCTCCGAATTTTGTAATGCTTGAAACTATCCCCTCACGCACTTCGCCTTCTTTCAACGATGCGAGAGTTATCTCCTTCTGCCGGGCGTTTTCTTTTTCCACCCATTTCCGCCGCGAAACGACAACGTTGGATTTAGCGCGATCCATTTCCGTAATCAAAACCGTGATAGTTTTATTGATCCACGATTGAGGATCGTGCACGGGCCGCACGTCCAGCTGGGAACCAGGGAGGAAAGCGTCTACGCCTATATCTGCGATATATCCGCCTTTGACCTTTTTCCTGACGATCGCCTCTACCGGCAATTCGCCCTGCCGGGACGCCGCCAGTTTTTCCCAGGCCGCGCGTTCGTGCGCAGCCTTCCAGGAAGCCCTGGTTTCGCCTTCACGCTGGCTTATCGTTTGAACAAGAACAGGGATCGTGTCGCCGACATTAAATGGGAGGGATTTTTCAAATTCCGGAAACTCATTTTTTGGAATCAATGCATCCATTTTGACGCCGACATCAACGATGACGCCGTCAGCGGACTTTTCTAGCACGCGCGCCTGCACTATTGTGCCTGTGTTGACTTTTTCAGGCATCCCCTGAAGCAGGTCATGCATGGTTGTATCGTCGTTTAAAAATTTATCTTCCATTTAAAAGTTATTATTTGAGACGGTTATTACGGACTTTCAGTATATCATTTTCCCTATTTTATTCCGTGTCGGAGAGGGCGTGCCGGAGAGCCATTGCCAGCCCGACAGCGCCGATGACGAGAATGCAGTAAAGCAGTTTTCCCCATCGATCATTTAGAATGCCTATAAGCACAGGCATAAGAATCAAAAAGAGCAGCGAGAACACCTGCGCGACGATCACAAGATGCAATATTCGTTTTTCCGTCATTATGAAGCCTCCGCTAATTCGCGAATCCTTTTCATAATCAATTCGCTGAATGTCTGGTAAGTGTCCCGGTCGTATTCCTTCGGCGGCATTATTGGAGGGCCGAATGAGACGCGGACTTTCCCAAACTTAACAAAATTTTCCGAATTACGAACTCCCACGGGCACCACCGGTATTCCCGTCTGACAGGCGAGCATGGCCACCCCCGGTCTGGCCACCCATTGTCTCTCTTTTTTTAATCTGCGGCCGCCCTCCGGAAACATCAGCAGCCCTTCCCCTTTTTCCACCAGTTTTTGCGCCGTCTTCAACGCGCCCACGTCATGAATGGCCCGCCTTACCGGGAAAGCGTTTACGCGTGGCAGGCACCAGCCCAGCAGAGGGATGTTGAAAAGCTCCGCTTTGGCGAAAAAATGGATCGGGTACGGGATAGAGGTACCAACCAGATGGGGATCGGCCATGGACCGGTGATTGGCGGCAAAAATAACTCCGGTTCCTTTCGGCGGGATATTATCGCGCCCACGAATCTCCCGGCGCCATACAAGATCAAATGCTATAGAGGGAAGGTTTTTACCAATAGAATAAAGCAGCGGGTTAAATTCAGGATTAGCATATTTCATGCCAAAGCCTCATTTCCTGACTGCATCCAGAAGCTGCCAGAAATTGGGGAATGATGTTGCCACACACGCAACGTCTTCGATAACCGTATCGCCTGTTGCGGCCAGCGCGGCAACAGCCAGGCTCATCGCCAGGCGGTGATCTCCGTGACTCTGAACCACTGCGCCTTTCAGCGCCGTGGGACCTTTGATAAGAAGCCCGTCCGACGTTTCCTGAATCCGCGCCCCCATTTTGGATAGTTCTTCCTGCAGAGCAGCAAGACGGTCAGACTCTTTCAGCCGCAATTCCTGCGCCTCGGTGATCAGCGTCTCCCCATCCGCCTGAGTAGCCAGCGCCGCCAATACGGGGATCTCGTCGATTAAACGCGGTATTATTTCCCCCCCGATACGCGCGCCTTTCAATGCCGATTTTCTGACTCCCAGGTCTGCGATCGGTTCGCCGCCTGAAGTCGTCGTATTGATCTGCCTGACGGTTCCTCCCATGGCTTTGATCACGTCCAAAAATCCGGTGCGGGTCGGATTAACACCGACCCCTTTGATAATCAGCTCTTCCGAACCAAGCAGCAGACCCGCAGCCAGGAAAAAAGCGGCACTTGAAATATCTCCGGGAACCACAAAAGAAGAAGCCCGCACTGTTGCCGTACCAACCAGGCTGATGCAGTTCCCTTCTTCAACGATATCAACACCGGATGCGCGAAGCATACGTTCGGTATGATCGCGCGAACGGATCGGCTCTTCCACAGTGGTCGTTCCCGAAGCGTAAAGGCCGGCCAGAAGTACCGCAGACTTTACCTGCGCGCTGGCTACAGGGCTTTTGTAAGTGATAGGGCGCACGGACCGGGAGCCGTAAATCTTAAGCGGCAGGCGGCCTGCATGGTCGCCTGCGGGATGGAAAAAGGCCCCCATCTCAGACAGAGGCTTCGTGACGCGATCCATGGGCCGCCGGGATAGAGATTCGTCGCCGCGCAGTTCCACCTCAAACGGCTGCCCGGTTAAAACACCCATCAATAATCTTGCCGTAGTTCCCGAATTACCGCAGTCAATAGGTCCCTGAGGAGGATGAAGCCCTTCAAGCCCGCCGCCGTAAATATCGAGCTTTCCTCCATCACGCTCAATCCGCACGCCCAAAGCGCGTAACGCTTCCACCGTAGCAAGGCAATCGTTTCCCTCCAGAAAATTCTCTACAGTGCACCGTCTGTTGGAAAGCGCGCCTAGTATTACCGCCCGATGGGAAATCGATTTATCTCCCGGGATTTCCAGCCGGCCGGAGATATTAGCCGCAGAATGGACTGTCTTAGATTCCATGAACAATAGAACTGCGGAAAGATTGGGACCGGCGGAGAAGAGGGGCAAAAGAGGGATCTGCGATTTTTCGGTCTAGGCGCTTAAGTTCGCGCTCGAACAGGCGCACCGCCCGCCGCACCGGGCGAACGTTCGCCTTTAGAATCTGCGCCCACTGCGCGGCATCGGACGAGGCGACACGGGTCATATCGGCGAAAGACCCGGCCAGCATTTTGGACATGACTTTGCGCTTCGGATCAGCCAGAAGCGCGTGGACGAGAGCGTGTGCCAGCATGTGCGGCAAATGACTTATCAAAGCTACGGCTTTGTCGTGTTCTTCCGCAGATAAAACCATCGTGCTTGCGCCTGCGGCCTTCCACAAAGCTTCCGCCGGTTTGAGCGGAGCGCAGCGGAAAGGCGACAGGACGCAGGCTGCTCCCCGGAAAAGATCCGGGCGCGCAGCCCCGATACCGCTTCGATGCGAACCTGCCAGAGGATGGCAGCCGACGAAATAAATATCACGATCCCAGCGTAATTTCTTCAGGCCAATTTCAATGGCCTCCTTCACGCTGGACACATCCATCACTAACGTTCCCGGTTTTAGATACGGAAGAATATTACGAAACGTGGGAACAACAAGATCGACCGGCGTGGAGATCACTACGATATCGGCTTTCGCCGCATCTTTCACGCTCAGAGAATGTTCATCTATGGCCTTAAGAAGCCGCGCCTTATGCAGCTTATCCCTATGCCGGCCGATTCCCAGCACGCGGTACTTTCCCGACCGTCGAAGCGCCTGTCCCAACGACCCGCCGATCAATCCCACTCCGATGATTGCTACTGTAGGCTTCAAGATTAACTCCTACATCGTCCTTCCGACGGCTCCGGCCACCAGCCTAAGCTCATCCATCAGACGCGCAAATTGCTCGGGGAGAAGCGATTGAGGACCGTCGGAAAGCGCTTCTTCGGGTTTGGGATGCACTTCTATAATTAATCCGTCCGCGCCTACGGCCACAGACGCCTTGGCAAGAGGCGCAATGAATTCGCGGATGCCCACCCCGTGGGAGGGATCGACTATGATCGGAAGATGGCTAAGGTGGCGCACCACCGGAATCGCGTTCAGATCCATGGTAAAACGCGTCGACGTCTCAAAAGTGCGGATTCCCCGCTCGCAGAGAATAACCCGGGGGTTCCCGTTGGTCACTATATATTCCGCGCTCATAAGCCATTCCTGTATGGTCGAAGCCAGCCCGCGCTTCAAAAGAACTGGCTTCTTTGCTTTACCCACGGCTTTCAGCAGATCGAAATTCTGAATATTCCGGGCGCCTATCTGAATAACGTCCGCGTATTCTTCAACCATCTCGACGTCATTAACGTTCATGACTTCCGTGATGACCGGCAGGCCTGTGTGTTTGCGCGCCTCAGCCAGAAGCTTCAAGCCCTTCTCGCCGTGGCCCTGGAAAGAATAAGGAGAAGTCCGCGGCTTAAAAGCGCCGCCGCGCAGGATTTTCGCTCCGGCCGCCTTGACGGCTTCCGCGGTGGAGAGCAGGCGCTCCCTGGTATCTATAGAGCACGGTCCCGCCATAACCACAATTTCTCTGCCGCCGATGGATACGCCGCCGCCGATACTGATTACCGTGTCTTCTTTTTTGAATTCACGGCTGACCAGTTTATACGGCTTCGAAATGGGCGTGATAGATTCAACACCGTCCATGGCCATAAAAATGTCTTTCGTCACAATGGCGTTTTCGCCTATGACGCCGATCGTCGTCAGCTCTTTGCCGTGAGTGATATGCGGCGAAAATCCGAGCTCACGAATTTTCCCGGTGATCGCTTCCACCTGGATTCTGCTGGCATCCTTCTTCAGAGTGATAATCATGCTGCTAGAACCTCCCTTAAGGCCTTCAAGAACGTCTGATTTTGATCCGGCAATCCATAAGTGACCCGGATGTGATTGCGAAAACCATACTCATCAACCGATCGGACTATTACCCCACGGTCAAGCAGCGCTTCAAATACCTGCCGCCCCTGGCGGGGAGAAACGTCGATCAGAATAAAATTGGCTACTGAGGGAACAACCGGCAGACCCATGCGCGCCAGAGCCGGCAACATTTTCCGGCGCTCCGCTTTAATGAGATTGATTCCGCGCGTAACCTGCCCCGCATCGCTCAGGCTGGCCTCCGCCGCAACCTGCGCCGCCGTATTCATATTAAACGGCGGGCGCACCCGGTCCAGGGCCTCAATGACCAGCGGGTCGGCAAAAGCGTATCCCGCACGCAGGCCGGCCAGCGCATATATCTTGGAGAATGTCCTCAGAATAACCAGATTGGGGAATCTTTTCTGAAGTTTCATGGTGTCAGGATAATCGCGCTGCAAGGCCTTTGCATATTCATAATAAGCCTCATCCGCGACGACAAGAATCCGCCGCTTTTGTTTTGCTTCAAGCGCTGCGACATGCTGCAGGAGATGCTCCAGCTCGAACTGCGTATTGTAGGTACCGGTCGGGTTGTTCGGGTTGGCCACGAAAACCATTTTGGTATTCGGCCGCACGGCATGCCCCATTGCGGACAGGTTGTGACTATAATGCCGCATCGGAACCGTGACGACGTCCGCACCCATCAGTTCCCCGGCCATGCGGTAGCGCGTAAAGGCGTGATCCGAAACGACAATGGAATCGTTCGGAGCAAGGAATGTTTTCCCCAACAATTCAATAAGCTCATCGCTGCCCGCGCCAACAATTACCCGTTCCGGAGCCACGCTCCATTTTTTTGCGATAGCTTTCCTCAGGGACGCGCTGTCGCCGTCGGGATAAAGATAAAAGGACTTATGCGCTCTGGAAACCGCGGCCAACCCGCGTATTGACGGTCCCAGAGGGTTTTCATTTGACGCCAGTTTGATAATCCGCCTCAACCCGCGTTCCCGCCTCACGCACTCCATAGAACGCCCGGGCAAATACGGTTCAAAGCCCTCAATTTGAGGACGCACAAGGCGGGTAATCCATTTAGACGGCAGTCGAAATGAAGTCATAAAATTATTCCGTGCGGGGATAAGACCCGAGGATTTTCAAAAAGACGCAGGACTTTTCAAGCTGTTCCAGCGCCCTTTTAACACGAGGTTCCGAACGATGCCCGGCAAAATCCACGAAGAAGACGTATTCCCACGGCCTCTGACGCGTCGGACGGGATTCGATCTTCGTCAGGTTAAGATGGTATTTCTTGAACGGTACAAGCATATCGTAGAGAGCGCCAACACGGTCTTTGACGGAAAACATTATCGAGGTTTTGTCCCGGCCCGTAGCCTGCGGCTCGCTCCTGCCAATGATAAGAAAACGCGTAAAATTAGCGCTTGCATCTTCGATACGCGATGCGACGATATTGAGGCCATAAAGGTCGGCCGCCAGTTTCGACGCAATAGCCGCCGAATGCTTCGTGCGGCTTGCCAGCCGCGCCGCGTCCGCCGTCGATGAAGCCTCCCTTACCTCCGCGCCCGGCAGGCGAGCATCCACCCACCGCCGGCATTGCGCAAACGGTTGAGGAAAGGAAAATATAATCCGGATATTTCCTGCATCCTTCATTTTACTCAACAGATAATGCGCTATAGGCATTTCCAGCTCGGCGCAGATGGACAGTTCGGATTCGACGAACATATCCAGCGTATGGTTAACCACGCCTTCCGTTGAATTTTCTATCGGCACAACACCGTAATCGGCGCGGCCTTTTTCCACGTCCGCAAACACGTCCGCTATCGTGCGGCCCGCTTCATAACGCGCGTTGCGCCCGAATTTTTTTATCGCCGCCTGATGCGTGAATGTGGCTTCCGGACCGAAATATGCGACGCGCAGCTTCTTCTCCAGATTCCTGCAGGCATTCATGATCTCCTGAAAAATATCCGAAAGCGCCTGCGGCGGAAAAGGCCCTTTGTTTTTTCTTCTCAGAGTTTCCAGCAGATTATGCTCCCGTCCGGGAACAAAAATAGAATCGCCGTTTTTCCGCTTGATCGCGCCGATCGCCTGCACGACGCGGCCGCGATCGCTGAGCAGACGGAGCAGTTCCTCGTCCAATTGGTCTATTTTCATGCGTAAAGAATTTAAGTTCATGTTATATCCTTCTCATAATCAGCGAAACCTGGCGCTGATCCGTAGCTTCCCGGCGATAAGAAAACCACTTCCTTCCATGCATTGTACACGGAGGATTACCTTCAAGAACCTTAATCCCCATTCCAGCCGCCTGGAGCCTTACCTGCTTGGCCAAATCCACGGTCCAGCAATCTTTGCGCCGTCGCCGGCTTTGCGGAAAATACCGGGCAACATCCCAGCGCACCTTAAAACAGCAGGGACCGATTGCCGGGCCAAACCAGATGCGAATGTCAGCCGGACGGCATCCCCATAACTGAAGGATTTTCGTTACCGCTTTTCCCAGAATCCTTCCCTGTACGCCGCGCCAGCCGGCATGCAGCAGGCCGACTACGCCCTTTTTTGAAACATCCAGAAAAACCGGCAGACAGTCCGCAGTAAAAATAGCCAGCGGCTGGTCAGCCTCTGCAGACAACAGGCCATCCGCTCCAGCATATATCTTTGGCCGTTTTAATTTCGGCACTACAACAAGCCGCGTACCATGGACCTGCTCGGCCATTGCCGCATGTTCCGGCCAGCGCTTATGCCGCAGCAGATCAGTCAGGGCTCCCGAAGCGCGCATATGTCCCTGCCTGCGGCCGGTAGTAAAAGAAAGAACTTTCAACCTCTACGCGGACCAGGTGAACTCTCGCCCGCAGTTTCCACGCCGCGAACAGCCATCATAAGCTCTTCAGGGTTGGATGAAGAGGCCAGCGCCGTTTCAAGCAGGATTTCTTTGGAGTTGATAAGTCCCATAAGCGCCTGAAAAAACGTCTGCATGCCGTAATAGGCGCCCTGCTTGATGGCATCGACGATCTCAACCAGATTATTATCGATAATATGTTTCCGCACAAGCGGCGTTACCGTCAGAACCTCTACGGCGGGCACGCGCCCGCCTCCCGCCGCCCTGGGCAGAAGACGCTGTGAAATAACGCCGCGTAAAGTATCGCCCAGCATATACCGTACCTGGTTCTGCTGGTGAGGCGGAAAAACATCAATGATACGGTTCACGGTCTGCACGGCGTCAATGGTGTGCAGCGTGGACAGTACAAGGTGCCCGGTCTGAGCCGCGGTAAGCGCAGCCGAAACTGTTTCCAGGTCGCGCATTTCGCCAAGCAGTATTACGTCCGGATCCTGGCGCACGACATGCCGCAGCGCCTCCGGGTAGCTGAGGGTGTCCTGCCCGAGCTCGCGCTGGGAAATAATTGACTTTTTATCCTTATGAACAAATTCAATCGGGTCCTCAACCGTTACGATGTGCCGGTTGCGGGTTTCGTTTATGTAATCGATCATCGCCGCGAGAGTCGTGGATTTGCCGCTGCCCGCAGTTCCCGTTACCAGGACCAATCCTCTCGGTTCTTCGGCCAGTTTCTTTACGGATGCAGGCAGATGGAGCTCGTCAAAAGAAGGAATCTTCGCCGGAACCAGCCGCATCGCGATATTCACAACGCCGCGCTGACGGTAAACGTTGATACGGAAACGGCCAAGCTCCGGAACGGAAACCGCAGAATCGCATTCCAGGTTTTCCTCAAACATTCTCTGCTGGCGATCGTTGAGAATCTCTTTGAGAAACGATTTGATCACGGCCGCGGGGACGATATCCGGGCTGCGCACAAGTTCGCCATCGACCCGAAACACCACAGGAGCTTCCGATCTCAAATGGAGATCCGAAGCGCGCCTGGCGATCATCGATTTAAAAAGACCGGTGAAATCCATCACAACCTCGATCGATTCGGCTTGAAGCGCAGGTATGCCGGCTTCTGCAGCTCTTCTTCAAAATCCCGAAGCTTGCCGTTGGACGAAACCATGCCGGGCTGAGCCGCATCAGGGATGAAATCGCCCGGGACCCGCGCCGCCTTTTTACGTTCGCCGTTTTGCGCAGGGCGCGTTTTCTGCAGCGAGCGCCTGTTCATGAGTCCGGAACGCGCCGCCGGAAAACCGGTAGCGATGACGGTGATCTGAATCCGGTCTTCGAGCGATTCATCAAAGGCATGCCCGTAGAATACGTGCGCCTCAGGGCAGGCGCTGTAAATATGATTCATGGCCTCGCCAACCTCGTGCAGCGTTATATCCCTGTTGCCTACGATGTTGGTAATAACACCCTTGGCTCCGTCAATCGTTACGTCTTCAAGCAGCGGGTTGCGCAAAGCGGCCTGCGCCGCTCTCAACGCCCGGTCCGGACCGCGCGCTTCTCCTATTCCCATCAGCGCTTCTCCCGCGCCGGTCATGACTGTCCGAACATTCGCAAAATCCATATTTATTTCGCCCGGATGGGTGATCACGTTCGAAATCGCCTGAACTGCCTGGCGCAGGACGTCGTCCGCGATGCGGAAAGCATCTTCAAACCGCGTAGTAGGCTCCACTATGGCCATCAGCCGGTCGTTGGGAATGACGATCAGAGTATCGCAATAAGCCTTCAGTTCTTTTAAGCCGGCTTCCGCCTGGGAAAGCTTTACTCTCCCTTCAAATTGAAAAGGGCTGGTAACGACGCCCACCGTTAAAGCCTTGCATTCCTCTTTTGCGATCCTGGCCACCATCGGAGCGCCGCCTGTTCCCGTGCCCCCGCCCATTCCCGCGGTGACGAAAACCATGTCCGATCCATGCAGGATTTCTTTGATTTTGTCCGAGCTTTCTTCAGCGGCCTGACGCCCTACTCCGGGATTGCCGCCTGCGCCGAGGCCGCGCGTCAGTTTTTCTCCCAGCTGAATCAATATCGGAGCCTTTGAACGGCGAAGCGCCTGAGCATCCGTATTGGCGGCACTGAATTCCACATGACGAAGTCCGGCTTCTATCATGCGATTTACGGCATTGCCGCCCCCGCCGCCTACTCCGATAACGCGGATAACCGCGGGTTGTTCGCGAATGTCTTCCGCCAGTCTGATCCTCATTAAAAAGTCTCCTCAACCCACTGTTTCACTCGGCCGACAAGGCCCGGCATGCGCATTCGCTTTACGCCGGGATTCCACTGGCCTTCGCCGCGGTAAGGAAACGCAAGAAGGCCTATTGCCGTAGCGTAGCTGGGGTGTCCCACTATGTCGCTCTTGCCGACGATGCCCTGCGGCAGTCCGAGACGCGCGGACAACTGCAGTATCCGTTCAGCCGACTGCTCCAGCCCCTTCAGCATGGCTCCGCCGCCCGTAAGAATAGCCCCGCCGGGGACTACGCGGTCCGAATATCCCGAAGCCTGAAGCTTATCCGCAACCAGAGAAAAAATCTCCTCCACCCTCGGCTCAATAATTTCTATCAAAGTGCGGCGGCTTACTTTGCGCGTGGTCCGCCCGTCCATCGCCGTGAATGTGACTTCGCCGTCGGTCTGTTCCAGCATGCTCGCCATGGCCACGCCGTGGGTTTCTTTTATCTGCTGCGCCTGGGAAAGGGACGTGCGCAGTCCGTAAGCCAGATCGCGCGTAACGGCATCCGCGCCGATGGGCAGCTTATCGGTGAAATGAACGCTGCCGTCAAAGTAGACCGCAAGATCAGTGGTCTGGCCTCCGATATCAATCAGCAAGCATCCCAGTTCCCTTTCCTCCTGGGTTACGACGACCTCCCCGGCGGCAAGCAATCCATAGATCGGTTCGGTGACGGAAAAACCGGCCACGTTGATGGCCTTAAAAATATTGTTGAGATGCGACCGCGAAGCCGTAACGATATGCACATTGACTTCAAGCAAAGACCCTTCCATGCCCACGGGATTGGGAACCCCCTGCTGGCGGTCCAGCGTAAATCCCTGCGGTATCGTATGGATTATTTCCCTGTCAGAAGACATGTGAACGGCCTGAGCGCTCTCGATCGACTTCTCAACGTCTTCGACGGTGATTTCTTTGTCGGTCCTGGCGATATTAAGCGCTCCATGATTATTAAACGTCTGCAGATGGCTGCCACGAACGGCAATCGTAAGCTCTTTAACCAGTTCCTTTGCGGTGTCTTCCGCCTCTTCGCAAATACGCGTCACCGCCCGCGCAGTCTCATCTATGTTGATTACGACGCCGCCCTTCAGCCCGCCGGGGCAGGCGCTGCGCGCGCCGCTCAAAATCTCAATCTGGCCGGTCTGAGCGTCACGCCGGCCGATAACGCAGGCAACCTGCGCGCTACCTATGTCCAATCCCGCCGCAATGTCCGCTTTTGTCATAAATTTTCCCCCTGCAAATTCAATCCGTTAATTTATCCCTTTTGGCTTGACCGTTATTCGTCCTTCGCTGAAAAATCTGAGATCAGCAAGGGAAATTCCGCCCAGGCGCTGATGAGCGTCTTCCAGCACGCGGCTTAAAACTTGAAGCTTCCCTCCCGCCGATGTTTTTTCCGGCGCGCCCCAGATCACGCGCGTCCCGGTCTTAAGATCCAGAAAAACATCGCCGTAATCCATCTCGCCAACATCGCTCACAAGCGGCCATATCTCTGACGAACGGCTTACCGCTTCAAGCCACGGCCCTATTCTGGACAGCGACTGCGGCCGCAAAATCGTCGCCCTGGGCAATACCGGCTGGGAAGCCTCCAGAGGGAACACCTTGCCTTCTCCGTCCACACCGGAATTATTCCAGTTGACCAGAGGCTTTCTTGGCTCCAGCACTACGCTGATCCTGTTTCTTTCAAAATCTTTTTCGAAGCGGACCGCGTAAATCTCCGGATACTTCTTCAACAGGCGTCTTTCTCCGAGAAAACCGCTCCCCGGCAACCATAACCAGTATCTATGCGCCGGAAAAAATCCGGCGATGGGTTCTTGGGACAAATGAACCGGCGCCTGGACGGCAAGTTGCGGCGTATGCGTACGAACCATTTTCGCCAGAAACGAGTTCCCGTTGGAAACCAGCAGGGCTGCGGCAGCTAAACATCCCCCCATAATCGCTACCAGCACCAATGCCTTGCGCAGCGAGCTCATCAGCCGCTGCCGCTGCTTAGGCCTGAGAACTACATGCTGTTTTCGATACCGGCTCCGTTTAAAAGCCAACCGCTGACTCCGCTATGCTCAACACGAGCGCGTCAAAATCCAGGCCTGCGGCGCGCGCCGCGTCCGGCAAAAGAGATGTTTCCGTCATTCCCGGTATCGTATTCACCTCAAGAAGATACGGCTCTTCCTTTTCATCAACGATCAGATCCACCCGGCACGCCCCCCGCGTGCCAAGGCATCCGGCTGCGGCAACCGCCAGCGTTTCGGAGGCTTTCGCCGCAACTGGGGAAATACGCGCGGGAATAATATGGCGCGAACCTCCTGCCGCGTATTTGGCATGGAAATCATAGAACGTCCGGGAGGCGGGCACAATCTCGATTATCGGCAGCGGCTTATCGCCGAGGATACCGACGGTTATTTCCGTCCCCTTGATGAATTTCTCCAACAGGATCTCAGCATCCAGCTTGAACGCTTTTTTTGCGGCAACACTGAGATCCCCAGGCCCCTGCACGATTGAAATACCTATGGCCGATCCTTGATGTACAGGCTTGACTACGAGAGGAAAACCCAGTCCGTTCGCTTGCTTGAGGACATAAGCCGGATCTGCATTGGTCAATTCCCGCCAGGCAGACGTACGCAGCCCAGCTGAAAAGAACAGCCGTTTGCTAGCCGCCTTGTCCATGGCCAGCGCCGATGCAAGAACGCCAGAGCCCGTGTAAGGAATGCCCATCCATTCAAGCAGTCCCTGCACCACACCGTCTTCTCCGCCCGGTCCATGCAACGCAAGAAAAGCGAAATTTACGCCTTCATGGCGCAGAGCATCCGGCAGATTGCGTTTTGCATCAATTCCCTTCGCGGGGAAGCCCTGCCGTTTCAGACTGGCCAGGATGGCGCGCCCTGTTTTGAGAGAAATATCCCGTTCCGCGGAAAGCCCTCCCATCAGAACGCCGATTCTCTGACGCTTCAACCAGGCGCGGAAATCTCTCATTTCACCACTCTCCCACCAGTTTGATTTCCAGTTCGAGCTTTATCCCGAATTTTTCAAAGACCTTTTTCTGGACGACATCCATCAATTCGCGTATATCCGCCGCCTTGGCCTGCCTGTCGTTAATAATGAAATTAGCATGACGTTCAGAGATGTGCGCGCCGCCTGCCCGGAAACTCTTCAGACCTGCCTGCTCAATCAGGCGCGCCGCCCATTCCCCCTGCGGGTTTTTGAAAACTGACCCGCAGTTGCTTGTCCCAAGGGGCTGCGTCCGCGCCCGATACTTCAAAAGCTCGTCGATGCGTGAAATTATAGTACTTCGATCCGCGGCTTTCAATCGAAGTCTCGACGATAAAATCCACCGGCCGGCCAGTCCGCTGCGGCGGTATTCAAATCCTATTTCTTCCCGCAGAAGGGTCTGCTTGCCGCCTTCAGCCGAGAGCACGTCTACCGATTCCACAACATCGCCAAGCGACCCTTCCCGCGTGCCGGCGTTCATGATAAGTCCGCCTCCTATGGTGCCTGGCACGCCGATTAAAGGCTCGAGACCGGATAAACCGTGTTCAGCCGCCTGCCTGGACAAAGACGGCATCCATACGGAGGCCCCGGCCTGTACGGTTTCTCCTTCAAAAGAAGCATTGCGAAATTCGCCCTGCAGCCTCAGAACGATTCCCCGAACGCCCTTATCCGAAATAAGCAGGTTCGAACCGGCTCCCAGGAAAAAGACCGGTATATGATTGGCTTCGACAAATAAACGCAGCGACCGGATTTCATCGAATGTGGAAACTTCGGCGAAATAATCCGCTGGCCCGCCGATCGCCAGGGAAGTGTGGCGCGAAAGCGGCTCCGATACGCGCAGATCGGTACAGATGCGGCGGAGTTCTTCTCCGTAAGACAGGCTCATAAAACGGCGTGACTGCAGCCGCTGACCAGCTGCTCTCCCAGTTTCCAGACGTCGCCCGCACCAAGAGTTAAAACGACGTCCCCTTCCTCGAGATGCGCCTCCAGGACGTTGACGTCGACCGGCGCAGGCAGGACGACAGCGTCAGGATGCGCAGCCTTTAGACCCTGAAAAATCAAATCGCTGGAAACACCCGGAATCGCTTTTTCTCCGGCCGGAT
Organism: uncultured Elusimicrobia bacterium; assembly: GCA_964604825.1. Taxonomy (GTDB): domain Bacteria; phylum Elusimicrobiota; class Elusimicrobia; order 2-01-FULL-59-12; family 2-01-FULL-59-12; genus CAZSAL01. The sequence continues at coordinate 34,220 of CAZSAL010000013.1, forward strand.
AAATATCGAGCAGGAAAACCTTGTCGGCGTTTTTGAAGCTGCCCGCAAAATCTTTCCACAACGTCTGGGTCCTCGAATACCGGTGCGGCTGAAAGAGCACCACCAGACGGCGTTTGCGGTACCGGTCGCGGAGCGCCGAAAGGGTGGCGCGGATTTCCGTAGGATGATGGCCGTAATCATCAATAAAAATGATTCCCCTTTTTTCGCCCTTAAATTCCATTCTCCTGCCCACGCCCTCAAACCCGGCAAGACCTTTGGACATCGATTCAAAAGCAACCCCCAGCTCCATTCCGGCGGAAACCGCGGCCAGCGCATTAAGCACATTATGCTTCCCAGTCAATTTCAGCCGGAATCGTCCCACGCTTTTCCCTTCATAAACGACATCGAACGAACAACCTGCTTCACTGGTCTCTAGATGCTCGGCACGGCAAAGGGCTCCGGCACTGAAGCCGTAGGTTACCACCCTGCGCGTCATGCGTGGAAGATTCTTCTGGACGAAAGGATCATCCACGCAGGCTATGACGCAGCCGTAAAAAGGGACCTTGCCTGCGTACTGCACAAATGCGTCACAGATACGGTCGAATGTTCCGTAATAATCCAGATGGTCGTTATCGATATTGGTGATGATGGCGAGGGCGGGCGAGAGCTTTAAAAAAGAACCGTCCGATTCATCCGCTTCCGCCACAAGAAATTCCCCTTTGCCCAGGTGCGCGCCCGAATTCAAATGCTTCAGCCTGCCGCCGACTATGACGGTGGGATCGAGCTTCCCTTCCGCCAGAACTGCGGCAACCATCGACGTTGTGGTGGTTTTGCCGTGCGTCCCGGCCACGGCAATGGTGTACTTGAGGCGGGCGATTTCGGCCAGCATTTCTATCCTGGGTATTACAGGCACGCCTTTTTCTTTTGCCGCGGTCACCTCAGGGTTATCGCCGGCCACAGCGGTCGAAGTCACAACCACCTGGGCGTCCGTGCAGTTCTCCGCCGCATGCCCGATGGAGACACGCGCGCCAAGCGCCGCAAGCCGTCGGGTTACGTCGGACTCCTTCAGATCGGAGCCGGAAATCTTATATCCCAGATTCAGCAATATCTCTGCGATGCCGGACATTCCGGCGCCGCCGATTCCCACAAAATGAATGCGCTGAATTTTTTTAAACACGGCTTAAGCTCCTCCCTCCCCTCAAAAGGGGAAAGGGACAACGGCTATATCACCTGCAGAATGACAAATTTCAGATACTCGGTTTCGGGCATTGCCAGCAGGATCGGGTGATCTTTTGCCTGCGCGCGGAATTCGATAAGACGGAAATTCCTGTGCGATTTTTTCGCCGCGCGCCGGAGCATGTCAAGAAACGCCTCTCTGGTCACGTGATGCGAACACGAGGAACTTGCAAGTATTCCGCCCCGCGGCAGAGCGCTCATGGCCAGCGCGTTGAGCCGCTCATACGCCTTGAGAGCCGCCGGCAGATGTTTTTTCGATCGCGCGAAAGCCGGCGGATCCATCGATATGACGTCAAATTTCTCCGGAGTCCCGTGCGACATCAGTTGCAGGACGTCTCCCTCGACAACCCGGCAGCGGTCCTCAAGGCGGTTTTGTTCAATGTTTGCCTGAGCCAGCTCGAGAGCGGGATGTGAGCTGTCCACAAAGACCACGTTTTTCGCCCCCGCCCTGGCCGCCGCAATGCCAAATCCTCCCGAATAGCAGAACGCGTCCAGCATGCTCTTCCCGGGACACAGCGCGGCCAAGGCCTGGCGGTTATCGCGCTGATCAAAATAAAATCCGGTCTTTTGCCCGGTGGCCAGATCAACCTGGAAGTCGCCGTTTTCAAGCGAAATGGATATCCGCTCCGGTATCTCGCCGATACGTTCCGGCGGGGCGTCGGTAAGCCCTTCCAGTTCCCGCAGGGGAGCATCAGACCGGCAGATAATCCCTTTGGGATGGATTACTTCCTGAATGGCCCCGATTATCATTTCCTTCAAAAGATTCATCCCCGCAGAAATCATTTGAACGGCGACATAATCGTTGTAGCGGTCTATAACCAGGCCGGGAAGGCGGTCGCTTTCCCCGAAAACCCAGCGATAAGACGCCGCTCCAGGATAGAACCCCTCGCGCAACTGCCATGATTCGGTTAAACGCTTCTTGAAAAATTTACCGTCGATATCTTCGTCTTTTTGCCAGGAAAGGATGCGGAACGCTATCAGCGAGTGAGGATTATAAAACCCGCGTCCAAGAAATCCTTTGTCCGCGGTATACAGGTCGGCGATTACTCCGGCGGGCAAATCCGCCGGCGCTTCGGCAATCTCATTGGAAAACGCCCACAGGTGCCCGGCCTGCAGTCGGCCCTCTTCTTTAGGCTTAAGGATTATTTTGGGATAGTCCACCTGCTGATCCAAGCGCGCTATGAGAGTTGAGCGTCGATCCATTTACGGACCTGCTGCTTAACGGAAGCGTAGTTCGACTTTGTCAGCAGTATCGTCTGCGTATCGGCAATCCGCTTTAACTGGTCGGAAAAAGGCTCAGCCGAAGCGCGGATTGTGGCGAGGATCGGTTTTGACGAAGCAAGGCATTCCAGGAGAGCCATCCGGAAACGTTCCGACATCATTTCCATGGAACCGATCTCATCGATGGCAATAATGTCTTTGCTCATAAGCGCCAGCTTGAGCGCCGGCACTCCGACATTCTCAAGGGCGTTCAAATCCACGCCGTAATTACCAAGCTGATGCGGGCTCTTCAGGCCGCGGCTGGCAAGCACCCGGTCCTGCCCGTCGAATGTCCGCATCATGAATCCCTTGCGGATCCGGCCGGAAAAAATATGCTCGGTATAAAAACCGCCGATCCGGTCTTTTTTCGACAGAGTCACTTCGCGCAGCAGTTGTGTTTTCCCCACCCCGCGCGCTCCGGAAATGAAAAGATTTTTCATGCGATTCCCCATAAGCGATGGACCTGCGGGAGAATCCTGACGTCCTTCAATCGCCTGGCGGCCGATATCCACCATGACGCCAAACGTTCCAGAGGAATCGTCCCCAAACCGCCCTGGGGCGTAGCCGGCTGCAGCACCAGCGGGATCTCCGGCCGGATGCAGGCGATCAAGCCGACGCCTTTCTGAAATTCCCGCCAGGTGGTTTTGTCGGTTAACACCATTTTCACGAACAGTTTGCCGCCGCCAATTTCGAGAAACCATCTATGAGCCTCCCAAACGTCGTGGCCGATCGCGCTTTCCGGCTTGAAATCCATCGCGATGCAGTCGCAGTCGTTTACAATTTTCGCCAGCGCCTCCGGCAGAATGCCGTTGGTTTCCAGATAAATCCTGCAGCCCTTTGCCCGCAAGGCGGGGATAAGCTTCTGTAAAAAATCAACCTGATTAAGAGGCTCGCCGCCGGTCAGCGATATCACGCGCGGCAGTCCGGGCGAAGTGGCCTGCTTCACCACATCATCGAGCGCCCAGGTTTTTACCGAATCCGGGGGAATCGATTCCGGAGTATCGCAATAATCGCATCGAACGCCGCAGCCCGCAAAGCGTATGAACACCTGCATCTCGCCGACGCGTATCCCTTCTCCCTGACGGCTTTCAAATATTTCCAGAATCGAGGCCTGTTTAGAACTCATCCGCTCCCCTCGGCCAGTAGCGGGCGCCCATCTCATTGTTCTCCCACACCGCCACGCGGATAATTTCCGCATTTTTCTTTTTCCAGCGCGCTTCAAGCCGGCCGGCAATGTATCTTGCCAGGTTTTCCGCACTCGGGTTTTCGCGTTCAAACGCCGGGAACTTATTCAGGTTGATGTGCGCCAGAGGCTGGACGACCTCCTGCAGACAGTCCCGCAGGGCCGAAAAATCTACAAGATATTTTACCTTGTTTTCGAGGGTTTTTCCGCGGACAACGACCTCAACCCTGAAATTATGGGAATGGAGCCGTTCTATACCGCCATGGTAGTGCCTGAGCGCATGCCTGCTGAAAAAGCCGTCCCGGACGATCACTTCGTAAGTGGGAGTTTTCATAAAAACTACTTCCCCCTCGATAGGGAAAGGCGGGGATGGGGGTGGACATCGTAGAAATCGCCCCCCACCCTAACCCTCCCCCACAAGGAGGGAGGGAGCTTGCGAGAAATCACAGCCACGTTCCTATATCAACGCGCTTGACCCCGGGCAAAGGCTGGCCCAGGAACTTACGTCCTGTTTTTTCAAACTTCTCCGGGCTGTCGCTGACATAATACCGGTGAACAACAGGATTTTTCCCCGAAGCCGAAAGATCTTTCTCTTTCAGATTCTTATCAACCACATGAGCCGTCTCTTCCGCCGAATCAATGAGGCGGACTCCCGGGCCTGCGACCTGCGCCAGAAGCCCCTTCAAAAGCGGATAGTGCGTGCAGCCCAGAACCAGCGTATCGATACGGTTTGTCAGAAGCGGCGTCAGATATTCCCGCACAATTTCCGCTGCAACCGGTTTTCCCAGCCAGCCCTCTTCGACAAGCGGAACGATCAGAGGACAAGCCTGGCCAAACGTTTCGATCGAAGGGTCAAGATCATGAATCGCCCTGACATAAGCCTGACTGTCGATTGTCCCTTCCGTGCCTATTACTCCAACGCGCCTGGTTGCGGTAGCTGCCAGCGCGGCGTGCGCTCCGGGCTCGATTACTCCTATGACCGGCACATCAAAACGCTGCCGCATGGCGGTCAGCGCAAAAGCGCTTGCCGTATTACAGGCCACCACTATCATCTTGACCATTTCCTGCCGCAGAAACTGCCCGATCTCCAGCGAAAAACGCACAATCACCTCGCGCGACTTTGATCCGTACGGAACGCGCGCCGTATCGCCGAAATAAATCGTCGATTCCCGCGGAAGCTGGCCGAAGATTTCCCGGAGAACGGTCAGCCCTCCGACCCCGGAGTCAAATATGCCTATTGGAAGCTCGTTGTTTTTCATATTTTTTGATGCTGCCGGCGCTGGTCGTACTCGACGATCGCCGCTTCTATGGCGCCGACAACCTGATTGCGGAAACCGCGTTCCCGGAGCAGCTGTTCATCACGTTGATTCGAGAGGAATGCGGTCTCTACTAAAATTGCGGGCATAGCCGCGCCGCGCAAAACGTAAAAACCCGCCTGCTTGACGCCCAGACGCGGCTGCGAAAGCCTTTTTGCCACCTGCCGGTCTACGATTGAACCCAGAGCAGAAGCCTCATTGATATTACCGTTTTTAACCAGGGAATCAAGCACCCGCCGTACGGTAGTATTAGCCTTTTTCCCTTCTAGCGCCAGAGACGCGTTTTCCAGACGCGCGACCGCCGCAGCGTGCGGATCCGAAGCTTTTTCCGAAAGGAAATAAACCTCAAAACCGTTCAAACGCGAAGAAAGCGACGAGTTGCAGTGTATGGAAATAAACAGATCCGCCTTGTACTGGTTGGCCAGTTTGGAGCGTTCCTGCAACGGGACAAACACATCGTCCATCCTGGTCATAAGCACTTCAAAACCATCGTCCTGGCGCAGCGCATCGGCAAGTTCCTTCGCCAGCATCAGATTGATGGTCTTTTCTTCGATGCCGTGCGCGCTTACGGCTCCCGGGTCCTTGCCTCCGTGCCCTGGATCAATCACAATCCGGCGAATTGCATGGATCCGCTGCGCGGCGACCGCTTGAGGCGCAGATTCTTCTTTCATGGGCGCCGCAACCTTCGGTACATGGATCACCAGAGCAGGGCGCGCTCCGGATTCAATATCGTATACGGGCTTGCCCGCGGACGGGCCCAGATACAGGTCAAGCAGCGCTTTTTGCGACCGGGATTCAATGGCCATGCGCGACAAAACCCCGTCCTCGACGTCCCAGTGCGCCGCCTCGACGTTTCGCACTGGCCCAAGAGCGATCCGCCAGTTCGCGCCCGAGACAACCGGCTCGCTCACATCCAGCGGCTCGGCCATCTCCAGAATGATCCGTGTTTCTTCCGGGAAAGTGGTATAGCGCGGCGAAAGGATGCTTCCCATCCGGTCAACCCATAAAGTGTATTTTCCCGGGTTCCACTGGATTGAAGTGTGGGTTATCCGGGAAAAATCAGGAGAGGAAAAAAAATCCAGCGGCGCCCAGACTTCTCCGTCCTTTTTGAAAACCTGACCGTCCAGCCGCAGCGGCTTGCCGTCTATCCAGGCCTGATCCGAATCCAGCAGGAACTGAAGGTCGTGACTGTGAACCAGCAGGTTAACGCGGTGCGCCGCAGGATGCCAGTGAAGATGCCCTTTGGTCCAGTCAGCCACGTCTTCGAGGGCCAAGCAGGAGTTGCCGGCAACGGTGCTCAACCGCAGCAGCCGCGGGCTGCCCGAGCCCTCGATAATTACGGGAGCTGATGGCATGCCCACCAGCGGAGGGCGCCGGCCGTGAGACCAGACCATTGCCGGACATGCCAAAAACAGCAACAACAATAACCCAGTTCGGAATTCGGAATTCGGAATTCGGAAGAAAGTAGTGTTTATAAAAACAACCAACTTCCGCACCCCGCATTTCACATTCCGCCTTCGGATAATCACGATTAGAAATTTTATCATTCTCCGACGGGCGGCGCAATTCGGCGCTGCTTTTAGCGGCCTTCTTCAAAGCTCATCCGAGGATGAAGCGGTTCAGGGAAAAGACGCCGCCGTTGAGGTTACTTGCGCAGTGGAGGGGTTTTCACGGCGGCACGAGGCGAAAAATCCGTTAAGGCGCCTGATCACTTCTTTCTTCTGTTTGTCTACGGTGATGACATGGTAGCAGTCATCCAGGATTATCAGCGATTTATTCGATGAACGGATTGAATCGTACACAAGCCGGGCGTTGGCCGGGCCGGTCATGTCGTCGTCTTTGGCCTGCAGAATAACAGTAGGAGCCGTGACTTTCTCCAGAGATCCGCGCACACGGCGGATTAACCGGTCGACTTCCGTAAGCGTACGGAGCGGGAACAACGGATAGCCGTGCGAGACCGCCAGCGGGACATCGTCGTTATTGTTCCACGGCCACCAGACGTGAACCCATTCGGAAAACGCCGCCCATGGGTTATAAGCCCCCCTGATCTTTTCCCGGAGCACTTCGTCTTTGACGCCATAAGGAGACCCGTCGACGTGGAAAAACAGAGGCTGGAGAAAGCGCGGGACGATTTTAATGCACAACGGGAGGATTGCGTCGCTCCAGGGGGTATTCCAGCCGTCGTACATGAACGTTGGAGAAAGTACGCCCAGACCGTCGACCTTCATGGCGACCGCCGCATCAAGCGCCAGCAACGCTCCGGCGCTTAAGCCCGCGGCAAAGACGAAATCATATTGCTCGCGCAGATAGCTGATCTGGCGGTATACCTGCGCCCGCCAATCGGATTCGTTCGTCTTCACCAGGTCGCGCAGCCGCGCGCAATGACCGGGCAGCGTAGGCACGCACACATCCCACCCCTGGCGAACGAGCCCGGCAGCGACAAACCCCATTTCTGCGGGAGTGCCGGTGATGCCGTGAATAAGATAAATAACCGCGTTGGAGCCGGAGTGCCAGGTTACGTCCGTCACCCGTCTGTCAGGTAACCGTTCCAGGGGGCCGGAAAGCCTTCGTTCAGAAGGTCGCATCAGGCGTCACGGCTGCAGGTGGTAAACAGGTAATCGAGAAGTTCTACAGACAGGTCGATTTCGTCCTGGGTTATTTCCAGAGAAGGGGCCAGAGTAAAAACATTCTTGTAATGGCCTCCGATATCCAGAACCAGACCCATCGGGCCCCTGGAGGTCGGAATTCCCCCGGCCAGTCCAGCTTCGAATATTTTGTCAGCCAGCGACCGGTCGGGCGTAAAGCGGTCCGTCCGGGTGACCTCGATACGCAAGGCCAACCCCATGCCGGAAACATCGCCGATGGTCTTATGCCTTTTTTTCAGATCTTCGAGCCGGCTCAGAAAATACTTCCCGGACTCGGCCACGCGCCGGATGTAGTTCCTTTTCTCTATCCACTCAAGCGTGGCCAGCGCCGCCGCAGTTCCAAGGGGATTCGCGGAAAATGTGGAGTGGGTAGACCCGGCGGGAAACTTCTGAGGCGATATCAGCCTTTCTTCCGCCCATATGCCGGATATCGGGTTTAATCCGTTGGTCATAGCCTTTCCAAAAACGACGATGTTTGGCTTTACTCCGAAATTCTCAATGGCCCAGAACTTCCCGGCGCGAAAGAATCCCATCTGGATCTCATCGTCGACCATAAGGATCCTGCGTTCATTCAGTATTTTTTGCAACCTGGAGAAGTACTCCGGCGGAGGAACGATGTACCCGCCCGTGGCCTGGATAGGCTCGACATAGAACGCCGCAAATTCGGATTCCTGCGCTTTGACATCCCATACGGAGTTATATTCCGTCTCGAAGAGCCGCTCGACCTGATTGACGCAATAATATTGGCAGCTGTCGAGTTTCTTGCCGTAAGGGCACCGGTAACAGTAGGGATAGGGAATGAAATTGGCCCGGTTCGAGAAATGGCCGAAGCGCCGCCGATAACGATAGCTCGAGGTGATTTCCGAAGCGCCAAGCGTCCGTCCGTGATACCCCCCCATGAAAGCGAAAAAGAGGCTCTTCCCGGTCTCATTGCGTACAACCTTCATGGAATCTTCTACGGCCTGCGCTCCGCCGACGTTAAAGTGAATCCGGCCTTCCATCCCAAAGGCGCGTTTACATTCCCGGGCCAGTTTCTCGGAGAGAAGGATTTTTTCCTGATGCAGGTACTGGCAGGCGAGCTGCGGCAGTTTGTCCAGCTGATCTTTCAACGCCTGTATGATAGCCGGATTACCGTAACCGAAATTGACAGCGGAATACCACATCTGAAGATCCAGGAAAGGTTTGCCGGAGTTGTCGTAGAGGAATATCCCTTCACAACGCTCGAAGATCTTCGGGACGGGCGAGTAATGCACGGTATCGCCATACGAGCAGTACCGGGCCTCCTTTTCGCGCAGAGAATCGTCGGAGTTAGCAGGGACTTCTGATTTCATGCGTTGACTAAATCTTTCTGGAAGAGGGATTCGGCTACTTCAAAAAGCGATACATACGGATGGCACGGGATGCCCTGTTTCTCGCACCAGCTGAGCAAAGCGCCTTTGCCATAAACTTCGTCCATTTGTTTGGAAACGCATAAATCGGACAGGCCATCGCCGATGTAGGCGCACCGGGTTCCCGAAAGACGGATGGACCCGGTCACTTCGCATTTGCATGTCCCGGCGCCCCGCGCGCATTGTCTGGACGCATAGGGGAACTGCAGAGCGGGAGATCCGCCGTCGGGCCAGACCAGACGGTTTGCGTAAAACGGAATATGCTGAAGTCCATGCTGCTGCAGGACCGTCCGGACTATGATGTCCAGACCGTCGCTAACGATAGTCAAAGATGTTCCATGCATACGGCTGAGCCGGTCCAGTTCAAATATTCCTTCATCTATGGTAAGCGTCCGAATGAAGCGCTCCAGCTCTTTGCGGTCCGTCCGGATAAGTTCCACCTGGCGGGAAAGGCATTCCTGGCTGGAGATCTCGCCGCTTTCCCAGCACACTTCCCACTCCCGCCATTTCGGCAGGGCATAACGCTGCAGGACGGCATCCGTGCCGTCTATTGATGTGATGGTACCGTCAAAATCGCAGAAGATCTGCAAAGAATGAGCGGACGAATTCAGAAGATGTTCCTTTTTATGGTGGTTCTTCATAGTCGACAATTTTGGAATGTTAGCATTTTTTGTAGATGCAATCGCCGGACCTGCGTCGCCGCGGCGAACGCCTGCTCGCAAAATGGCGACGAACGTATCTCGTCCCGTTCCTTTGCGTTCTTGGACGGGACGTACCGCCCCATTAAATAAATGGGATGCGGTACGTGAAGCGGGCCTCGTGAAGCGCAGACTTCTCTATTCGCTTCACGCATAACGCTTCACACGCCGAGACGGCAACACGACCAGGCCTTCGGGATCTCCGGTTTTCGTAGCTTTGGAAACCAAGCTCCCGATTTCCTCAACCATTAGAAGCGGCTGGCGGAATTCGGGATCTAATTCGTCAACCCTAAAAATATCCCGAGGGATTTCCGCTTCGGCCGGGCTATCCGGCGACGATTTCGACACGGAAATGTTCAGGTAGCCACACAGCATCTCCGTCACAAAGTCGGCGAAGTGGAGTGCCCCCTTGTGATGAGCCTTCAGCACGGCAAGGCCCGCGTCCAGCAGTTCACTTGCCGGCGGCGGCTTCAGCCCGGCCTTTCGAAATGCCTGGCGGATGATCTGCAACTGCGCGCGTGCCCCTTCGTGAGGTTCCGTGGACACGCCACCGTTCATCTGAACCCTTTCCAATTTCCCCGCATAGTTAAGATAGCGTCTTATCGCTGTCAGATTAATTCCGAAGCCTTTGCCCATGCTTTCGGCGAACAGGTCAGCGATGAATTCATGGATCATCTCGCTGGACAGGCCCCTGACATGAAATCTCGCCTCGTCATTCAGATACCGGTGCCCCGTTTCGTGGGTGAGCGAAGAGATGAGGAGCGCCTCCGGGCGATCGGTTGTCAAAAAACTCCGTGTGCCGATCAGAAAATCATCATCGACTTCCCATAGGGATTCCAGGATTCGGCCCTTGGATAATTCACATGAGAGCAGCCCGAATCCCATAGGGCTGATGACAGGGACAGATTCACCGGCGGCGACCCAGGCCGCGGTCACCAGCATCTTGACTTCCTCATCGCGCAGTTCCATCCCGTCAACGAGGCGGGGGAAGGCTCCATCGCCTGTCAGAAACTCCTCGACGATCCGTCCGGCGGCTCCCCTCAGCAGGTCCAGATCGTAATTGAATTCCCCATTCCCTGATCCGTAGTCAGATACTTCAACGCCAGAGAGGAATTGTCGCGCCACAAGAAGGTGCACGGCATAGAGTCTCAGGCGCGCATTAAAATTTTCATCAGCCATGACGGTTCGCAGAATCTGCCTCCAATCCTGAAACCGCCTCAGGATCAAATAGCCTTTCTGCGGATCCGCCTCCACATGTTCATCGCGCAGGAGTCGCAACAGATCTGAAATCCCGACTATATCCCCAAGGAGGGGTCTCCACCAAGTCTCTGACCCAAGTGTCCTGGCAATTTTATCGACGGATTGCGGGGACAGCCTATTAAATATTCCCACCAGATACGACCGGGCCTGCCGAAAAATCTCCGGATGGCCCTTCGGATCAAAAGCGACGGCTTCCAGAACACGCACCGCCTCAAGGCCCAGCTCGCGATGCATCGGATTCGGGCTCCAAAGGGCCTCCCAGGCCAACCCGGTGATACCATTGAAAACATGGATGAGCTCCAGAATTTTAGCTTTCGCTAGTGGAACGTCTTCCGGATGATCCGGGCGCGGAATTTCAGGAAGAATCTCTCTGGAGAGGGACTCAAGCCTTGAAGCGAAACGGCCCAAGAGCCTCTCCCGAACATCGACCGGCGCTTCCGTCAGGGTGAGCAGGAGGCCGGCCTCTGACGGCATCGATTCCACCGGCAGCACATCGGCCAGTCGCTGAAAGAGGGCCGGCTCGCTGCGCAGGTAGGCCAGCAAAGGAATCACCAGGAGACGGACGATCCAGCGGAGGGCTGGAGAATCCGCATCAGCGGACTGTTGCCGTTCGGCCTCGCTAAGAAGAGACTCGAAAACAACCGCACCGCGATCCTTATAGAGCAAATTGTCTAGAACGCCTTCGATCTCCTGCCGCTCAAATTCAGCCTCATCCTTGAGGAAAGCGAGCCTCTTGCGCAGGGAGACATCGCGAAGACCTTTCGTCCTTTCCTCAAAATCTGCGCGGAAACGCGCCTGATCGGGTTCATCGGGAATTATTTCAAAATATTTTTCCCAACCCGCGATACCGGCAACCCGCGCGAGGGGAAGTCGCCGTTCATATCGGAACGACTGTCGGTAATCCGCCAGAAGAAGTTGCTCCACCGGGACATAGCGCTCAGGGTCGATCGTTACCTGCGATTCGATAAGAGAATTCAGACATTCAAAAACTTTACGCTTTTCCACCTTAAAGAGCGCCGGATCCCTTGCATGCTCGTAAAGATGGCGAATCAGACGGCCAATCACCTCTGGATTTTGGGTCCAGAGCATGGGAATTATCGCGAGAAACTTCTCCTGCGGCGGTCCTTGGGCGGGGATCGCCAAATCAGCGATCAGGTGCGCCCAGAGACGGCCCTCCACCACACTGTTGGGAAACGTCCTCAACTTCTTGAGAATAGCCATGGGATTCCAACCCGCCGGAATATCACCCGACTCCACCCAGGCTATCAGATCGTCAACGGACCGTTCAGGTCCATTCATCGGTGGCGCGGGATTCCCCGCCGCAGATAGCTCGCGCAGACGCTGCTTCTCAATCAATGCTTCCAGAAGGGTCCCATCCTCTTGCCGCGAGACGGTTCGGCGAACGCTGTCCCGTTCATCTTGGAATTGCCACAGGAGCGCCCCGGGCCGGCGAATTCCCGCTTCCCGCGCCAGCCGTTCCGCCTCGGCCATCGTGACGCGGCCCTGGATGCGCAGTGTCATTTCGCGGTCTCGCCACGGGGCAATCTCCCGCTGCCAGGCCCGCAAAGCGTAATGGACCTCAAACCCCGCGTTCTTAGGGTCGGCCATCTTGACGCGGTACCATTGTCGATCCCGCACATAATTGAGAATCTGGTCGGCGGTGAGCGCACCGGCTGCCGCCATCGCGTGGCCGCCCTCATGCAGAATCGCGAGACCATGGTCCAGCTCTTCTTCGGTCGCTCCCACCAGGTACCCGTACTCCGGATCATAGGAACCGATACCATGAATCTCATACGGATTCTTGTCCAGATCCAGAATGACCCCTGGACGGTTTTCTTCCATCATCCAGCGGATAATTTTATCGTCCAGCCCGCCGCTGGAACAGGTGGCATGAATTTCAGCGAGGTATTTCGGCGTCACCGGATAGGCCTTGATTCGGATAACATGTTGTTCGCCGGTCTGCGTATGTTCCGCCTTGATCTCCAGTTCGTCCTGATCGGCGTCATACTGCGGTTGCGCAAGAAACCGGTAATGCCCCATCGCACCGCCCGCGCCAGCCGATTCCCTGCCGGGGGGATCTCTCTTGACGCCCAGGACCGCGGCGGCCATCGTTATCGCCCGATCAAGAATAAATTCAATCCGGTCTTCGGTAACTTCTGAATGGGGGTTTGAAGACTGGTTGACCAGTTGATAGCGGACGTCAGTGCGTTTGGATTCATCGGCCAAGGAGCGAACGATAGGCGCGATGGCCTCAGGGCCCAGTATTCCCATATTGTCACGAACCATCCGCGCCGCAACCAGGAGGTGGACGGGATTGCAATCCTTCATCCCCCCTGCTCGGGACGCGCTCGGAGACCGTTTGCGGCTGAAACGGCCGCGTCTGATTTCCTCTAAACTCTTAATACGTGACAGGGTCGGGAACCCTCCCTGAAGGAAATGTCCGGGATCGTCCTCCCCCAAATCCTCCGCAGGCGGCAGGCCGAGCGGCGGGCGGAAACATAATTGGAAAGCCCGTTCCGCGCGTTGAAAATCTCCGGCGGCCCGTCGCAAACGATCGATGTACGGCTTCTTGCCGTTGAGGACATTCCGAAGCGCTTTCTCTTCGTCCGGGCCTAGTCCATACCGGCTCACGATATGTTGAATCAAAGCTTCATCCTCTGACATGACCTTAGTCGACGGGGGCGTCAGATCACGCCTGTCGTCTGGATCCCGGAGCACAACCCCCGGGGGCAGGAGAGGCGGGATATCGTCATTCCAGAAGCCTAGAAATGTGAGCATATCCTCTACCAGGCACTGTAAACCCTTGATATCTTTCGATTCTTCGGCGGTCATATCCGTCCCGAATACGCCTGAAAGATAACCCCGTAACCCGCGCTCACCATCCGTACTGAAAGAAGTGACGGCGTGCACCGCGAATTCTTCCATAATCCAATCCCGCACCCCCGTGTCCGAATGAAGAGGCATTTCGGGATTATCGATCTCCACCGGTTTACCGTAAAGTCCCAGAAAATTGATGGTCGCCGAATACCCCAGACCGGCTGCCACCGAACTGGCGTCTGCAATTCTGCCGGTGATGTTCCGGAACAAACGCACCCATTCCGCGCTTTGACGAATCATCCGATGGATGCTCTCATGAAAGCTTGCGGTTTCTTTGAGCCACTGAATGCCCACAAAGTTTTCAATCTCATTCCAGTTCAGGAACAGCTTTTCGGAGACGACACCCCAGGCAGTCGCCCAGACGATCCCCGCCGCCCTGGCAGTCAACTTTTCGTCGATCAGGTGACTACTGCCGTCTGGTTCCGTCCAAGCCAGACCATGCTTCTCGACAATGTCGCATTCACCATTCTCAATGAACCCCTCTCGGCGCAACGACTCCATTATTTGCTGCCAGATGACGACGCGAGGGCGATAGGTCCTTCTGTACTCGTCCGCTGAAATCATGGTTGGCACTGGAAGTGGCTGCGGGTACCAGGGGTTGATCGCGGCGAGCGCCTGATCATCGAACAGAGAAGACGAACCGGAGCATCGGAGAACCGGAGCGTCAGAGAAAAGTCCCTTCACTCGTTCTCCAGTTCGCCGGTTCCACGGCTCTGCCGTCTGGAACATGAGCGCGGTAACCAGCAGGACCGCCACAACGCGGTTGAAGGCGCGACTGGTCATGCCGCTGCCGCCATTCCGTTCGCAGGGCTGCAAACCCGAATCCTCACCGGAGTGGCCGTAGGAGGAACCTGCGTCGGCATCCTGGTGAAAGCAGTGTCCATCCACCTGGACATTGCTTCCGACGTTGTTAGAACGTTAAGGACGAGCTTTTTGGGAGCGCCAGCGTTTAATACTCGACGCATGAAACCGTCGACGACGATTTTTACTTCAATGGACCCTGGCAGGGGAATGTCCGAAGGAATAAACTCCTCTTTCTCTTTCTCGGAGGGGATCGGGACTCCGCGAAGCCTGCCCTCTGAAGAAAGCAGCGCAAGAGCGGATCCCAGACGTGTTTTCCAAATTTCGCGTTCCCTATAGCAATAACAAAAAGCCAGGATCGCGGGTATGGGAAGCGTCACAGTCAATGACAGGGAGTCGTCCTGCAGAGCTGCCAGATCGCTAAGGAGATCTTTGAGATACTCCCAGATGCAGTAAGCCAGTTTCCCCCCGGCCAAGATGATATGCCACGATCGGGATTCCATTGAAGCAGGTGGAAAGAAATAAACGTCTTTCCAATAGATATTTCTACTCCAGCGAATAGGGGTGTTCGGACCTGCGTTCCATTCGTTGACTGCAGTCCGAAGGCGCTCGATTTCGATGTCGATGTCCTCCCGATCTGCAGTGTCGTAAATGATCGCAACTTGTGTTACGGAGGGTGTCCTCCAGGATTGATTGGTGGCCAACGAGGCGAGAGCGTTACGGCTTAATTCCTTTGCCGGCAAGTGACCGTCGGGAACGGTCTCAAGGATGTCGGCGACTTTCAGCGCAAGTGAAAAGGAAGCTTCGGCCAGCTTCCCGAGCGCCAAGATGGCGACGGAGGCGGCGAATTCCCCCGCACGAGGGGAATACAGAATCTTTTCCAAAAGCAGGAGTTGCCCGCTGGGGTCTTCATCGCTCGGTTTCTTGTAGAGTTCGGCGGCCACCCAGGCCAGCACGCGGTCCGAGACAAACTCATTACATACCAGACCGGCCAGGTCTTTTCCCGGCCCACGGTTGCTTAACAAACCATCGCGCGCGTCCACCTGCAGTCGTTGAGATTCCGTAACGGATGCGGGGGACGTTATAAAGAATGCCCCCACCGCCAACAGCGCCGCGCCGACGAGGCCCGCCGCAAAGGTCTCGGAGTGGTGTAGAAGATTTCCCATCAAGCTGCTGAAATCGATACCCGCGAGGTCGGCGTTCATGAGAAGCCCGGAGCCCAGGACTGGAACATGCGCGGCAAAGAATTTCAGTATCCAACCCAGCGAGAGCGAACTTGCCATTGCCAGGAGGATGCCCGGCAGGGAACCGTAACGACTGGGTCTCGTCGGAAAAATAAGGCCAAGCTCCCTCGCCAGTCGATCGATGGCCTCAACGGTCCGGCCATCCCGGTACCATTCCTCAATGGTTGTTGGTTCCACACCTGTATTCCAGCGGCGGTTCATCTCCTCCACAAAATATCTGGGCCTCCAGTTCCAGTTCCGGAGGATGGCGCCGGCCAGGATTATGGCGCGGGTTTCGATATTGTTGAACTCGGGAGAAATCCCGGCCGCATCCGAGGCCCGTTTTTGATCATCAACGAGAAATGCCACGTTCGGGTCAATGATTTCGCCCTGCGCATCCAGCACCCAGAGATCCCGGAGCTCTCTCTCCAGGTCTTCTTTGGTGGAAGCGTTTCCATATTGCCGTCTTCTTATGAACGTCCTATTAACATCTCCTCCCGCTTCTACAAAATCTCTGATCAACCATTCCCGCCGGGTATGCTTTTGCATTACCGCCTGGCTGTTCGAAATCCCAAGTTTGATCAGTTTCAGACGTACAAAGTTTTGGTCCATCCCCAGCATGCGAGCCATCACCGGCACATCGCACTGCGCCAAAATAAACTGCCGGGTTCGAATTTCAACAAGGGCTTCGTCAACAGGTTTAGCCTGTAGCCCTCGTCGGGTTCCGGTCTTAGCCGGGACGTCAGGCTTTGCTGGCGATACTGCCGGCGGGGCGATTGATTCCTCAGCGGGCGCGACCACCTGACTGATGGGAGATGCAGGGGTTTCCTCGGCAACAGGGGTAGCGCTCACGCTGGGCTTTGAACCAGACCGAGGTCGTTTCCTTTTTAGCCGCGCTTGAATCAACGCCTTCACAAATTTTCCAACAGTCAGGTCTGGTCTGAGGCTCTCCAGATGATCACGAAGCCTGGCCAATTCCTGGCCGGCGGGTGTTGCCAGTTGTTCCGGAGAATCAATATCTCCCAGACGAAGCGTTCCCTCTTCAATCTGAGTACACAGCCGCTCGATCGTCTCCCTGTACGGATTATTTTTTTTATCACTCAGGCCCAATAGCAAGCGGGTCGCTCCGGTACTAATCTGGTCGCGCATCATCTCGGCTTGCGCTCTGTAAGATGGGCCGTCTATCTCGCTCGAGTCAGATGTTTTCAGCAGCCATGGCAGAATAAATAGCGTTGCACCGGCGATGAGCGATCTTGCGCCCATCGCGGGGTCGGCGCCGCCCATCTGCGCGGCGTGGCCGACCTCGGCGCCGATCAGCATCATGCCCGCAAGCTTCATAGCCCAGGCGAGACCTGTTGTTCCGACAGCCATAATGCCTGGAATAGATTTCAGATATCCTGGGTATTTGTATACGGTTTCGGCGGGGATATTTCTGAGAAATTGGACGACTTTGTCTGAGGTCCACGCTGGTGGACGGCCTGTCCGGGCCATACCATAGACAGGCGAAAATGAAGCGTCTCCCTTTAGCCGGGCGATGAACCACTTGAAGAGCTGATAGAGGTTCCAGCTGAGATGCGGAATGATCGGCGCGGCCAGCGCTCGCCCGAAAACCCAGGCCGCCAGCGACAAGTCTAGCGGTTGGTGTTGATAAACGGCCAGCGCGCCGAAAATGGCGGAAAGGGTCAAGCCTACGAGCCAGAAGGCCCCCTCAATATAAGCAAGGTCCGCGCGGATTTCTCGCTGCTCATCGGTTTGGCGGTCTGTGCCTCCATGATCGTCAACGAATTTGTCGTTGATAGCGCCCCACCTGAACAGCTCACGCGGATGGCTCGCCAACAAGACCACGGGCAGAACCACGCGGTACCATATCGGCTCAAAGAATCCGGCCAGGACAACACGCACCGGTTCCGGGATCCAGACCATGAACGGAAGTTCCCAGAACACCGTCATGCCCGGAGAAGCCGGTGGTTCTGAATCGCCCACGGCAGCAGTTCCTGAATCGAATGGATCTTCTGACGGCTCCGAGGCGAGCAAATCGGCAATTTCCCACCCTACCGGATTAGGATCGAGACGCAAAGCAATCCTTAGCCGCAGCCCAATATCGCCGTATTTTCCAGTCCGCAGTTCATTAAGCACGGCATTTCTTTCTCCAGCGTTTGTGTTCATGTACCACATCTCGAGGACAAAGGCCGCCTCATTGAACCATCCCCGGAAGAACGGGCCAGCGCTCATTTCATCAGGGCTATCCTTCAACAGAGGACGAGTTGAAAGTACTGCCGTCAAGTGGGCCGTTGAATACTTCAGCCCTTTCGGATCCAGACCATTCGCCTGTAGATCGTTATCAAAGGCATACATTCCAGCCATCATGGCAAGGGTATGCCCGGCCTCTGTATGCAGGTCGGCATCTTCCCGATCCCTGTTGGCAAGAATGTCCGGAATGAGGTCCAGCATCTGGATCCGATCCGCCAGGGGGCCGAACTGCACCGCGTGAGTCATGAAACGCTGAGCCTTGATCACGAGCCTGTGGTCGTTATCGCCAGGAAGCCAGGCCTTACGGAGGATCGCTTTGATCAGCGGGAGGGCCAGGGCTGTCTCCGGGCAGGTCCGGGCATCCTTGAAGTGATGGGCATTCAGGAATCTCATTCCTTCAATCAACTCGTCGAGCGCCTGAAGCGTTTCTTCCGGTGATCCTGTAGCCAGGTCTCGAAGTATTTCGGGCGGCGCTCTTTCTATCGGGGCCCGAAACGCTTTGCCCGATATATCTTTCCCTTCTTCACGCAGCCTGTTCGGTGAGGAAAAGTCGATTTCCATAGGCACGACCGGATCGAACAGACGAACCTGGATGATGCCGCCCGATTTCATGCTGAAGTAAGCGCGGGTTCCTTTGCAGGATATGAGGCGGGCTGCCAGTTGTCTTTCCATTTGATCTGCAAAATCGACCGCGCTAACGATCTGGTATCCCGGCGCGGGAGACTTCTCGAGCCACTCGGGCAATTGAGGAACCACGCTGATCTGAAACCGGTAGCGTCTGCGTTGTGAGATCGCGCCGGCGATTTCGGTAACCTTGCCGGCCGGGATGGATTCCAGTTTTCCATTTCTGATGAACTGGTCCGCCAACTCGATGACCTCTTTTGGCCCCAGAGCTTCTTCGCCCCCCACGGCAAGGCTGAAGGCGCGGGCGGCGTCGCTCATGGCAAGCGAGACATTATAAAGACGATCCATCTGCGGACTCGTGGAATGAGATTCATGCCCTGCCACTTCGGAATTCCAGTGCCTCCGGAAAGAAAACAGGGAACCCCACAGGCTGGCAACCACAATATTTCCAATTAAAATATCCAGGGTTTGAGACGGGTAAAAATGGTGAATCACGCCCGGGACGATTAACACCCAATAGAACACGGGTCTCAGGATGCGGAACAGATCGGGCATCAGGGCGACCGCTTCCTTCCAACGGTACCGCGCCGGAGTCACGATGTGCAGAAGAACCCAGACTGTCGCCGAAAAGTAGAACCCCGCCGTGAGTCCAATAAGAGACAACAAATACACCCACAAATTCCCCGAGCCAAAATGAACCGCCAAAAACGCCCCGCCGATCGTCGGAGCCAGCAGGAGCACGGTGGAGAGCGCTGTCTCAAAGTGGATGGTGTATTTCCATCCCGGAAACAGGTTGGCACGGGGATGGCGGCTTTCCCCGTTTCCCGGGGCCTCATCCGCCGACACACCGGCAGCAGGCGCGGGAAGCTCTTCCGCTGCCTCGTAAAGCCGGGTCAGCGCCCGGGCCAAATCGGAATAGACGTTCAGTTCACCGTTGTCGTCAAAGGGCGGCGAATCAGTGAGACCTACCGGCAGAGTCAGATTGACCTTCATCACCGCCGCAGCGGCCCGGCGGATATCGGACACCGGCTTTTGCTGGATAACTTCGCTCACGGACACCGCCTGATCGACCTGGAAACCCGAATTCGGAGCGCTGATTCCCAGCGCCTTGCCCAGCTCCCGGATCACAAACTCCGACGCCGAGGCGAGTATCCTATCGTCGTCCCTTAACCGGACCCCCCGGACCAAATGCCTGAGATCCTGTGTCGCGTGCTCATGCGATTCGGTATAGATAAATCCGTACAGGTTCAACGCGACTATTGCCTGCAGCGAATAATAATCTGTCTCAACTGTTTCTTGATCCGCTTCAATCGCCAGCGGGGATCCGGCGAGTTCCAGCCCGCCAGGCCGATCCGAACCTGCAAACGCCTGTTCCACTATACGTGCGCTCAATTCATTAATGAGCTGCCGGTGGACGAACCAGCGCCTTATAATGTTCCAACCCATCATTCCCGGCGCCGCGATCCCTGGAAAGCGTCCATAATCGAGGATAATGACGCCGGCGCTGGTGCTAAAATAATCCAGACCGATGTCCGGTAACGCCGCCATCGTCACGAACCGTCCGGCGGAAACGATGGACGCCGCCGCCAGAGCCGCCCCTTTCATAAAAGAAATTTTGTTTTCATCCACCACCAGACCCACAATGGTATTCGCATAAGGGAGAAACAGCAGGTTGTTGACATGCTTGCTTAGCTCGATTAAACATGGGAAAAGCCATACTCCACCGGTCGCGATGTCGGGCTGCCGCATAGGTTCCAGCGCGGAGCGCAGCGGGGCGAAGTGGTCAGGCCCATCGGCGATTTCCGCCTGATCGATGGCCTCTTCGAGATCGCGCACTACAGCCCGGCAAAGTTCGACCAGACTCGGGTCCGTCGGGGGTTTATTCTCAATCATCAGGGCATCCAGAAGTTTCGCGCAGGACTTCGAGGCGTTGAGCGCCAGCAGGTAGACCTGACACCACGGCTTGATAAACTCTTCCAATCCGTCGCACTCGACTTCTTTTTTGACATAGTCTCCCACCGTTTCAGCAGCGTTCCCCTGGCCTGAAGCGGCCATCCAGTGCTCGAAAAGAATGTGGACAATCCGGAGGAGACGTACAGTTCTTTCCCGGTCATCGGCGGCAGACCGCAACAGGTCTACGGAAGGCTTGATCCGTCGTAGGGTTTCCGCAAGCAGGATCTCGTCTCCGCCAAGCCTCTGGAGGAACGTTTCGATCAAATGGTCAAAAAGGTCGCTTTGATAGTAGCGGGCTGCGTCCATGCCGCCGGTCTTTGCCGTAAAGCGCAACCCATCGATCATCGACTTGATGAGCGGCAGAGCCTCATAAGGAATCCCGATAGGCCTTAAATCACCGGTGTCGCGGAGCCACCCTCGCGGGCTGATGTTGCGGACAAATCCTATGCGCGGGTTCGCGCTGATGTCATTGGCAGGGATGGTCAGCCGACAGTGCAGGCAGGCGGCAATATTTGCCGCCAGGGTCTCCGTTAGTTCCTGGAGATGTTGGTCCCGGCCAGCCGCAAAATCATCTTTTTGGTATTCGGTTCGGATATAGTCCTCATAAATCGCCGGTTCCAAAAGATTACCCAATGATCGCGTGTCGTCCAGCACGATGCGCTGGCTCATGATCAGAGGAGCCAGCTCCGAATCAACTCCCCAGAGGCGCAGCCGTTCGTGATCGGCCAGGGTGATCCAGTTCAGATTGATAGTCGATAGCAGTGCGCCATGATCCAAAAGCTCATTGTCGCGCTCGGTGGCGTCCCGTTCCTCTGGTCCTGCGCCGTTGATCGCTACCCAGGAGTTGGGCTGATAGGGGGACAGAAAGATCCCTTGTTTGCCAGCATAACGCGGATCGACGACTCTCGGAGGGAGGTTGAACTCCTCGGCATCCGCCGGATCCTTACCAGACAGAGGCTGTTCGGCAGGAGAGCCGGCGTCACGGGGGAAATGGAATCTGTAATCCCCTCCGCCTCCTTTAAAATGGATCGCCGCTACCGGCAAAACTTTTGTGTGTCCATGGCTTTTCAGGAATTTGGTCAGTTCGGCAAAGTAGTAGATATCTCGAGCGTCGCCATCTTCCATGTCCCGTGGGTTTTCGTGAATCTGCTTCGAAGTCGCCAGGGCTGAGTCGGCCAGCCGGCGGCATTCCTCGACAGCCGGCTCCCCATAACGTTCCCTGACGAAAGCTTCCGTTTCTTGCAGAGTCGTCAACAAGCGCCATCGTCCGCCTTCCTTCTCTATCCTTATCCTTGTCTTCTGCGGGACGGAAAGGGTCATGATCCGGTTCGGAACACCCGCCTCTCTGAACACGGGAAGAGTCGCAAAATCTCCGTTGGGATCTTTCACCCACGCCCATCCCGCGTCGGCGAGTTCCTGCTCAGTCACCGGCTCGCCGTTAGGCTTGTGGATGTCACCGACGAAAGGCACGACCGCCGGTCCATCTTTGAACAACAATCTGTTGAACATGGGAAGCGTCTGACCGTTGAGGGAACGGAGAAGCCGCGCTTCCATTACCTCCTGGGAGGAATAGCCGGAATCCGTGTAAACCGATACATGATCCTTCGTAGCATCTATTTTGATTCCTGTAATATGGAAGGGGCCCATGGTCGGAATTAAACGGAGCAGATTTTCCAGTTCGACAACCAGATAAGTCAGGAATGAGAAATATGGATGAAAGGACGGACCTTCTCCCGGGCGGCGTATCTGGTCGTTTAACCTGTCCACCAGCGGCTGAAGGGTTTCCACGTCTATTGCGGATTGAATTCGCGGTGGGCTGATGCCGAACGGATTCAATGAACAAAGAAAAATTTCCCAGAAGGATTCCTCGGAACAAGGGGAAACATGATAAATCCCAGATTGGTTTCCTTCCATCCGGCATACATAAGAACTGATTCTTCTACATAGATTCTGATAGAAAGGAACTGCCCGGGCGGCGAGCGCCTGCTCCTCGAACAGAGAATACGAACCGGAGCATCGGAGAACCGGAGCGTCGGAGAAAAGTCCCTTCACTCGCTCCCCGGTTCGCCGGTTCCCCGGCTCTGCCGTCTGGAACACTAACGCGGCTACGAGCAGACAGGCAATCAGTTGATTTAGTTTTTTGGGCATAACCATGGTTCGCGTGTGCGCGCACGTTTCGCGCGCGAAGAATATTCTAACGGGTTGGAGAGAGTGAAGAAATATGCCGAAAGG
>CAZSAL010000014.1:0-52057 GCA_964604825.1 uncultured Elusimicrobia bacterium
TGATCGTGGGTTTGATCTGAGCGAATTGTCCGAGCACCGTTCCCGCCGCGCTGTTGAACCCATTGGCGATGTTTTCCCGGAACTGCGCGAGGGAATTGTTTTGATCGGAGGGGCTTACTCCTACGGTTGAGGCTGCACCGCCGATCACGCTGAGGAGGGTGGCCGCGCCGAACATCGCCCAGAAGTGGTAATTGACGTCGCCTTCAATGCCCGTGCCGCCCAGCGGGTCGGTGCCCGCCGAACCCAGTTGAATATCGACGCCGTCGGGCCGGATGGCGCGTTCCCACAGCACGAACACCCGGTTTTGCCCCTTGGCGATGGCGGAGTCGTATTGCCCGATGAGACGCGTTCCTCGCGGTAAAAGCACGTTGCGTCCGGTGTCGCCGTAGAGGTCGTGACTCACGAGCGCCCGCAGCATGCCGGGGTGATCGGAATTAATGGACGTTTCAAGGATCGCATCGATCAGTTTCCCCTGCGCAATCAGATAATCCCGGTCCCCGAGCGTGGTGGCATGAACGCTCTGGGTCGTGTTCGGCGTAAACCCGCGCGGCAGCGGCACGCAGGAGGCCGACGAACTGTTGGGGCTTAGCGCGAGGCCCGTCTGAGGATCGAGCGACCCGGCGTCCGGCTGGTTTAGACCGACGGGTGTGCGGTCCTGGGTTTTATTGAGAATGACCATCGGCGATTTGCGCCGGATGTCCCAGAGCGATTCTCCTCCCGGAATGGAATTGCCAGATTTGGAAAGGAGCGTTTCAAATGGGACGACCGTCCGAGTCGTGGCCAAAGCCGGAGGCAGCGTGGAGACCGTCTCTTTGGATGCCTCCGGTGTTTCCTCACGGGGTTGCGGTTTACGGCATACG
Source organism: uncultured Elusimicrobia bacterium (assembly GCA_964604825.1). Classification (GTDB taxonomy): domain Bacteria; phylum Elusimicrobiota; class Elusimicrobia; order 2-01-FULL-59-12; family 2-01-FULL-59-12; genus CAZSAL01. Next base: position 861 of record CAZSAL010000014.1, read on the forward strand.
ATCAGCCCAATCACGACCATGCATCCCAGGAAGAGGAGCATCACGCCCACTCCCGTCTTCGGGCCCGTTCCTACGACGCTGGGAATCTGGCCGGAGCTCGCCGTTCCGGTGGTGGCGTCCGGCAGTCCTGAAGTGTCCTGTGGAATGTTCGCCATAGGAATACCCCTTTAGTTGGTTCCCGCGTCCGGGCCCTGTACTGGGTCGGGTTCGCGTTTGTTCGTGACCGTCACGCGGTCGCTGCCGCTGCGCAGGATGAATTGCTCACCGATCCGCTCCACAACGACATAACTGCCGTCCATCCGGTAGTTGATGAGGCTTTCCTGACCGTCGGGACTGACCCAGAAGATTGCGGGCAGGTCCTGTTTTCGCGCGCTGGCGAACTGGAAAAACGTAAAGAGCCCGTCGTCAAAGACACGCGTCGGGCGGATGCTTTTGGTTCCCTTGATTTTGTAATCGAAGTTGAATCCGGCGGGATTCCCGGTGTCGAGCGCGCCCGAGGACCGGGTGGATAAGATGATGTTGTTCTGCGGGTATTTGAATCGGACCAGATACGCCATGTCGGACGGATTTTTGACGGATTCCGCGGTCAGGTCAAAAAGATAAGTCCGCCGGTTGGTGATGACGGACAGGTTGGTCCGCGCATTGGCGGCCATGGGCTTGATGAACAGATGCGCCCCGGCACTGACGATCTGCCAGCCGACCGTATCCCCGGCGGCGACCGTGCGGACGTCTTCATTGTCCGCCAGTTCGATATCGATCTGGTAGCCGTAGTAGGCGGTGATCCGGTAGACCTGGTTTTCGTTAAAAACGAGCGTGCGCACGCGGGTGTCGAGCAGGGTGCCCTGTGGCGAACTTTCCGCGCGCGCCGGAATGGAATATCCGATTACCAGCAAGGCCGCTATCATTAGACGGTGTTTCATGGGATAACCTCCTGATCAAGACGATAACTGGTCACCAGAAATCCGAGAGGATTAATGAGCCGGTCGGACTCGGAAAGGGGTGCGGGGCTGAACCGGAATCCCACGAGTGCCACCCAACCGCTTTCTGTTTCTGCTCCGGTGTTCGTTTTTTCGGTTGCCGTCAGCCGGACTTGCGCAAGCCGCTCGTTCAGAAACGAGATCGATTTGACGCGGATGAGTCGTCGGACGGTCTGTCCATAGACCCGCTGAGGGCTGCGGGGATTGGTCTGAGCGATGGATTCGTTGAAGCTGTGCGCCTCATCCGGCTCGGACATTAAAGCGACCATTTTGTAATTCTCGGTCAGGCCCGCTGGATCGTAGGTTTCCCTTGCGATCACGTAGCGGGCCAAAAAGTATTTCCGGGCGGATTCGTCATAGGTGATCGCATTGTTCCCCCCCAGCGGTGCGAGCGTCGTCATCGCGCCGGAGACTTCTTCTTTGATGACAAACGGCACGGACGTCTTGAGAGGGACGAGAGCCAAGAGAGCCACGGCCTGTGCGAGCGCGAGGCCCAGCGCCAGGATCGCCGTGACCAGCCAACGGTTGCGGCTCACGAAGATCGACTGATAACGGTCGGCGTACCAGTTGCAGGCTTCGGTGTCTGGGATCGAGGCCAGTTCGTCGGTCATAAACCGCCTACCGGCGCGTCTTCTTTTTTCCGATTAAAAAGCGACTGCGCTTTGCCGATGGCCCGCCTGCCATGGTGCGCCGCTTTGAGCGAAAGAGCCCCCAGTCTTTCTTTGGCCTGGGTGGCGTGAATCTGGGCTTTCCCGATGAGAATTCCTGCGGCCAGGCCGGTCAGGTTTCCATGGTTCAGCTGAAGCCCGCCGGAGACGCCGTTGGCCAGTCCCGGCACTTGATGAAGCAGGAGCCAGAGGACGATCAGGCAGAGAAGGACGTAGACGCATTCGGGTCCGCCGTGGCCGGTGTGCGAGGCCAGGGTCGTCTGCAGCTGCGTAATCGCGTCATCGACGATCTTGAGCATCAGGCTGAGAATGGCCGAGGTAAAGACGGGAATCATGGTGAAGTTGAAGACCTGCCGCAGGTATTGCGAGAAAAAGTCCTTGGTCGAGGAAAAGAGGAGGAGCATGAAGAAAAGCGGAGCCAGTCCCAGAAGGACGGCCAGCGCCATCTTGGCCAGAATCAGAAGATAGAGGGCGTAGCCGATGACGACGAGCGTGGTGTAGAAAACGGTGTAGCCGATGATCAAAAATCCCAGCGTCCAGACGCCCGCGTTCTGGTTGATGGCGTTGGCCCCGAGGATTCCTTTGTCGAAGACGTCGCTCAGCATCGCGTTGGGATCGTAGGCGCCGCCGGTGATGGCAGCGATCAGTTTTGCCGGGCCGTCCGTAAAGACGTTGTTGAAGAAGACGGCAAAAATGTCCCAGTGGGTGGCCAGCGACGTGACGAGGCTCATGACGAAGAGATGGCGGACGGCCCGCCAGATCGTAAATTCCGTGGCCCCGGTCAGGACCAGGTATCCGAAGAAGGCGATGTAAAGCACGAGCGCCAGATAAATTTCCGTCTGGTGCGCCTGGACGATGGCCTGATAGGTGTTCTGCGTGAAATTGCGGATCACCAGATCGACGTGGTTGAGAAGATTGGTCGTGAAACCGGCGTAAGGACTGGGCATCGGGTTTCCTTTCTACTGAGCGAAAAATTCCGCCTGCGCCGCGGCGCCGTTGGCCGCCTGGGTTTGATTTGCGGCCTCGATGCGCAGCTGGGCCGCCTGCGTCCGCAGGAGTTCCCCGTTCATCTGGGCGACGCGCACGTTGACGGCGGTATTCAAATCCATGGCGCTTTTGATGTTTTTCGTTTGCTCGATTTCGCTTTTCAGCAGGGCGATGTCCATCAGATAGCCGTTCACCTGATTGAAGGTGGATTCGCCCAGAGCCGTTCCGGTCATGGCGTCCGAATAGGACTCGTTGTACGCCGCCGCCATACGCGGGTTCGTAGTCTGAAGGGCCGGGGAAAGCGCCGGGAATTGAGTGGCGTAACCGGCCTGTGCCTGTTTATAGGCGGTGACCTGGGCGGCGTCGCCGGGGTTGATTCCCTGGGCGACCATGCCGGCGATGTCGGACCAGCTGGTCTGGCCCCAACTGTTGACGTTTCCCCCCAGGTTTCCCATGCCGTAGTTGCCGGTGACAGCGGAGACCTGCTGTTTGAGAAAGAACACCTGCTGGACCAGGGTGGCCAGCTGCTGGGCCATCTGCGTGGACTGCTGAAGCATCTGGGCGATGGCGGCGGTGTCGATGACGGGGAGTTCGGCCCGCACCTGTGAGGGCGACACGATATCGATGGCCGCCCAGAGCGCAATGCCTGAGAGGAGGATTCCCCCCAGACGTTTGGCGGCCACGCAAAAAGCGGGTCGTGGCTGCGCATGACTACGCGGCATGAATGGAATGGGCATTGGTTTCCTCCCGATAGAGCGGCAGCCAGACGGATGGATCATCGCCGACTTTTTCCCGGATGCGGTCCAGCCGGGCGACGGTCTCGGCGCGTCCGGATAGGACTGAAATGAGGTCGTTCATCCCCGAGAGGTCGAGTTTGGCCACAAGGGAATCCCTCCCGTGTCGAATGAGAAAGCACCGGCTCGCGGGGTCGAGGGTGCGCAGCGTTTCGAGTTCCCGTTCGGACAATTTAAAAACCGTACGGTAGGCGTCGGTGGCCTTCGCGTTGGGTAGATAAATCTGCGTGGCGGATTGCTGGACAAGGGTATCGCTGATCGACGAATTGGAGGCGTCTTCCACGCTCTGGGTCGCAAAGACGACGAGTGCGTTTCGTTTTCGGAGCGTTTTGAGCCAGTCTTTAATCTTTGGAGCAAAAAGAGGATTGTCGAGCAGGGCCCAGGCTTCATCCAAAACGATCATGGTCGGGGTCCCGTCCAGAACCAGATGAATCCGGTGAAAGAGATAGAGCAGTACCGGGGCCAGGGTCTGGGGGTTTTGAAGGATGGGCCCCATTTCAAAACCGGTGATGCCGCTCCCGAGGGTGAGGAGGTCCATCGCATTTCCAAAAAGGTTCTGATAGGGGCCGTTGGAATGCCACATCGCCAGCCGCGCCGCAGGCGTTCCCGGCCGCGGCAGGCCGAAGAAGGGCGCGATTTTGGCGAGAGCCCGGTCGGCTGGCGCGAGCTTGTAGTTTCCTTCCACCGCCTGCGCGAAGACTGTGACATCCTGCCCGGTGGCGGGATCGCTCGTCGTCACGAGGCTCTGCAGCCATTCGATCAGGAAGGCCCGGTTTTCGGGGGTGTCCGGCAGCTGCAGCGGGTTGAACCCGGAGTCATGTCCGCCGCCCAGAATCGAATAGGTTCCCCCCATGGCGCGCAGGAAAATCTCCGCGCCACGGTCTTTGTCGAAGAAAAAGAGGCGGCAGTGGAACTTCCGGGCCTGAGCGCAGAGAAAATTCAGCAGGACCGTTTTGCCGGAGCCGGTGGGGCCGATGACGGTGGTGTGGCCGACGTCGCCCGCGTGGAAGTTGAAAAAGTACGGTGTTCCCGATTGCGTCTGGAGCACCGTGACGGCGGGTCCCCAGTGATTGCCGTTCAGGCGACCACTGGGGAAGTTGTGGAGGGAGACGAACCCCGCGAGGTTGGCGGTGCTGATCGTCGCGCGGCGGGCGATGTAGGGGGCGTTGCCGGGCAGCTGCGCCCAGAAACAGGGTTCCATGTTCAGGTCTTCCCGCACGGCCATCACCCCCAGGTTCATCAGTTCCGTTTCGACGGCGGCGACGGCGGCGTTCAGTTCGCTCAAAGAGGACGCCATCGGCATGACGGTCCAGTGATGGTCCCCGAACGCCGTCGTCCCGGACATCGCGTCATCGAGCGCCTGGGTGATTTCGGCCATTTGCGAGATTGCCGGGTCTTCGGATTTTTCCAGAAGCCGCTGCTGCTTCTGCATTTTCCCCACCGCTTCCTGCCGGTGATGGAATAGGAACGACTGGGTCATGACCCATTCGAAGGGCAGTTCGAAGAAGCGGTCCAGCATTCCGGCGGCGGTTTCAGCTCCGTATTCTTTTATGGAGACAATGGCGGCCAGCTTGCGGGAGAGACTTCCCCGGCATTCCAGGGCATGAGGCCCGAAGAAGAGCCTCTTGGTCGGCAGGTAGCGGGACAGGTCCATCGGGGAAACGAGGACCGGACGGTCCTCCAAATTGAGGAGCCGCGACAAGAATGCCTGCGACTCCGAGAGTCGCCCCCGTTTGGAGCGCTCAATCGTCAGGACGCGGGGTCCATAATCGGAGAGGGCCGCTTCGAAGCGGCGGCGGACTTCCGTAAGGTCCCGGCAGGCCCGCGAGAGGTGAACGCTCCATGCGGCGTGATCAACCCGGTGAGATAAAGCATCCAGAAACTTCTGAAATCCACGAATGTTTCCTCCTTGGCCCTGTCGCACGATGGAGATGGTGAGCGAGTTGGTGAAAAGGTGATTCCCTTGATTCCGCTTTTTCCAGCAGTCATTTAATTCTTGAGCGAATCCCGCATCAAAATCCCCCTCCGGGTACGCGGGGAGTCTTTTGCGGATGGTGTGAAACCAGAGCGAGTAGAGCGGGCTGGCCATCGATTTAAAAAGCACGTTGCGAAGATTTTTCCTGAAATCAATGTCGTCGTAGTCGGCGTTTTCCGCCGCGAAGCCGTCGATTTTCAGGAACTGGATCAATGCGCCGTTTTTGGTCAGAATAGTTTCGTCGTTGTATTGGCAGGCATAAGGGATGTAGTCCGATGCCGCGACTTCCTTTCGAGCGAGGCGGATGGCGTGCGGCACGTTCTCGGTGAGGGTGATCATTAGAAGGGGTCGTAACTGTTGGCCTGCCAGTAGGCGCGGTTCAGGCACTTCAGGAACCGGGCTTTGACCAGCCAAATGTCGAAGATCCGTGCGTCTCTCAGGCAGGCCACATAACCGATCCCATGCAGAAGCGGAGCACCTGCGAAAAGCGGGAGGAACGATCCGGTGGCCAAAAAGGCGATCATGCACACCGCAGCGTTGATCACGAAGAAACTTTGCGTGACGCCGCAGAGCATGGAGGGCCGGGTCAGTCCTAAAAAGATCGGATCGGTGTGGGTCATGACGTTCCTTTATTGCCCGAAGATGCCGACAATCGTGGCTGCACCGAACACCACGGCCATTCCCAGAATCACGCTTAAGGCCGTGCGGATGCTCATGTTCCCGGCCAGCATCGCGATCCCGACCGCCGCGACCGCCACGATCGCCAGGAGATGCGCCGTTGATCCGGTCATGTACATGACGATGGTCTGCAGGGCCGTTTCCCAGGGCGCGGCGGCCATGGCGATTCCCGGCGTCGTCATCAGTAATCCGACACTTCCGGCAATCGCCGCTTTTGTTAATTTTTGGTCAGCTCGCATGGTATCCTCCCGTTTCATTTTTGGCCTCGGTCTCAATGGGTCCGCCAAGGAATCGTTCCATGGCCTTTTCCTTTTTACGAAGCTCTTTGCATTCCTTTTCAAGGTCCAGCCGGTCCGCCCGTGTTTCTGAGAGTTCCTGACGGACTTTGGCGTTCAGCTCCGCCGCATTTCGGTACGTAATGGCCAGTCCTGCAATTTCCACTTTCAACATGGGTTCGTTTACCTCCGTAAGTGTCTCTCACCCATTAGTTCCACAACGGGTGAAAACCTTCACTTCGAAAGACGATGGGATGGTGGATTCAGGCGGTATTTATCGAGCGGAGTGGAAATTTAAAAAGTGCTTTTGACGTGATCAGCGAACGCGAAGGGGTCTAAAATATTTCTATATGAAATGGAGGGTTTGACCGGAATAACTTATTTGGGTGGATAAAGCGTCCACGGGCCGGGAGCTTTCCAGCAAAAATCAAAAGGATCACCATTTGCCAGGGCTTGAGCGAGAGGGATTAAAAAGGGCCTGAGCGCTTCGATGATTTGTTCCAGTTCTTCCGGCGTATGATCGAGGATCGATTTTCGGATAAACGCTTTCCACTGGGCAGTCTTCTCCGGATTTCGAGAAAATTCACTGGATAGCGCAACGGGGGCGGCAGGTACGGCGATTTTTCTGTTGGAGAATGTCTTTTTGATCGCCTCGAGCAGCACCTTTCCGTCAAAGTCAAACTGGTTTGCCAGGAGCCATATATCGTAAAAGTCTTTCATCCGGCTGTTCAAAAGTCCCAGGGTGACCATCGCCTCAAACTTCTCCGCGATGACGGTTTCTCTTGTGTAGCCCGTTAATAGGGGTCGCGGCATGCCGAGCAGGCTTGGATATTCGATCTGGGTCGGTTCAGGGAAAACGGTATCACCAAACCCAAAGTCAATCTGCATGACACTCCGGGCCTGTCCCAGGCGACCGGTAAAACGGACACGGACCCCTTCATAGTCGGCATCTTCTTTAATGCGTTCGCCGATCACATTTCCGGGGTCGAAAATCATCCCGTCGGGCTCCACGTTGATCCGGCAGATCTCCTGGACCATCTCGGTAACGTGGTCGATCGTGTTTTCAAAACGTCCGAGGAGGTCGATATCCCGTGTGGCCCGGGAATGCGGCGCCTCCCAGACGATAAGCATCAGCGCTCCCTTCAAAATCACGCTCCCGGCATAGTCTGATCGGCTCAATCGGTAAAGAAACCGTTCCATTGAATAATACTGGAACAGTTCGTCAAAAGGTCGGTGGGTCTCCTGAGCGCGGTTGAATAGTCGCTGACGTACTGAGGCGGCGATATCGCGGATCTCTTTTTTCACAAGATGGCCTCGAGATAGGGTTTCATGACTTTTTCCACGCGATCGACCCGGGCGTATTTCATGAGGCTGTCCACGCTGGAGCGTTTTCTCTGCCGGCAGAACTTGAGCGCTTCAATCGCGACATCGAGCCCGATCTTATTTCGGAATTTAAAACAGTCCGCGACCGTTTTTTCGGGAGAATAGATTTTCATTGCGATGCCGTCTATAGTGTGAGTCTCAATGCCGCTTTCAAAGGCTTCGCTGGATAGCCATACGAATCGTGCCGGAGGAAAATGAAGTCGCGGTTTTTCGGCTCCTTTTCGGAGTGCGATATAGACCTCATGCGGAATCTGAGTTGTCAGGTCATGGAAGGCCAGAGCCGAGATGAGGCAAACGATCCCCTGGGGAATCTTCGATGCCGCCGTCGTGAGATCCGGTTTGGCCAGAGAGGGCAGTTTGGAGAGGCGATAGAGTCCTCTTCCAAGGGATTCGATCACTTTTTTTGATTTCATGGCATAGAGATCTCGCGGGTGGATACCCAGTTCAAGAGCCTGAGAGGTCCTGAGTATCCCTCCGTTTTGATCAAACACCGATATTTGTTTCGCGAAGTCGTTTTGTCCCATGCGTGGATAATAATACCTATACCTGTTTACATCTATAGGTAATACTATCCAGCCTGCGGGCAGTTGTCAACGGATGAATTCTGATGGTGTCCATTGCGCATTGGCGAGTAGTTCACCCTCTATCAAAGGAGCAGGCCGCAACGGGAAATATCCTTCTTCTGGCAGCATTCGCCCGGGTTTCTATTCCGTGGCCGTCAGTTCATAAAAGTCGGCGCACGCCACGCTTTCTCTATAATTTGAGTCGGGTTTTCTTCGGACGAGTTACCGGTCCATTTCAAGACCGTCTTGACCGCGATTCTTTTCTGCGGATCCCCCTTGGTGGGGCATCGTTTCCTTGGCTTGTTCCAGCAATTCCTGGCGTCGGGACCGGGGTTTGGCCAGATTGCGTGAGTATCGTTCGAGATCGCCCGCCGCCTGCAGCAGCTTCTCGCGTTCTGCTCCGGATTTTTCTGATGCCGTTGTCCGAAACTGTCTGGCGCAGAGCAGGTAAGCCTCTTTTTCCAATTGATTCCGCGCGGCCATCGCTTTTTCCCAGGGCTTCATCCCGGGCTTGTCCGCAACTGCCTCCCGCGTGACCTCATGGTCTGCCTTGATGACGACTCCTTTCCGGCGCAGATGATATACGGCCTGCCGTTCTCCTTTGGGACCTACGCCTCGCGATGCGCGGGAGGAAGCGGCCAGCCGGATTCCCTGTTCGCGTGCGGCTTTCGCGAACGTGTCGCGCAGCCGGTAGAGTTCCGGTTTATTGATTCGCAGCTTCTTTGAGGACTCCCTGCCGCGCATCTTGACGAGGGCGTGGGCATGAGGATGATTGCGGTCTTCGTGGATGCCGAATACCCATTCGTTGTTGGGGAAGGACCTTGCCAGAGTCGTTCTCACCGAAACCCGGAGCGCCTCCACTTTGGACCCCGGCGGCAGTGAAAAGACGATGGCCACGGCATCGCGGCTTCGGGGTCGGGTATCGAAATCGCTTCCCCAGTCTTCGACCAGCATTCGTTGGTCCTCCTCTGTGGTCAGCTCCTGTCCGGTGTCTGTTTCCAGTGTTAGCTTGCCGTTGCGGCTGATGTAGCGCAGATGACGGATCACGCGCGCTTTGCCGGTGGCGTAACTCGTGACTTTGACGACCGCCTGTGGAACACGTCGCGCCGAACGCAGCCGTTCAGCGGGCGAAATCCGGATTTCGAAGTTTCGGCCCCGGACGTGGCGCGCGCGTCCGATGTCGAGAAGCGGTTCAGGATTCGGTTCTGGATTCATTCCGGACGGTTGCGCGAGCGGACAATGATCGCTTGAAGTTCCTGTCGCAGGTCCTGGGTTTCTTTCAGGACGGTCTGTAAAAGTTGCAGGTCCTCTGGCAAGGGGAAACGCACTTTCCCGGAGTTGACGGCATGCTGCAGCTGATTCAGATTGATCCCTACGGACCGGACTTCCCGGAGCGCTTCCCGGAAGACATCCAGTTCCTGTCCGATCAAATAGGGCCCCAGTCCGGCCCGCTCACAGATCCATTTGCGGACGATTTTTGTGCGGTTGGTTTCGCCCATCTTCGCGGCATATTGGGTCAGTGCCTGGTCATCTGCTTCGGAGATGCGTACGGTTAAGTTTTTGGTCAATGAGTGCTGGCTCATTTAATAGGTCCTTCGGGCTTGAGTCAGTTTGGCAGGATACGCATTTTGCGTTGCAAAATGCTGCACGTCCGCTGCCTCAAGCCCTTTCCCTTTCTTCATTTTCCTATGCCACAGCTTAAAATGACGCATCGCGGACCGGCAGGGTATCACAAGCGGACGCCGCGAAAATCGAGGCTGAATTTTCCGCTGGGACGCTATTTTGTCTGGGATTTTGACCCTTTAAAAGGCGGATGGCAGTCATGCGCGCCGCCATCTGGGATCGCTGGATGTCCGTGTACTGACGCTTACGTTCCGCCTTGATCAACCGCAGAATAACGCCGACTCTTTTAAGGTCCGTTTCGAAGGTGATCCCCTCATCGCAGATGCCGGTGCGGACGCACTGGGTATTCATAAACGAGATCAATCGCCGGGCTCTCGTGGCGGTCACAAAAACATGCAATCGGTCTTCGCTATAGGGATAGACCATCCCGTGCTTTCCACGGATTTCAAAGTATCGCCACTGCTCTCCTCCGGCCAGAAACTCGCGCCGGTTTTCCCGGCTCTCGGCGTTCCAGGATTCGTCCAGTCTCACGCGGTACCGGTCTCCAAAGCTCTTTTGCAGGTCCATGAAATCCTCCCCAATTTTCTTTGTCTCTTCCGCTTTCAGCCTCCACCCATTAGTTCCAGAACGCGGCGATTCCTTCATTCCGTGCCGTTGTCAGGCCCGCTGGAAGTCGCCTGATTTCGCCGTGTTTCAGAAGAAGAAATTTCTTAAAAAGAGCAGCAGGCGGCGGTTGCCGGTTAACAAATCGGCAGATCTTTTCTACGGCGGCAATGGATACGAGTTCTGTGCGGGTCTAAGTGAGGCGGGAGTGCCGGTACGAGCAGACGGTCCACGCGTCTCTGAACAGCTTTTTGGCTTTCGAAACGCGCGACCAGACCGTGCCGGTCGGGACGTCGAGACGTTCGGCGATCACATCATGGGGCATGTTTCTGACCACGCTCCATTCCAGAAGTTTGCGGTCCGGGGCGGGCAGGCGGGACACGACGTCCTGAATTTTTGGACGGTCGCTGTCGCGGAGAATCCCTTCCAGTCCGGGGTCCTCTTCAGACAGCCATTCCCCTTCTTCTCCCCCCAAAAGATCAACTGTGGGTCTGGCGGAGGAGTCCCGCCAGTAGCGCTTGAGCAGGCGCATGGCGATTCCATGCAGGTAGGTCTGGAAGGAGGATTGTCCCTGAAAGTCTTTCATCTTTTCGAAGGCGATGGAGAAGGTCGAGGAGACGATATCTTCGACCGCCGCTTTGTTTCTGAGCTGCTGCGAAAGGCTCCGCGAAAGAGGCTCACGGAATTGGCGCACCAGGACGTCGAAGGCCGCCCGGTTTCCGGACAGCGCGGCCTGGATCATCTGATATTCCGCCTCATCCGGGCCGATCACTGGACGGACCGATTTCCCGTGAAGTCCGGCTTCAACCCGTTCCAGAAGGTCTGGGGGATTAAAGGGCTTGGACAGGTAATCGTTCGCTCCGCAGGAGAAGCCGTTCCGCCACTCTTCGGGCCTGCGCCGCACGGTCAGCATCAGGACGGGAAGGTCTCTCCACCGCTCTTCGGTGCGCAGCCTTCGGCAGATGGAAAATCCATCCATATCCGGCAGATTGATATCGAGGAGGAGCAGCCCCGGCCTTTCGCGATCCAGCAGGCGCAGACCCTCTTCGCCGGTCCCCGCCACAGTGACGGAGAACCCCGCCTCCTGCAGAATGCACGTGACCAGTTTCTGATAATCTTCTTCGTCTTCGATATAAACGATCTTGTTGTTTTCCATTGGACCTTCTCCTTAGTTGAGCGCCTGCGCCACCGGTATTTCCGCCGCCGGGAGGGTAAAGAAAAAGGTGCTGCCCTGTCCCAGACGGCTCGTGACGCCGAGTTCGCCCCCGTGTTTTTGAATGAGCTCGCGGCAAATCGATAACCCGAGTCCCGTTCCCTTGGGACCCTGAACCTGACGGCGCGCATTTTGGACCTGTTCAAATTTATTGAAGATGGTGAGCTGATCCTTCAGATCGAGCCCGATCCCTGAATCCGTCACGCAGACCCGGAGGCTCTTCCGGGGAGCCAGATGTTCAATGCTGATTTCAATGTGCCCGCCGTCGGGGGTGAATTTGATGGCGTTGGACACGAGATTGATCAGCACCTGCTGGATCTTTTCGGGGTCGGCCAGGGCTTTGGGAATATCGGCGGGGCACTCCAGATCGCTGGTTAGTTTACGTTCCTGCAGTTTGGCTTCGAAGAGTTTTAAGACGTCCTGGGCCACGATCGACACATCGATGGCCTGGCATTGAATCTGGATTTTCCCCCGCTCCAGCGCCGCCACATCGAGGAGGTCATTGACGAACCGCGTCAGGCGCTGGGTGTTGACCCGGATCCGGTTCAAATGTTCGGTCAGCGCGCTTTCGCTCAGGCCTTTGGCACGTCCATGATCGATCAAATTCAAATACGATTCGATGGCACCCAGTGGCGACCGCAGTTCATGCGTCACCCCGGAGACGAAATCTTCTTTCATCTGGTCCAGCTCCCGAAGGCGGCTTGCCATGGATTGAAATGACCGGGCCAGAAACCCCAGCTCGTCTCCCCGCTCCTCTGTTTGTCCGAGGTCGAAGTCCCATTTTCCCTCACCGACCTGTTCTGCGCCACGGGCTAAATGCCGGATCGGACGGGTCCAGGAAAGGGCCATCGCAAAACAACCGGCCAGGCTCAGGAGCAGTCCGGTTCCGGCGGATTCCGCCATGCGCCGGCGCAATCCGAAAAGACGCTGCTGGAGCAGGTCGTCGAGCTTTTGCTGGGAGAAGGTCACGGTGGCCGTTCCGAGGTCGCGCGATCCGATGCGCACGGGTTGACTTAAAGCGAGCAGGGAGGCGGCGTTGGGTACGGCGTCGGCTCCACGGTGTCCGATTCGATCCGGCCTGGAATTGGCCAGGATGCGGCCCGCCCTGTTGGTGACGCTCGCGCTCGTCATGGCTGGATTCCATTTCGGCAGAAGGCTCGCGTATTTCACCAGGAGCAGGTCGTCGTTGGCCAGAAACGATTCTTCAGCGATGTGAGCCAGATTCGTGAGATCGCGCTCCTGTTCGGTCCGTAGCTCCTGCCGGATTTCCCGCTCTTCAGACCAGTAATAGGACAGGCTCAAAATAAAAATCATTCCCAGGAGGAGGCCCGAAACCATGAGCGCCAGCTTTGGAAATAGTTTCATCGCAGGGACACCTCCTGATGGCTTCGCATTACTCGGGAACCTCACGGTACATGGCGAGTTCTTTTCGAGCTTTATTGAAGGCGCTGACGAATTTGGGGTTTTCCGGATCAAGCTGTGCGGCGATCCGCCATTCGCGTTCGGCGTCTTCCAGTTTCCCGCTCGCATAGCGCACCAGCCCCGTTTCATAATGGAGCTGCGCGGCATGCGGATCGTGTTGGCGGGTCATTTCGGTTTCCACGACGCTTAAGTACGACATCGCCTGCGGATTAGACGGGTCGAGCGCCAGAACCTCTCGGAAGGCTTTCCGGGCTTCGGGATATTGGTTTTTTTCAAGAGCGGACAGCCCTTTGGCGTAGGCGTCACTGGCGCGGTCTCGGTTGTCCTGGGTCAGGCGCTGCGTCCGCTCTTTTTCAATGTTGGCTTCGGATTGCGCCAGATAGGTGCCCAGTTGGGGGTATTCCGGATTGATCAGCGCCAGCTTTTTGAAACTTGCCAGCGCCAGGGCATAAGAGCCTTTCTGGTAATAGGTCATCCCTTTCGAAAACAGGGCCTGTTCGTCCTGCTGGTGCTTCTTTTCGCCGACATACGCCAGAGCCGTTTTTTCATATGTTTCGAAATGAAGCAGGGCGAGTTCGTCAGAGAAATGGTTGGGTGGAACGGTCTTTTGAAGCGCCGCACGGGCCCTGGCCCAGGCGTCTGCGGCAACGGGGTAGTCGGCCTGACCATAGGCGTAAAATCCTTCAAGGGCCGCGCGTTCCGCTGGAGCGAGATTTCCCGGGGCGTCGATTCGTTCATGGATCTGGGCCTGAAGATCGCTCAGCATCCGCTGCGCTTCGGCGTTCCCGGGGTCCTGCGCGATGACCTGCAGGACCATATCGTTGGCGGCGGCGAGATGCCCCAGGCGATCTTCCATCTGCGCCATGACGCATTCAGCGTGCAACGCTTCCTGACGATGGCGCGCCTCGGTTTGGCTGTTTTGGGCAATCGCCTGATCCACCGCTTTCGTATCCTGACGATTGCTGCCCAGACGCTTCGAAGCTTCGGTCAGCAGGGTCAGCCGTATGTCGCGGACCTGTTCCCGCTGATCGGAATCGATATTTTCCGCGATTAAATTGAGATAGGCATGGGCTTCTTTGTTCGCAGGGTCCGTGGCCAGGACCTGCAGGAAATTTCCCATCGCCGCCATCCAGCGGCGCTTCTCAAATTCGGCGATTCCTTGAGACAGGGCCGGATTTAAGGTGTCGGCAAAGCCGAGCCTTCCTGACAGAATAAGAAAACCGAATAGAACGCCCGCTCGCCGTTTCACTGTTTTTGGCAATATAAAACGGTGACGTAAGGTGGTAAATTGCTGGCGGCGGCCGTAGTCCCGCTATAGGTGTGTGTATGATCGGCTTTCCCCCAGTTGTTCCACTCGCTACCGCTGCCCTGACCGCTGCCGAAGACCACCGCCGAATCCGTATCACTCGGCGTTCCCGTTGTTCCTGCATAGGTATGGGTGTGCGTCGCCGACCCGCCCTGGTAGCCGTAAACTGGACCCCCCATGGGGAAAGCGTTATCCAGTGCCGTGAAGCGGTTCCATCCGCTGGGGCAACCGCCGGAGAACATCGCAATGAGGCCGCTTGGTACCGTAATTGCCTGAACATCGGGTCCGAGGTTGGCCTGGGTTACGGCCTGATTGGCCAGAACGGAGCTGGTCACGGCGCCGGGGGCCAGCGCAGCTGTGGTGACCGCTTGTGCGGCCAGTTGCGCAGGAGTGACGGCGGCTGCCGCAATCTGCGTCGTCGTCACAGAACCGTCTGCCAGATTGGTGGTCGTGACCGCCGCCGGTGCGAGTTGGGAAGAAGTAATCGTGCCGTTGGCAATCTGCGATGCCGTGATGGCTCCCGCCGCCAGTTTCGAGGTCGTGACCGAGCCGTCGGCTATTGAGGCGGTCGTGACGGAGGCATCGATGACGCTCCCGCTCATTAGAGAATAGGCATTCGAGGTCACGGGCTCGCGCGGCAGTAGAACCTGTCCGGCCACCGAGACTTCGATGAAAGGCGTGACGTTCTGCCAGTCGACCCCCGTGGGCGAAAGAACCGCGGCAAACATGCCCTGTGTTACCGTGATCGGGACGTCGCCGCTCGACCAGTAGGCCGTGGTCCCGTCGGAGCTGGTGAGGCGGAAGGTCATCGTCACCGTCCCGTTCACCGGAATCCCCTGCTGCTTGATCGTTCCTTGATAGTTAATCTGTGCAGGGACGGACCCGGCATAAACGGCGGCGGCGCTGAATAACGTGATCAGTACGGCGCGTATTGTTTTCATTGAAGTTCTTCTCCTTGATAGATAGATGACGCTACCTTATGACCATGAGCTTTCCATTCTTGGAATCGCTCGCGGATTCCACGCGCCACAGATAAACCCCGCTGGCGGCGTGCTCCCCGTGTGTCGTTAAACCGTCCCAGACCTCCTGCCCGATTTGTCCCCCCAGGTCGCTGTGCTGCAGCTCGCGGACCAGTTCGCCGGTCAGGGTGTAAATCTTGATGCGGCATTGACTGGGCAGGCTCGAAAAGGTCATCCCGGCGGATTCGGTGCCGGTTTGTCCCGGTCCGGTTCCGGCATGGGGGCCATGAGGCCGCCAGGGATCGGGAAACACAAAAGCGGACTGGGCGTCCATGGCGGCGCTGCCCATCAGCGCAAAGACGGCGAATTGTGAGATGTTGGCCGTCACGTTCCCGTTGGTCGTATTGACCTGGCTGTCCGGCATTTTCACCCAGAGATGGTTCGTTTCATCCAGAACCCAGAGCGAGAGTGTATCGGCTCGGATCGGTGCGGTGCCATTGAGTAAAAGGCCCGATTGGCTTTGAAAAGGAAGCGTCACCTGGGCGGACTGGCTGAGCGTATTCATCAGTTGATTGGACAGACTGTAGGCATCGATTTCTTCAATCGATAAGGGTTGCCCGTACGCCCCCATGCTCTGAGTCGCTCGCTGATTGGCGTCCAGAATCACCTGCGGGCTGACACGAAGGGGCGAGGTCAGAGGATTCGAGTTGACGAGCACGAGAGCGTAGCCGGGCAGCGATCCCGGAGCGATGTGCAGGGAAACCGGGCTTCCTCCAGTGACGGGAATCCGGCTCATCGTGCCCGCGAAGGATTGCGCGCCCGCGTTCACCGGTTGCCAGATGACGTTCGACTGACTGGGATCCAGAACCGTCAGAAATAAGAGGTCATTGGCGTCCTGAAGAGGGGAACCGTCCAGGTTCAGAACCGCAGATGAAAGATGGATGTCGTAAATTGAATTGCCGGACCAGCTGCTCTGCGGGTTGATAAAGATCGCGACGCCGGTGGGATTATAGGTAAACGTCACGGGGGCCGCCGTATTGACCGCGCTGCCCGTATGGTCCTGAATCATGGTCACGGTGATTCCCGCCGTCACGCTCGCGGGCTGGGCCTGGTCGGAAAGATCCAGCTCGATCTGCGTCTGCAGCGCCACGCCGGTCTGAATCCCCGAAAGGACCGGCCCCGTCGCCGGGATGTTGCTATTGACCAGCTGGAAGCTCAAGCCGTTTCCGAGATACCCCGCGTAATAGCCCGAGTCGTGGATGGTCGCGGTGCTCGTCATCTGATACCCGCCGCAGGATTCACCGGCGCTGAGGCCGACCGAATAGTTGCCGTCGCCTTGAATCAGAGGCGCCCCGGACGCGCCGAAGACGTCGCGGGTCATCGTGTAGTCCCCTCCCTGGGAGAGACTCGCCCAGCAGGCCGGTGCGGCCGACAGCCCGATCAGGTTAGTCAGCAGACAGAAGATTCGTGTTCTGTTGTTTAATCGCTTCATAAGTTTTTTTCATCATCTCCAGGGCTTGAGGATGTGTTGGGTCGATCTCAAGCGCCTTGTTGAATTCGACCAGCGCCTGCGAATAGCGCTTGTTTTTGTAGTCGCCGAGGCCCTTGTCGTAACACTGCTGGGCATCGCTCAGGCGGTTCTGCTGCTGAGGTCCAAATCGCAGGGTCAGGCCAATACGCTGGGTATTGCCAAAATCACCTTCGTTGCCGTAGGCGTAGTCGATCTGGATGGTTTTGAAACGAAGCCCGGCTCCCAGGCGGAGACCGTTGCCGAGGTCTCCTTCGGACGTGTATCCGGCACGCAGGACGAACGATTGCAGCGTCAGAATCTCGAGGCCGATGCCGATGGATTGCGGTCCATCGTTGGGTTGCCGCGCGTCGAATGCGGTGGTGATGGATTCATTCCAGAGGTGGCCCGTGTAGGACGCGCCTTCAGTCAAAACCCGAGGGAGCCCAAAGGATTCCTGATCAAAGGTGAGCGCCGATCCGACGTTGCGCAGGGCAAATCCGGTTTTGAGGCCGTCCAGTTTTTCCCCCCAGAGAAGACCCGGCGTGAAGAAGAGTCCGAAGTCGGCGGCGTAGGCGCTGGCGGAGACGGTATCCAGCTTTTCCTGAATCCACTTACCGGTGACCCCTGCGGAGAGTCCGGCCCCTGTGCGGGGATCTGAATACAGGTAATGGCTGTAGGAGAGACCGCCGGCCAGATCGCTCGCGTTGATGCCGGATGTCGGCGTCCCAGTCGCATCGTATCCCTGAAAGCTTCCGACTCCGAGATAGGTGAAGCTCAGGCCGAAAGTACCGGACTGGCGGGTGGGCAGGGCGTAGCCGACAAACTGTTCGCTGATGCCCTGAAGGTACTGCGTGTCAACGAGGCCGAGCTCCTGTCCCTTCAACTGGGAGAGACCGGCGGGATTCCAGTAGGTGGCGTAGACATCGTCAGCAAGTCCCACCTGGGCGTCGCCCATGGCGATGGCGCGGGGCCCGATGCCGAGTTCGAGGAAATTGGCCCCTGTCGTTCCGGGATCAGAAGCGTATCCCTTTGACGAAAGAGCCAGAACGGCAACCAGCATGATGAAGTGTTCTCGTCGCATCTCTTGGGTTCTTTCACCCTCCAACGATGAGTGCCAAAATCCGGACGAACCTTCATTTCCCACTTCTAAAAAATGGGGTTTATGGATTGAAAAATAGATGCTTTGTGAAAATAAAAATATTTCGAAAAAATGCGTCTTTTACGAGGAGGGCTAAATAGGATCAACGCCCAGGGACAAAAAACCTATTGCCTCCATAGTGACCCCATGGAACGGCATTGGCTTAACTGACCCCGATGACCCCGGACGACGGTGCTTCGGTGTGATGTGATGGATGAAAGTTCTACTTATTAGGCAACAACCTGAGGCTCTTTAGAATACATCTGTCTGAAAATAAAAGTCCAGAAAAAACTTTGCTGGTGGACGAGATTGAGTCAAAAATGAGCCCGTTGGCCTATGCGGATGAAAGTCAATTTTTGAGAAGGAATGCAGCGTATTCGAGATAAGTTTTGACGGTTTAGAGACTTTTGAGACTACGCCGCAGCCGAGTGGTTGAAAAAAATGTATTCGTAGACAGCTCCGGCTTTGGCGGCGACTTCTTCCGGCGTATAGAGTCTGGCAGGGAGGCCGGTGGAATCATCGTAAAGGTAATCGCGGATGGCCACCCGGACTTCGGCTTGGGTGCTATCGTTGTCTTTCCATTGCTTGAACCGCAGGCGTCCTTGCTGTAGCTTCTCCAGCAAGCCTTTGGCGGATTGTTTAATTTCCCCCCTTTCCTGCGGGGTCAGCTCCGGCTTTTCCGGCCGTATGAGTAGATCAAAAATCGCCAGTTGCTCATCATTTTCCAACCCTTCTCGGAGACACCGGGCTTCCTCTTCATCAAGGTCTTTCATAAGTTTGATCAGGGCTTCCCAGGTTTCCTCTATGGTCTTGCGGTCCTTTTCGAGATTGTACCCCTCCACGATTTTCTGGTAGTGATCATAGAAATCCTTGCGCAGGGGATTGCGCCCAATCATCAGTCGAAGTCGCTGTTCCACCGCTTCCTGTAGGCAATAAACCCCGGAATTTTTGGTCTTGGATTTCGCAAACTCCTGTTTAAGCCGTTCGAAATCGATTCGGCTGATATCGAAGAGCCTTTCTTCAGGAACATCGGCAATTCGCGGCGTCACAGCGTCGTCCACTATGCCCTGTAGCTCCCGAATCACGGCGCTGATGTCGGCGCGGTCTCGTCCTTCTTGAATTTTCCGGTAAAGCTCATCTAACGCGTAATAATCAGAGCGGTATTCACGAAGTCCCTGCTGCGTCAGGCAGGCTTTGAATAGCCGGAATACCTCGCGGGCCTGGATCTCAAAGCGCTTGCGGGTCTCCATGTCTCGGTTCACTGCATTCTTCGCGGTCACGATTGCAGCGTTGCGAGGAAATCCCTTGGCATTCACAATAGCTTCAAGGGGCGCGCCGAGCTCTTCCAGAAAGTCTTTTGCAAGGGTGAGTGCTTCTTTAAGGCGGACCAGCAGGTCTTCCTCAGGTCCGATCGGACCCGGTTCTTTGTCGTCTCCCTGGGCGGGCTTTCCGGTCGCCCAAACAGCCAGCGCCTTGCGAAGGTTCTTGAGGATGCCGCAATAATCAACGATGAGACCGTTTTCTTTGCCTTCATAAACGCGGTTGGCGCGCGCGATCGCCTGCATCAAGGTGTGTGCTTTCAGGGGTTTATCCAGATAAAGCGTGGAGAGACTCGGGACATCAAACCCCGTGAGCCACATCGCGCAAACCACGGCGATCCGGAATGGATGATTTTCATCCTTGAAAGCAGCGTCAACCGTTATTTTTCGACCATCCGCTATGGCATAGCCGTCTTTCATGCGCTTCCGGTGGGGTTGAATATCCAGTCCCCACTGGCGGAACTTATCCACCTCGCCTTGTTCTTCGCTGACGATCAGAAGGATTTCCGTTTCTTTCATCCAGCGGATACGCCGCTGCAGCATGACAGATTCCTGCTCATCGTCGAGCCGTGGAAGCCGCAACTCCAAGCCGCGGATGTAGACTTGCCATTCGTCCGCAATCAGCTTCTGCATTCGTCCGGCGGTGATTTTATCGATACAGACCAGCATGGATTTTCCCTGTTCCCACCGCTGCGAGACATGCTCGATGAAATCATGGGAGATCATTTCCAAGCGCTTCTGGGCTGTGTAAACGTGGTATTCCCGCGCCAGGTCGGCTTCAAGCCTCGCCCGCTGGTCCTG
The DNA here is from genome assembly GCA_964604825.1 of uncultured Elusimicrobia bacterium. GTDB lineage: Bacteria > Elusimicrobiota > Elusimicrobia > 2-01-FULL-59-12 > 2-01-FULL-59-12 > CAZSAL01. Next base: position 21,055 of record CAZSAL010000014.1, read on the forward strand.
GGTAAACTCGGGGTCGAGTTCCACCTCTTCTAATTTGGCGGCAATGCGCTCGTTCATCTGGACCTGGGCGATCCCCAGCTTCTCGCCTCGGGAATCGTATTTGAGCGGTGCCGTAGCTTTATCCTCTACGGCGCGTTGGAACGGGTAGGTGGAGATATAATCCCCGAAGATATCGCGGGTCAGCTCTTCGCCGTCGATGAGCGGCGTTCCGGTGAACCCAATGAAGCCGGCGCTTGGAAGCGCCAGACGCATATGGTCGGCCAGGCGACCATACTGGGTCCGGTGCGCTTCATCGGAAATCACGATCAGGCCGTCTCGGTTGGAATAAGGTTTGGCTGGATCCACATCCCGATGGAATTTTTGGATCATCGAAAAGATATAGGGTTTATTCTGTCGAAGGATCGCTTCAAGGTCTTCGCCTGACGAGGCCCGGCAATGGTCTTTCTTATTGTCGACGAATCCGCACCCTCCGTAGGTCTTATAAATCTGGGTTTCCAGGTCCTCCCGGTCTGTGAGAACCAGGAACGAAAAATCACCCGAGAGTTTCCGGCGGATCTTCTCCGAGAAAAACACCATCGAGTAAGACTTGCCGCTGCCCTGGGTGTGCCAGAAAACACCGAGCTTTCCTTGCCGCGAGCGGCGGTCTTTGACCGATTCGACCGCGCGATTAACGCCTAAAAATTGATGATTCCGTGCGATGATTTTGGCCATATTCATGCCGCTGTCATCAAAAAGGATGAAATTCTCGAAGATGTCCATAAAGTTCGTCTTCGAGCAGAGCCCCTTCAACAGCGTCTCCATATTGACGACGCCAGGATCTTCTTCAGCCAGACGTTTCCAGTCAAAGAAATGCTTGAAGCCGCTCGTCAGCGATCCGACCAGAGCGTCACTCCCGTTGCCGAGGATGATCAGCGCATTGTGATGCAGAAGATGCGGAATCGCGTCCCGGTAATCGGCGAGATTCTCCTCATACGCTTTACGCAGCGACTTGTGGAGGTTCTTCATTTCGAAGAAAACGAGAGGCAGGCCATTGACGAACCCGATGATGTCAGCGCGTCGCCGGTACAGGGGCCCTTGTATCCAGAGCTCGCGCACCGCCAGAAAATCGTTATTTGCTGGCTCCTGGAAGTCAAAAAGACGTAAGCGCCGCTCTTCTTTCTTGCCGTCGGAGTTGCGGTAGCTGACGAGGACGCCGTTTCTGTGCAGGGCGTATTGTTCGCGGTTGATTTGAATCAGCGATTTGGATGCGCTGGCCGCGGTAATCTGTCGGATGGCATCGTCATAGGCGGGTTCCGGCAGGCCAGGATTGAGTCGCACAAGGGCCTTTTGTAGTTCGCGTTTCAAGACGACCTCTCTGTCGGAGGATCGTCCCAGAAGCGATTGCGGTCCGAATGTCTCCTGGTTGTAGGCATAGACACTCTTCCATTGAAGGGCTTTTTCGAGATACTCCGCGGTCGGTTTCTGGGCCAACTGATCTTCGGAATACTCCCAACTCACAGAAGATCCCTTTGCCGTTCATGGGGAATTGGCAAGACGCCGATGATCACCCACGGATTGGGGGCTCTGAAATGAAACTCCTGTGTGGTCCCCAAATAGAAGTGAAGGTCTTTCGTAATGAACTCGTCCCAGTACTTTTGACGCACCTTTTCGATTGCCTTCTTTTCATCGTTTTGGCAGCTTCTGAGGCAGTTCCAATAGAGGGCTCCAATTTCCCAATCCAGAATCTGCATTTCGCTGGATTTTCCGCCGGCATCTTCAAAACGGTAAGAAAAGCTATACGGCAGTTTGGGAATGATTTTAAAGGTTCTTCGCCACGTTTCTTCGGAAAATAGTTCGCCTTGATGGGTGAGATTTCGCATCTCGGCGACTTTTGAGGCGTTCCATTCCCGGTCTTCTTGTTCCCAGACAAATTCCTTAATCCGAGTGGGCCTGAAAAGCGCCAGCGACGCTCGATTCGCCTTCGCGTCCTCAATCAAGGGCCGCAGTCTGGTATGAATCGGGACTTTGCCCAGCAAAAGACGCCGCCTCTCCCGCCATTCATTGGCAGTTCCGATGTGGCTGATCCTTTTTATCTTGGTGAGATCCTTAGGATGGTGAGTTTCCGGGCGAGGATCCTTCCGGCTGCGGATAAAGTCAGACTGGATCCAATCATATTTATCGTATTGCTGATCTTCGCCTAATCGTCGAAATGGGACGGGGTAAATGCGCACCCATGAACCGTCTTCTCGGATTCCTGCCGTGCATACCGTTTCACCATATTTTTTTGAGAGGGTCGGATACGTTTTGACGGTAATGAGGATGCGTTCTTCCGCCATGGCTTCCCCTACAGATGGAGAGGCGCCAGGTTTTGGCCATGCAACCGATGGAGGGCATCGGCCACACAGTGTCGATGACAACGCAGTGGTTCCGCTTCGAAACATGTAAGGGCAACGCGCTCCCCTTGTTGAATCCATTGGTGAATCGTATCCAGAGCGGACTGCTGGATTGGAAGTGTTTCCCGCTCATAACGGGTAAAAAGAGTCTCGTAATCTTCCTGCGTTTCTAGGTGTTGACGATCTTCCGATGAGACGCCCAGTTCAGGAAGGTGTTCATAACGGATGCCTGTTCCCTCACAACTTTTCGCCAGCGTGCTCTTTGCGAACCCGTATTTTCGGCTCAACGGATTTCTACGGACATCACAAAGAAGGGTCACGCCGGCTCGAATCAGGCGATTGAGATAACCCTCCAAACTGCGTCCTTCATAACCAATGGTGCAGAGCCCCGGTGTTGCTCGTACAGGGCGAATCGCGTCAATCGCAGCCAGAGCGGATTTATCTTCTCTCAGGAGCCGAGCGGCAATATCGCTGCGGATGGCAAAGTAGGGATAACGACGGTAAGATTCGCGGACTAGAGCGTCGCCACGCAACTGGGCATAACGCTCGCAAAATCGTTTCATTTTCAATCTTTCAGAAGGAAGGACTGTAGCGGCCGTACGACCAGCTTCTGTCAGCTTCCACGCCTGCTCATCATTGTTCAGGAAACCACCCTCGATAAGACGGCGCTTATCTGCATAGGAAGTAAATGAAAATGCGCCAAAACGGTAGGGAACGAATTCATACATCGAAACCCCTTCTTCCATACCGAACAGAAAAAGGAGTTTTTGGAAATCAAGGGCTCCGATCTGGCCACCCAGTGTATCCAGGAGAGCAAGCAGACGTCTTTGTCGATCACCAAGCATGGATAAACGATACAAACCAAAGATTCAAACCGCAATCTCCCCGCTCATCAGTCGAGGCAATAGCAGGTCGCGGGCGGCGCGGAGCTTTTGGTTTTGGAGAGTCAGGTTTTCCAGCTGGGCTAAAACAGGACGGATAAATTCTTCAAATATGCGAACGATCTTTGGCTCAGGAACCACAAGGTAAATCCGTTTGAAAGTATCGACAACGATTGCATCAAACACCGCACCTACGGCGTGCTGGCGAAATGCGTCAACCGCCGCCTGCATGGCCATGAATACGAAAAGCTGAGACAACCCCTCTTTTCCGACAAGTGCATAACATGATTGACTCATAGCCATGGGACTTTGCGCCAAGTTCAACTTGCCCACCGTCCCACGGGCTGAAATAAAGACCGTCTCTTTCGGGTAGAGTCTACTATTGCATCGCTGCAAGCCCAATTCTGTTATTCGGCGCTCGCAATCAGTGACCCAAAAACCATCAGAGGCATCCTTCGGTGTGTAAAATGGTATATTGCCGTCCCAATACTCCGGTGCTGTGGTCTTCGGTGTTCCACCACTTAAAATCTCAACAGCATCAAAGACCGGTTTACGATCCCATCCCTTTGGCACTCCATTAGTGATCCGCGCGTGTTCATGCCCTGGGAAGCGGAGACGGACGAACCACTCACGGTAAAGCTGCCTCGCCGCTTCCTCCAACAACGCCATACGCCGCTGGTTGTTGTCGATTAAATTATCGTAAGCAGAAAGTGTCGTAACGATTTCTTTCTGCACAGCGGGCGCAGGCACATGAAGCGAAATCCTCTTGATGATATCGTGATTCAGAGATGCCATAGTCGCCTTGTTCCCTGATTGAACAAGCATCCATTGCTGGTGTGCTTCATGTAGGAACAAATAAGAAACAAAACGCGGAATAATTTCATCCGTGTGGAACCGGAGGCGGATGCAGTCTGATCCTTGCATCCAATGTTCTTGCCCTTCACTTACATACAAATGCCTGTCAACAGCTCCTTTGCGACCAAAGACAATATCGCGGGGTTCGAGCAAATGAGCTGCCAGACGCTCAGTCGTTTTCTCTGTCACAAATTCCAGCTTATCTGCTTTTAGACCACCATAACCAATATTCCGAACGTTTATGACCGGAGTACCCTCATCGACATAATCTCTCGCGCTCAATTGAGTGCCGAACGGGCCAGTCTGAATGTCAGCAGCACCGGTGTCGACAAATTCCCCAATCGTGAGCGTCCGCCAAGTCATATTCCCAGATCTTCGAAGCTTTCCTGGATTTGTTTGGCAAGCGAGGAGGCTTCTTTGTTTAAATCGGCGAGTTCGACGTGGATGTCTCTCATAGTCTGCTCGAAATCGAAATCTTCATCATCCTCCTGCAGAGCGACACCGACGTAACGACCCGGGGTGAGGCTCCAATCGGCGTCTTTGATCTCATTGAGATTGACAACCTTGACGAGTCCAGGAACGTCAGCCAGTTCCGCCTTTGGAAAACGTTCCTGCAGCCAATGAATCTGACGATAAAAATAGACCACATATTTCAGATGCTCAAGCGCATCGTGTCGGGTTTCGTCCAATTGATTGATGGCACGAACGATTGCTTTCCGATCGGTTCCGTTGAATGACCCCAACTTTGAATCAGTTTCCTGGGCACTAAGACGTGAGGCCAGCTTATGTAGAAGTTCAACCTGTTTTGTGAGGCCCCGTATCCGTTCGGCAATCGGATCATACGCCTCACGGGCGGCCAGTTGATCCTTATTCACGGCTGGATTCTTTTCGAAGCGCCGCCGCCATGCTTCGATCATGCGCGCCAGATCGCCACGGTCTTTTTCATATCCCGAGATCGCTTCACCCAGTTCCCTTAAAGCGTCGGGATCTACTTTGGAATGCATATCGCCAAACGTCTTGAGGGCAATATCAAAAGGTCCGAGACTCCTCAAAATATCGAGTGATTCGGCCCGCAGAGTATCGAAGTATTCACGGATCAGTCCGAGAAAACGGACCGTCTCCCCCCGATAGAGCCAGACAATGGCCGTAAGATTTTTCATCTGCTCAGGCGAAAAGTCGTAGACCTTTCTGGTTACTTTGCGAAAGATACTACGGGCATCAAGCATCAAGACCGTATCTTTACGGGCGTCGGGCTTATCACGGTCCAGAAACCAGAGCTCGCATGGGACCGTCCGTGTATAGAAGAAATTGGGGCGAATGGCGATCATGGCGTCAACGGCGCCGCTTTCGACGAGTTTCCTGCGCAATTCTTTCTCGCCGTGGCCAGCGCTCGATGCTTGGGAGGACATGACGAAACCGGCGCGACCTGTTTCCTTCAGATAGCTGTAGAAATAAGATATCCAAAGATAATTGCCGTTTGGAACTGCTCCCTTGGCATTGCGGCCCGGTAATCCGAAGGGGAGCCGGGGATCGTTCTCGATCTTGGAAGCATCCACTTCGTCGACGTTGAACGGGGGATTGGCCATGACGAAATCGCATTTACCCAGAAGTTCGTGACGGTCCGTGTAGAAGGTATTCCCCTCCGCGATCTGGCCTTCAAGGCCGTGAACGGCGAGATTCATTTTGGCGAGTTTGATAGTTGTCTCAGTTTTTTCCTGGCCTCGGAATGTCACTGTCCCGTGTGCTGTTTTTCCGGCACTCTCCAGGAAATGGCTGGTTTGCACGAACATGCCGCCGGACCCGCATGCAGGATCGAAGACAAAACCGTGATCCGGTTCAATGATATTGACGATCAACTGAACGAGGGATACCGGAGTAAAAAACTCTCCATTGTCCTGGGCGCCCTCCATGGCAAATTTCATCAAAAAATATTCGTAGATGCGTCCAAATACGTCGCCCGAGGCTTTTTGAAGGACCTCGTCGTTAAAGATTTTGATGAGCCGCCCCAGAACGTCGCTTTCAAAAATGTGGTAATCCTTGGGCAAGACCCCTCGAAGAGATTCATAATCTGATTCGATGCGCTCCATAGCGTCTATTATCGCTTTCCCGATATCGCGATCAGCGGGTAGTTGAACCAGAGTGCCATACTGCGACTCGGTTTGAAGAAACAGTGAACCTTTCTTTAAGAAATCATCCTTCGTTAGGGCGCGGGGTACACCGCCACGACGCGGCAGGGTCGTCTCGACCTCCGCCTTCACTCTGAGAAAACGGTTCTGTGCATGTCTCAGGAAAATAAGTCCCAAGACTGGCATACAATACTGATTGGACGTGAGCTTGGAATTCGCCCGCAGCTGGTCGGCGGATTCCCAAAGTCTATTCTCAAGTTTCTCAATGTTATCCATTTAATTTGACGGGTGTAGAAGACTCGACTTCACACACTTACCTCCATGGGGGTTCAAAACAGCTTTCTTCCCGATCACGTCGTCGGCGTGTTTTTTCAGATGCTCATTTACTAAAGAAGAGCTTTCGATATACGGAAATACCGTTTGCTTAGGGCTTCCTTTCCACCCTCCATAACCTCACAGACGGCATTTCTAATTTCAAGTCGTTGCAGAGCTCCGTGGTTTTGACAAAGAATTTGCCCCGAAATGAATCCCATCTCGACTATCATTTCAGCTGCCCCATTAACCGGTATATTCGGATTGTGGCTTACGACAATTACCTGCTGCTTCTTCTTTAATTTTCGAAGGCCCTCAACCACCAATTCTGATATTAAACGCGTATCGAGGTCATCTTCAGGTTGGTCGATTATCAGAGGCTGGTCGTCCAACAGCATTAATAATGCCAAGATCCCAGCTGTACGCTGGCCGGCTGAACCAACTTCAATATCCTCTCTTTTTTTCTTCTGGTTGGTCAGATATAAGCGAATCCGATCATAAGGGACCCAAGTTTCAAGTCGATCCAGGTCTTCTGGAGAGTTCGCCTTCAGTTGTTCGATATGCTTAGCAAGACGGCGGTCAAATCCATGAGCATCTTGTCCGGAAGCTGCAATTAATCGCGCCTTTATTTCATCCAGTTTCTTCCAGCGAGAATCATCTTTATCAGCCATCCCCATCACATCAGACAAAATTCCCGTGGTAGAACCATCGCCGTTTTCTTTGTAAATGTCACCCGAAAACTCAGTCCCGGGTTTCCTAAGATACTCTCTTAGTCTTTCCTCCGATTTCGCCACGTCGCACATTGCCTCAAGCTCGATTTGTAACGTGCTTGACGCAGCATTCCATTCATTCACAACATCATTACGACGTTGTCGCAGAGTCTTTTCCAGTTCGATAATCTGATCTCGGAGTCCTTGAGAGGTGTTCGCTAGTTTCTTCTGCTCCTCCTCAAGGGACGCATATTGCTCAAGCTTTCGCTCCAGGTCGTGTTTTTTTGAAACGAGGTCATCGTAACCAGAAATATCTTCCTGCCCAGCATCTCGCAGCTTGCCGGTTAACGTGGTGTAACTAGCTAATAGCTCATTGTGCTTGGTTTCAAACGGAAAATTCTTCGCTTCCTGATCCCAGGCTGAAACGAATGCGTCTATTTCCGACTTAGCTGCCGAAATAATTTCTCTAATTTTTGACCACCGGTCTTGGTAGATTTTTAAATGGCGAAGCGAGTTCTCATCCACATCTTTTAGGTCATCGAATTTGAGGGTTGGACAGGAAGAAACAACCTCAGATATATCGGTACTGAAAATCCTTATGGGATCTAGCTTGGCCGAAACAGCAGCCTTAACTGCCTGACTATTTCTAAAGGCCTCCAACGTAACTTTATGATCTCCGTCCTCGTACACTTTAATTTTCGCCTTAATATCTTCCAGTTCCGCTTTAAACCTTGAAAGGCCCAACAACTTTGACGCTGTTTCTCTTTCGTTCAGGCGCGAGTCCATCCATTGACGGCCCAATTCTTCGCGTGTGTCCTTCCAACTCCTTTTATCGAATTGGCTGTCGATCAGATCAATAAATACATTGGTATCTTCCGTCATTTCGTACAACTGCTTTTGGCTGAAAATATTTATTGGAAAACGAGCCATGATATCTCCGGGGTCGGGAGAGGCTTCCCACTGCTGAGTATTCGGGTTTCTCGTCTCCTCCTTCCATACACCTTGCGACCAAGTAAGTCTTATATCACGCCCGTCTTTTGTCAGGATTACTTGGATTTCAGTGTCTTTGAGAAGCATTCCGGGTTTACCGCGCCCGCCAGATTCTTTGGCGAATTCGTCAAATTCATTTTGGATATTTTCCGGGAGATTTCTGCGCCTGTTTAATGCAATTCGCAAAAGGTTTAAAATGCTTGATTTCCCAGATCCCCGGCCTCCGATTATTGTTGTCATCCATGGGCTCAGAGGAATCTGAAGAGATGTATTTCTCCCAGCTTTATGACAGTTTCGAACTTGAATTTCTCTTAGAAAGAACCTATTCCCAAGATCGTTAGGGTCACCCGTAGATTCGTCGGATCTTTTGATCCCGTCATCGCAATCATGTAAAGCAAGGCGCACGGCGTCAAGTGTCGGAGATTCCATTTTTACCCAGGTAAAGTTCTTCCCCACATCCGATGGCCTATGGGAATCCGACCCCTGAATCCTCGCTAGATTCAATTTGAGTTGTTGGTATATTTCAGGGAATGAGTATTTGGGTCCACAGATTTCAAGACCGAGGAGGCCTTCAGCCCGAAGATTTTGTGTGAGTGTCGGGCCTTGTCCTGGCTTGGCTTGTAGATGAAATAACCCGCATGGGTCTAAATCAGCATGAGCCGGGATTGCAATTCCTTTGGCCCTAATAATTGCTGCAACAACATCAACAAACGAATCAGCTGTGCAAGAATCCGTATTACCATGGATTCCGTTATACCTTACGGAGCCGAGGAGCTTCGTGATGTCTGTTGTTGAAAATGTCGGATCAAATAATGCAAGTAGGTGAATGCCCCCATTAACATTGATTTCAACCCCGGGAAAAAGAAAGAGTTTGCGATATCCTGACGGGCGTTCGTTATCTAATAAGATGAGCTCCTCTTTAAGTCGATCTACCCATTCGCCGGAGTTGTGATCTGTAATTGCGATACAGTCAAACCCCTGAAGCATATAATCGAGAAGCCATTCTCGCGGAGTACGGTTTTTGAGCGTTTCGACTTCCGATCCATTCCCGTAATCATGCGATGCAGGCGTATGCGCATGAAATTCGAATTTCCACCACTTAGCACCGCTAATAGGCATCCCATTCGTCATTAGAAAGCTTCCTCTGTGTAGGAGATCATCACTGGATCGGTTTCTTGGATGTTCTTGTGACTAAGGTTGTAAGAGTTTCGACTTGTGAGGACATGTTTCCGCTGCTGGTACAAAGCATATTCATGATTCCTTGTCTGAATTTCTGTCCAGCATGGGTGCCTCAGGAACCTGCATTTGCCGAGGTGTTAGCTCAACGGATGGCAGAGTGGCGATTTCGGGCTCATGTGTCGCGACATCAAGGTTCTGGAATTGCCTAGCGCTAGTGAGAACGCGGTTTTCCAGGGAGCCAATAGCATTGTTGTAGCTCTCAACGGCCCCTTTCAGCTTATTGCCCAGCGATTCAAAATGACCAGCCAACGAGCTTACTCGTTTATAGAGATCTCTCCCAAGCGCACTGATCTTTTGGGCGTTGGCTGTCAGATTTTCCTGGTTCCAGCCGTAATATACCGCCTTCAAGAGGGCGATTAGCGTGGTGGGCGTGGCTAAAATAACACCGTTCGCCCCCTGTTCGATCAAGGATGGGTCCTGCTCTAAGGCGGCGCTAAAAAATGCTTCACCCGGGATAAAAAGAACGACGATTTCTGGGGTCGGCTGAAACTGGGCCCAATATGACTTTTTAGACAATTCAGTGATGCGGTCACGCACTTGCCTGGCATGGTCCACCAGCTTTGCTTTTCGGACCCCGTCATCAGTTGTGGCAATCGCCTCCAGATAGGCGTCCAAAGGCGCTTTTGCATCAACAACAATACTTTTGCCCGATGGAAGACGGACGATCATGTCCGGACGGAGGCGCCCTTCTTCCGTAGAGGCAGTTTGTTGTTCGACGAAATCACAATGGTTCATCATGCCCGCCAGCTCGACCACGCGTTTGAGCTGCAGCTCCCCCCAACGGCCCCGCGTACGAGGAGCGCTTAACGCGCGAACGAGCTTGCCAGTTTCCAACCGCAATTGGCCTTCCGTGTCCAGAAGCGATTTCACTTGCTGCGAAAGTTCTCCGTAAGCCCCAGCGCGATCCTTCTCGATCTTTTGTACTTTATCATCGAAATCTTTCAACGATTGCTGGATAGGTTTAACCAGCTCATCGATAGCGGATTTTCGTTGGTCCAACTCACCCTTGGCGACTTCCTGATATTTTGAAAAGGTTTGCTGGGCTAAATCGAGGAAAGACCGGTTGTTGCTTTTCAATGCATCTGAGGAGAGCGCCTTAAAGGCATCTGCCAATTGAGTTTTCGCCTGTTCCAGCAAGGCCAGCTTTTCATCGACGGCCTGCCGCTCTTTGGCCATGACCGTTTGCAACTTAGACTGTTCCGTCTTTAATCCGGTAATCTCGTCTTTAAGAGAGTTGACCTCCCGATCTTTTTCGATAGACTGTGCATCCAGACCTGCGATCTGTCGATCCCTCCCTGCCAAACGTTCGTTTAACGTCGCGATTTGGAGCTCTAATTCGGCATTTGCATTTTTTATTGCGCCGGAAATCCGGTATCGCAGCAAAAACCAAGCGGCGAAGCCTCCCAAGAAAAGGCCCGACAAGAAAATGACGATAGCCGTAAAAGAACTCATAAATTGCGTGACACTTTGGTTATTCTCTCAAAATTTCCCTCAGTAAACCAGTCCATGATGCCTCAAATGCCATTAGCAACTACACAATCTGCTTTCGTCGTATTCTCCTCAGTCTAACGGTGGGCGGGAGAGAGGTGCAAGGTCGGCGGGTCGGATAAACCGGCGCCCGCCAGGGTGGGCTCCAGGAGGCCAGCAGGCCAGCTCGCCAGGACGGCTTGCGCCGTCGGCGAGGGCACTGGGCCTCGTCGCCCTCCGGCAGGGGGCCTCTTATCCGTCCCACCTCCCTCCAGGACAAGGGGTGCCGTTTCCTGTCCGCGCGGCCAAGGTGCCTCCGTCCCCACAGAGGACTGTGGGGACTCCGGCCCGGCCAGGTCGCGGTGACCTCTCTCCCGCCCACCGTTCCCTTCGGGTTACCTTCGCTCCGAAAGCGAAGGAATAAACCTGAAGGAGAACACCATGTACGAAAATGAAACGGTCAATCGAACGGAACTGATCCGGGATCTTCCCCCCGTAGTACGTCCCCTCTCACGGCTGGCCAGCCTGGGAACGGAAGCCTTGAAGGAGCAGGAGCTGCTGGCTCTAGTCCTGCGCTCACGAACACTCAAAACCGCTGAGGAGCTTCTGGCGAAACGCAGTCTGAAGGAGATGCTCGGGTTGCCCTTTGCCCGGCTCTCGGGCCTGAAAGGAATCGGGCGCACGGGAGCGGCAGCGATGCTGGCCGCTGCGGAGATGACCCGCCGTTCGGACAATCGTCATAGCGAGTCGATTCCCACCTTGCGGTGCGTGAGCGATGTGACTGCCCAGGCCATCGAGATTCGCGATAAAAAAAGAGAGCATCTGCTCGCCTTCTTTCTGAACGCGCGTCAGCAGATGATCGGCAAGGAAGTGATTTCGATCGGGACTCTGACTGCCAGTTTATGCCACCCGAGGGAGCTGTTTGCTCCGGCCATCGGCAAGTCGGCGGCAGGCCTCATCCTTTGTCACAACCACCCCAGCGGTGATCCATCACCGTCGGATGAGGACATCCGGCTCACGAAGCGCATTACGCAGGCGGGCAATATCATGGGTATCGAATTACTCGACCATCTTATTGTGGCTCAAAACGGGTGTTATTCCTTCAAACAAAGTGGTGCTCTATGAATCAATCCTTCAGAGAGCTTTATCTCCAGAACAAGGACCGTTTGACCTGCAACGTTCTGTCGTTGACGAGAAATCGCGATCTTGCCGATGATCTTGTCTCTTCGGCCTTCATCAAGGCGTTCGAGAACCGCAAAGCCTTCCGGGGCGAGTCCGCTGAATCAACCTGGCTCACCGCCATTGCATTCAACGGGACCCGAAACTTCTGGCGTCACGAGCGGATCAGACCGATGGATTCCATCGATTCGTCCTTTTCGAAGGAATTGGCCGAGCCGGACCTTCTGTCGAAGACGCTTGAGCGTTCCGAATGCTGTGTCCGGCTTCGGAGAGCCCTGCGTCAGATTCCGGCGCTCTATCGCAAGGTCCTGCTGGATCATTTTGTCTGGGGTTATTCCACCCGGCAGATCGCCCGGCAGGAGCGGGTGCCTCTTGGAACGGTACTCAGCCGTCTTTTCAACGGGAAAAAGCGTCTTCGCAAAGCCTGGGACCGGCAGCGGTTGAGTTCATCACCGCTGTTTCAGGAGAATGACGCACGGGAGGTCCTCCGATGAAGACCACGAAAGCGCAGTTACGCGAATACTGGGCCAGTGGAAACATTTCGCATGTTTGCGAGATTCTGAAGCGGACCTCGAAGCTGAACGCTATGGACTTTGCCGTACTGATCGCGTTGACAGACGGTGCGGAAGCGGCAGGACGACTCCTCAGCAGCATGGCCGCTTGTCAGCATGGATTACCGATCACCAATACAGAAAACGAAAGGAACTGAAAATGAATACACACGATGGAAGTATCTTCGGAGAAGTTATTTATAGCTATACGCGGGCTCAAGCGATCTCCGATGGCGTTCTGGTGGATGTTTCCCGGACGCGGGAGGCGATTGAATCCGGTTTTAAATATCCGGTTGCACTAACGCGCGCGGTCTGGAATAAGTGCGTGGAGGTTCCTGAAGGAGTCGCTGGGCAGGATATCCCGGGACGATTGTGGGACGTGCTCTATCTCCTGCGCTTCGCCATTCAGCGGATGCCGGGAGGGCATGACACGGTTTACTTTGAAGTCCATGTCCGCAACGATAATCGGGAGGGTATTCCACCTCTGGTCGCTCTAAAAGCCGTTTGCGGACCGGGAGATGACGGTGAGCCAGTTATCACCGTGATGTTTCCGGAAGAGGACTAACCGTAACTGAAGCGGGCAGCAAATTAAGACGCGTTTTCCGCGTTGTTTGCTGTCGGCTTCTCGTTCGTGAATTTCGCACAATCGCATAAGCTGCACTTGCGGCTGATCGGCCGATGACTTTTTTCGCGATGGCCGCAGGAACACTGCGACATGGCTTTGGTCTCGCTCCAACTCAGATCTTTGTCGAATTTAGTCATTCTTTCCTCTCTCCCATTATACTGCCTCCGTTTCCACATCTCCTTTCTTCCAATCCTTTCGTCGGTCGTCTTTTCATCTTAACGGAGTCCGGAAGGGAGGTCGAGTCGATCACCTTCAGTTGGTGCTCATATTACCGGGCGCTCCAAATGATCTGCGGAATCGTGGCGGGCCATTATGACGGCGAGCACTATTGGAAGATGCCTGCGGGTCAGATTGACACCAATCCGAACCATCGCTGAATGGCCTGCGCGTAACGCCCTCATTCATAGCTTTCCAGGCCTTTCCCTTCGGGATGGATCGCCTTTTACTGCCCCAATTCTTCTTTGCATCAGAACCTAAATAATAGGATGATTTTCATAATGTCCCGGTCCAATCCAACAGCGCCGCCCCGAGGTGGCTTTGATTACCAAGATCTCTGGGGGCTCGCGCTCTGCCTGGAAGTCTTAAAACCACCCAAAGAATACGACTGGGTTCAATTCGAGACTACCCTTGAAGAAGCACCCAAAATATTCTGCCTCGATGACATCGTGCTCAGACGTAAGAATGGCAAGTATGTTCTCAATCAAATTAAACATCGCGTGAATCCTGCCAGGGACCCTTGGACTTGGGAATCGCTATTGGCTAAAGATGTAGACGCCGCAAAAAAACCGAAACTGTCTCTCATCCAACGGTGGAATGCATCCATATCAAAACCAGATTTCAGTATTTCGCTGGAAAGTGCCCGGTTCCTCACAGATGGTATCCCGGACAGCGATTTAGAAAGGTCGCTGAAAGACCAGCGGATAAATGTCGATTTTCTAAAGGAGATCCTTCCGGATGTTTTCAATACGCTCGTAGAACAGCTGGGAGGCGAAGATACTCTGCGTTCTTTCGCAGCCAAATTCATATTTTTGTTCTCCCAGCCTGCATATGATGCACTGGCAGACCGGACTTACAAAGAATTCAACAAGATGCTTGGCGCCACAAAAGCCGGTATCGATAACCTCTTATTGGAAATAAAGAAAGAATGCCGGAAGCAACACACTAATCCATGGGACGTCGAATCCATTCGTTCTAAATGTGAGTTTTCGAACCCCAGGCCCTTAAACGAGGAGTTCGCGGTTCCGCCCGATTTTCAACTGTTTAATCCTGCTCAGCATTTGAGCCTTATCAACAAGCTCGCAACTCCCGAGGGCGGAATTCAGGTGATTTATGGAAACCCAGGGTCCGGAAAAAGCACCTATCTATCCTGGCTCGTCAAGGAAATAAAAAAACAGGATCTCACTGTATTGCGTCATCACTATCACATTAATCCAGATGACCTGAATCCCCAGGAACGCGTATCCTCAAAACGTGCCATCGAAGCGCTAAAAGCTCAATGCCGGGAACAGCCACAACTGCTCGGAGCATTAGAGTTTCGCGACGCTAATAGCGTTTCGCTGCGCGATTTTCTGGGCCAGGTCGCCTCCGAACTCCGGAGGATCGGGAAAGCTGCCGTCCTGATCATTGATGGCTTGGATCATGCCTTACGTCATGCGGACAAAGAAGAGCTATCCGATTTGCTCAATGAGGCATGTGTGCCACAAGGCGGTATTTGGATAGTGCTCGGCACCCAGTTAACGGCTAAATCCCACTTACCACAGATAGTTTTTGATAAGTGTCCTGAGGCGCAATGGATCGAGGTGACCGCGCTTGGACGTACGGCTGTCCAATCCATTATTGAGGCCAATGAGGTCAATCTATCCTTGCCGTCTCATCCCCAACAAAAAACGGGACTGGTCGATGCTGTAAACCGTCTATCCTCCGGCAACCCCCTTCATGTGCGCTACACTTTGAATGCCTTGGCGAGGATATCGCAGGGGTCAGTTGCTACCGAATTTGATTGTAATGATCTGGTCCCATATGACGGTAATATCGAGCGATACTACGATGCGTTATGGCGGAAGTTGCCACCCATAGCCAAGTCCTTAGTCCTGGTTTTTTCTTGCGCTCCCTTTGAACCGACTGAGACCGATCTTGCCGGGATATCCGACATAATGAAATACAGTCCCACCGAAACCTCCAATGCTATTTCAGCGATTTACCATCTTCTGCAAAATCGGCACGGTCATCTTTCAATTTACCACAACAGCTTTCGGGAATTTTTAACACGGACCTCCGAGGCCGCACAGCAAAATCTGATTTTAAAGAGGCATCTCCGGGAATGGATCAATCAAGGCCAATCCGACGAGTTGAAATGGGCCCATTTAAGAATGTTGGACTGTGAACTTGGCACTCCCGGACCGTTGATGGACATTGACCGAAAATGGGTATTGGAGGCTTTCGCTCATCCCCGACCGGTGCATCAAATCATCCGTCAATTAGAGGCTGCGGCGGAATACGCATTTAAACAACACTTATGGGGAGCAGCAATCAAATACTCAACACTTCAAAATTACGTATCTAACGTAACAGGTTACTACTGGGAGAACTTTGCGCCTCTGTGGAACCTCGCCTATAAAATCAATCCTACGACCTTGCCACAGCATTTGGAATCCCTTTCCCACGATCAAATCGCCACTGTATGCAGAGAGGCAGATCGTCGCGGCTTGTTGGGTCAGATGGTTCGCGATGCGCTATCCATCGTTAATGAGCAACACCACGATCAAAGGATTACACCAAGGGGTGAAATCAGCGGTTCAATGCCTAATATTCGGATTTCCACACTCGACATCGTTGCACTGGACGACCAACAACCACTATCGCGCATTCTCACTTATATTCGAAGCATGAGACCGTATGGGTGGGCACCTTATCTGATTGGCCATTTTGCTGAGAGATTAATCGAGCGCACACAAATTCCAAAGCTGAAGAGTTTGGCTGCATCTTTGGAAGGGGCTGAGGAAACATATATTTTTTCTTCGGTTTGCGCAGATCACGCGCTGACCTCGGCATCTCAAGATTTAATTGAGATTCTCATCGCTTTAGTCCCTGATAACTTACATCCAATGGCCATTATTGCGCTAGAATTCAATGGCCACGCGGTCTTACGCATACCACATCCGACGCCCCATGCAGCACTTCCTGCGACTGTTCCCGAATACGACTCAGGGCATAGCGACCATCGAGCTAACGCTTTCTATGAAGGTTTTCTCATAGGGCTGATCTGTGGCTTAAAAGGTGACTCAACCATCGTTGATGAATGGGATGCGCAACGGGAAGATAATTGGCCACAGCTCGCCTATTCACTATTAGCAAAAGCTGGTACCGCGTTAGGGCGAGATCTTCAACAACACCGATGCATTAGTATCAACACGCCAGTGGATTCGCTTCGGGATTTGCCGGTGCTTAAATGGCCCGACGATCGCGATCGGCTTGAGTGGCAGCAATCACTCGAATTAGGGCTCTCAAAAATTACACGGGCTGCCCTTTTTATCGAATTTGCACGTCAGGGTTGCCCTAGAACGCTTTCAGATTCTGAAATCGATGCACTCAACCAAAGTGTTCATTTCCGCACATCAAAACTAGTGCGGTTGCTAGACCTATTACAAATCCCTGTATTGACCCCCCAACAACTGCAGGCCATTGTTTCCAAGCAAAACGATGAGATTCGGCGATCCGGCAACACCTTTATCGAACGCTCGGAACGAACCTTGGAACTGGCCCGGATTGTTCATTATCACAACGATCTAAACCTGACCAAATCGCTCATCGCCAAAACGGCAGATTATCTCCTCGCCTATGGTTCGCATAAGGACTTATTTCTCGACCAGGTAATGGACAGCGTCAAAATCGCCCATCAGGGCATCCCTCAAAAAACACAGCAACATCTCGTGGTTTTAGCCCCTTTAGCCCTCACGATCCAGGATTACACGGACGGCGACGAAACTCGTCATTTCCCAGAAAGCCTTGCAGAAGTCGTGGAGGCTACCCGCACGGAATTACTGCCGGGGTACTTTTTGGATGAGGCCAATAAGGAAAACTATCATCTCGCTGATAAAATTTTCGAACGCATCATTACGTCGGCAGATCTTTCGAACCAATCTCTTTTTTACGTTGCCACCACCGCCATTGATTCGGCATCATTTACTGCCTTACAAAAGCGCGCAGAGTCAGAACCTCGTGCCACAGAGGCGGTCCTTTCGATTGAAGATTACTTTGGACCACTCCGATTCGAAGTCGAAAACCCCTCATCCAGCACCATTGGCCGGAAACCCCAGAGCTTCAGCGACGTAGCGCCAGAGCATGTAACTCAAAAGCTGAGCACGCTTGGATCTCCTTGGGATAAATCGGAATTCCTGCAAGGCTGGGCCCAGTATTGGCTTGATAACGCGCCTCAACGCGCCGATGCCATATTTCAAATTATGGATCAATACGTCAGGGATTCTCCCATAACCCGAATCGAAGCAAACACGTTGGACCTTCTGGCTAAGCTGGCATTATCGCGAAATCGAGAAAAGGCATTTCATTACATCACTTGGGCCCAGGCAAATGGGAACGGTTGGGAACCGTACCTCTATCCCCGGGCCAGTGCGTTCTGGCGGTGGCAGTTTGTTAAGGATAATTTTCCTGAGCGCTATTTGGAATTCTTTGAACTCAGCGTCGAAAGATCGGGGTTAAGATTTGGACGGAATCCGGCATACTTCGTGTCGGTCCCGCGAGCCCCCGACTTCTTCGCTTTTTTTGGAAAATGGGACTGCGTTGACGACATCGTTACGTCGGCTGTTGATTTAGCAAAGTCTCTTGTCGTTGATGCACCAAACATATCTATTCCATGGATATCGGACGGCTTGTACGATGGATTCGATCTGCTTCTACACCGTCTCATCTGGCCCAGTCCTTTGGTCCAGGAGCGGGCCGCGAGGAGTCTCGGATTGCTCTTATCGGATTCCCGTCATCAAATCACGGCAAAAGTTCGCCTTCTCAAATGGATATCGGAGCAGAAGTTGGAATCCGTTGCTTTAAACGGGGTAATCGCGTTCGCGCACGCCGTATCCTTGATGGGTGCAGATTCCTTCTGTTTTCAGACAAAGGAGATCGTTGCCGCTCTTCAGACGTCCTCAATCGCAATCGACCTTGTCCTTGACTACATCGCAGCACGCCTCAAAGACGTCCTTCCTACGACTAAATCATATCCACCTCTGATTTCGGCACCTGCTGCCTACATACCTGACCCATTCTTTCAGAAGCATCTCAGATCATTCCTACCACCGATATATTCTGATCATGCCCATACAATAGAGGCGAGATCAAAAGCACCGTTTATGCGAGACTGGGCATACACGGCGGACGCATTACGACGGGACATAGGGATAGCCAATGACGCAGATCCCCTAGACTACATGGGGAGATCCGGCAAACTTGTCCTTATGGCAATGACCACAAAATTAAGCGAAGTCTACCGATCTGCATACTTACGTTGCATTCAGGGGTACCACCTGTCCGGGATTATCTCTGAGAGTTTTTTTATGCAATATGCCTTACGCACGATTCCTATTGATTTCTCAATCTGGCGGACTTTACCTAATCGAATGCCGCCGTGGTGGCCTGGCAGGACATCGAGCATAGGCGCGCCGGTGGATTCATTGACAGCGATTTCATATGAGTCCGAGGCACGTGAAGTTATCAAAGGAAACACGAACGGAAAAATTATTGCCCTCTATGGCGCAACCACTTTAAGTTCCCCCGCTGTTACGTCGCGGATCAAACTTCTCGCATTTGGGTATCGTGTCGTGGGTCGGGAAATTCCATCCCCTGAACGCGTCATGGATCATCTTTCAAACACGCGATGCGAACTCACACCACCATCCAAGCTCAAATTGCCGGTCAGTCATTTAGAAAGTTATGCGGATCATGTCCCGGAAGAAATGGATGAGCAGCGGATCGGCGATGTATATATCGTCCCACTCACGGGCCATTTTTGCATCTTGAGCCCTGTTACGTGGCAATGGTTTCGCAGGCGATTCGGAGCACCATTTGGGCCAAACAGGTTGGTTTTCCCCAATATTAAAATCGTCAATGAAGATAGGCGTTGGGCATTTATCGAAGGTGATTCCATAATCGCCGCCAGTTATGATTGGACCGCTGGTGTGACGGACCGTATCAAGCAGCCGGCCAACCCACCAGCCGGGCACTATCTTTCGATGGAAAACGATTATTTGGAGAATTTCCTGAGAGAAAACGAACTGCGATTAGGGTTTGTTCTTTCGGTTGATGTTGGAGTTCAAGAGGGTCGTTACGTCAAGACAGTCCGTGAATTTAGCACATGCAAGTTCTTGCAGTTCTCGCCCATCATCACGATGAGTGACCGCGTTAAATCATTCTTTTCGTTTTTGCGATCTCCCCGAGAAGTATAAGCGTTTCGAATCCGTCAATTGCCAACGCATCAAAGGGCATTCCACCATTACGCGAAGTTCAATATGGTTGGTCGCAAACCTATATGCGATCCGGTATTTTGACTTCTGAATCCACCATTGATGCAGAGCTGGTCCGTGTGCAAAGTAACAACGAATTCTCGCCCGATCATATCAGTCAATCATTTCGTCGCTCGTTATTACATCGTAACGGCGGCCGGAAGAGAGGTGCAAGGTCGGCGGGTCGGATAAACCGGCGCCCGCCAAGGTGGGCTCCAGGAGGCCAGCAGGCCAGCTCGCCAGGACGGCTTGCGCTGTCGGCGAGGGCACTGGGCCTCGTCGCCCTCCGGCAAGGGGCCTCTTATCCGTCCCGCCTCCCTCCAGGACAAGGGGTGCCGTTTCCTGTCCGCGCGGCCAGGGTGCCTCCGTCCCCACTGAGGACTGTGGAGACTCCGGCCCGGCCAGGTCGCGGTGACCTCCCTTCCGGCCCCCGTTCCCTTCGGGATTACCTTCGCGACGAAAGCGAAGGCATCAAAAGAACGGAGGAAACACACATGACGATACAGATAGACGGTCTTGGGAACCATGAACGAATCATCACGCCAGTGCAGCGCCAGGAACACATAGCCCGGCTGTCCGGCAGTTACAGCCGTGCGGGCCGGGAACTGGTCGGGGATCTGGCAGCGGTCAGCTGCAACCAACGACACAATCCCGAGAGCGGCTTCGAAGAATGGCTCGCGGATACGCCGGAATGGGTTAAAGACATCGCAATTCGACGCGGCTGGGCCACTATGGGGACTCCCGTGGAAGAGAGCGACCTATGAATGCGGATCATGATAGCGACGTGGGGTCTGAAACGATGATTAAAAATCAGACTTCGCCGCTTTGGGGTCCCGAAATCATCGGATTGCATCAGGTCGCACTGTACGTCATGTGCGGTGGCGGGTTTTTGGGACATTTTGCGGCAGAGCAGCCAGCTGATTTCTACATTGATGACCGGGTGGGGCGGTTGCCATACAGCCGTAAAGAGATCATCAAAGCGGCTGGCACGCTCACGACTATCGCGAAAGCCCATGGGCTCAATCCGCACAATCTACCGCCCATGCCGCTCTTACACAGCTTCGGAATTTTTGGAGTCTAATGGCATGGCCTTAGTCTTGCTCTTCAGATATTTGGCCAATGGAATTATGCGCCTGGAGTCAACAGGTCGTCACGAAGTTTGAATGCTGGCGACGAGCCAAATGCCACGAGCGCATCCAAAATCGCAAGGGTAGCACTCTTCAAATTGGGATTAGCCCGAACGGCATGGTTGCCTCCGTATACTAACCTCTTCAATATCGACTCGAGGTAGAAGACGCTATCCTCGGAAAGCGCTGACGGGATTTGGCCAGTCCCCAGCTTTGGGACGATGTCGATTAGAGCATCCGGGAGCGATTGTTCCCCAATTTTGCTAAGAAACCGGCAATATGCCGATAATGCGCATTGGTTCACAGGCAGATTTTTGAAGAGATCACTGATCCGATAAGCATTACCTTGCAGGGGAGTCCAGTCAGCGACACTGGCTTTCCAATCGCAATTCAGGAATAGGTACGAGAGCAATTGCGCCGCATCCGAATGTTTCTCGTCGACCCGGGAGGAAAGGTCGCTGGAACGAAATGCATCGGCGAAACTCTGCCAGATAGACCAGAATGTTTTTGTCGGTGATCTCTGATCTTGTTTCCTAATGAGTTGCCTTAAGAAATCCCCGGTTTCTTTCGGACGTAATGCGATCTGTTCAATTATCGGCCCGCAAAGAGAAACCCCCTCTTCAGGCGAGAGCTGGAGAGTAAAGCGTGCCAGGCCGTCGACAGTGGAATGGAGAACTTTCGAATCGGTGTTAGTGCGATTGCTTGCGTCCTCGTCGTCCGCTTTCGCCCACATTTTAACCAGCGCTCCTGTTGCCGTCGTCATGAATTGCCGCGCTAGAGAATCCTCATGATGATTAGTGAAAACCGTCAGAAGATGGTTGATCATCGTCCGATCTGGCCAATCTTCGAAACTAACATTAAGGAACTGGGTCTCGTCGCAGGGTGTTCTTGCTGCAATACGTGTTCTCAGTCGAACGCGGAGGTCTGTTAAAAAACCATCCGTCGTCATCGGCATGAAGGCCCGGCTCCGTCGTTGCTTTTCAAAATGGGCAAATGACTCGCGCTCATCGTCAAGCAGCGCTTGTAAGCAGGTCAGGGCTAGGGAACGGTCTTGGGCCCACAGGTAGGAAGCTACGCCTTGCACAGCGTAGGCAACGACTTGTTCAACGGCGTGGATTATCGCCGTAGCCAAAGCGTTGATCACTCGTGTCTGCTGATTCGCTGGGATGTCTTTCCCGATCAAAAAAGGAAGAATGAAGGCGGCCGGTCTGGAACCGTCCACAATGCTGGTTCCGACGATTTCAGTACTATTCGATGTGTCCGAGTGACGATCAACAGCCTTACAAACAACGTCAACACACCACACCCGTTCATCCGCTGATAGCTCGTTCCAATGATCCCGAATACAGACGCTGGCGATGTATTCTGGACCAGAGGCTTGAAGAGTGACCTCCACGTCGTCTTCCATTTCGCCTTTGTCGATGTCGTGACGTCGCGCGGCCTGCAGCATCTCTCGCCATTGTTCGGGATTTACCGATTGTCTCCCGTCTTGCTCGAACACACCCATGCCCCAATTTGACAATCTCATGCCTTCCATGAACTTTCGGGTGCGTGGTTGGTGGCGATCAATCATTTTCTGTACGTCTTCAGGCGGGTTAACCGGCTTCATCAGCACGTGGCCATCAGCGGTTTGTTCGGACTCAACGAAGTTCCGTAAATCCATCCTATGCAACGCTAGCCGCCAGACGCGGACTTCGTCGTCCTGGGCCGATTCCGGTGGCAGCTTTTTTTTGTAATCGTCGATCAATTCGAAAACTTTGTTTTTCATGGATGAGATCTGCAGATTCAGCGCAAGAGTTTCAAGGTTCCTTTGGCGATGGGGTAGTATCGCGGCCTCCTGACGTTCTTTTTCGTAGATGGCGTTTTCAGAGCTGTAAGCAGAAATTAGATTGGATAACGATCCGTTTGAATGAGACAAATCTTGGGCGTGACGAATGCGATCCCATTGAAAGATTTGTTGGCAAGTTAAGACGGATAGGGCCGCTGCGCCGCATTGCGTTGGGTATGCGATCGCAACGCTGGCTACGACGCTTGTAATAGCGACATTGTTACTCTCGGAAAGGAGGGTAGTTAAAATCGTTGGAAAATTCTTATCGGCTCGGGTTGCCTTTTGCAATAACCACTTTTCAAGCGCCATTAGAGCACTTTGGAGAGCGTAGGGGCCCACGCTCATGCTGCGATAAAGACCCCAGAGCCGCCAATTGCCCCACTGTAATCGAGTTTTTCCATCAGGAAGAGTAATTTGGACTTTTTCGGGCGGCTCGATGATCGGAGGGTTATTGGGATCACCATAGGCATCGCAGGAATGATTGAGAAGTCGGAGGATTAAATTGACTCCTTGGCCGGGGTGCTGACATAGAAGCTGGAAGAAGGGGCCATGGAAAGCGCTGGGCGGAAAAGAATCAATATGAAGCTGAGAATTCAGACCGAACGTGCTTTCCAATTCAAGAGTGTGTTCCCGGATTTGTCTAAAAAATGTCGCGTCTATCTTTCTGTTCAATCCCAGGATCTCTTTTACTGCTTCGACGTATAAGTCAGGCAGGTCCCGGCACACTGCCGCACCATAAAAATGGCTGTAGATGAGTTCCAATATCGTCTGATTGGCCCGACCGCCGTCAGTGCTTAATGACGCCGACTTGATCATTTCCCTCAATGGAGCTTCAGCAGTCTTCGGGATTCGTAAAAGTATTTTCAGTAGTCTTTCATGGGCATCGCGGACAGGAAATCTCCAGGAAGCCGATTGCGGTAGCCAGTGCATAACAATCGTCTCAACATCGGCATGTCCCGAAGGATAGCCGCGTGGAAGGTAGTATGTAATGCTGTTCCAATCTTCAAGGAAACCGAGAATTAAAGGAAAATCCGACGCCCCAAAGGAAGTTACGCCTTTTGCCAGAAGCTGAGCAGTTGCCCCCCAAGCGGACCCAAATGGCACGAAAAAGGTCTCAATGTGGCCATTCTGGACTGAGCTGGTGGAGACACTTTTTTTGCCAGCGACACGCAGCAAATGAACGACCAAACAGAGGTATTCGGCGTTATTGGCCAGAAGGAATGCGGCATTTCGGAGAAGAAAATTAGCTGCGTTCCGTGATAAAAGAGCTGCCACGATCGTGTCATCGCGCCAGTGGGCCGGCATAGTGGTGTCAGGGAACAATCCAATAATGAGAGCATCAGTAGCCGCGGGATCGACATCCATTGACTCAGTCAGCCATTTTCTAAAGGCGCGTCTGAGAGCCGGATACGTGCCAATCAGTTCGAATATCTTCTGCAGACTGCGACCATGGATCTGGAATTTGTCGTCTAGCCACTGCATAACCGCCCAATCCTCTAAAACATCATGGGCGGGAGCGAGGCGGGTTTCATTTTCCCCCACCGATAAAACCAGACTGTCCTGCCGAAGCCTCTGTAGGGCACGGGGATCAAGATCATCGCCCGGAACAAAAGGTTCTAGTGCTTGTGCGCGCCGGATTGCTATTTCCATAAAAGTCTTGGCACGTAATTGAGGAAGACCTTCTGCTGGTTCGGCTTCGTGGCGGACTACGTCACGCCAAACTTTTGCCCGGAATTCTCGCTGGTTCATCGGAAGGGCCTGATCAGCTGGCCAAGCTAGGCGGGCGGCTTTATCTAAGAAGAAGGGAATCCTAAACAGCTCCCGAAGAGTGGGATCCGACATGGGGCGTGAAAGAGCCGGAATTTTTGAAGCAACGAAATCTAACTCTCCGTCAGTCAATTCGGGTACCTGGAAATTCAAGCAGGGCAGGCCTGGACCTTCAAAAAAGGCGCTGCGAACAGTTTCCGTCGAATAGTCGCGGCATGTGATAAGCACCTTCCAAGAAGCATCGCGTTTAATTTCCATCAATAAGTCTTGAAAAGCCGCACGGTCCGGTTTCTCTAATAGACGTTCAAGCCCGTCGATCCACAGAACCTTTCTTGCGTGCAAAGCGAAACAGGCATCCAATTTCTTCAAAGTAAGTCCGTGTGGGAATAGGGCTAGGTTGATGTGGACACCGGCAAAACTTTCAGCCCGGAAAGCGTACCCGGGGCCATCCACGAGAAGGCGTGCAAAGACTTCTTTGGCGACCCCTGATTTTCCCGCACCTGCCTCCCCTGTGATCAGAACAACCTGACCTTTCTCCAAGATCCCGATTAGATCATCTACGACATTGGTCCTTTCAATTTGCACTTGCCCTGCTATTGCCGAGCTAACGCCTCTCACGACGATGTCCGTATCTTCCTGTAGGCGGGCTAAGCCTGGGATCACTGCTGTAGGTGAAGTCCTGTAGTATTTGGTTAGGGAAGTAGGCAGCTGAGAACGAGTCAGGCTATCCGCCGAGCCGCTGCGGTTTGATACGAGCACCACCAACTGGTTCCACGTATCTATCGCAGCAGGTGCATCTTCCAATGCTGTTAGTGACAGAAGTGATCGCAAGAGTGTCTCGGTGTAGCTTGATGAAGTATTGAGGTCGAGGCTTGTAAATTCGAAGATCCGAAGGAATTCCCAGATTTCTTGATCTTTTGCAGGCGATTCCTTTAGGCCCTTCAAAATTTCGGAGATCGACTCTTGATAGGCAGAAGCTGCGCTACCGAGATATGCAGGCAGTTGAAGGCGCCGGTCCATGTCCGAGAAAGAAAGTGAGGCACGAGCACAATCCAGGAGAGTCCGAAACCCCTTTAGCAATTTGTCCGACGCTGGCCCAACTATCAGACCCAGACGATCCGCCGATGGATCAAAAAGGCTCCGGTTGCGGAAATCCAGAAACGCCTTTCGGAAAGTATCAACGCATTCTGGTTCCTTCGTGCTGAGAACGAAATGACGTTTTACTTGAAGGACCGCTTTGTGTGTGACACCTGATGGGTCTTTCGCTTGGACGAGCAGATCGTCGGTTTTCCACCCGGCATGGCCACACTGGAGATCCACCTCCACTACCGTACCAGAGGTGAAAAAAGGTGAGGCCCCTCCTGTTAGCAGAAGGACGAGAAAAGCTGCGTCAGTATGCTGTTCAAAAAAAGGGCCAGCACCCCCTGTCGCTTGAGGGCTAACTGCATGGGTCATAGTTGTAGAAATTATAGACCTTCGGGAAGGGTATGTCTTGTCGGCAATCTGTATTTAATGCTTTCCCCCTAATCGGATAACCGCATCTTTTGGGACAGTTTCGAACCCGCTACAAAATCAATTTTTTTACGATTCGATTATGTTCTCCGACGGAATTTTCTCCAACTTTCTTCCTACTCGATGTCAGGAAGTCGTCCTACGGAGAACGGCTAATTCCTAATGGTCCTGAAAAGCACGTCAAGGAACTGGCGAGATGAGGTCCGACGTATCGTTTTTCGCGGTGTTTAGTAGCGTGGAGACCCGGTAGGAGCGCATTTCTTCCGGTGGATAAGGGGCCATGCAGGTGACGAAATCTGGAATCTTTGACGTCGGGTTCAGCCAGAATGGTTCCATGGGCCGCGGAATGATCACAGGCATGCGGTCATGTACGGCACTCACGAGTTTGTTGGCTTCTGTTGTGATCAGCGATACAGTGTGAAGGCTCTTTCCGTCCGGCAGAATGACGGTGTCATAGATTCCGCCCAGACCGAAGATCGCGCCGGATTTCATCGTAAACCGGTATGGGATCTTCTTTTTATTTTCGACCCCCCATTCGTTGAATCCGTCCACCGGGACGAGGCAGCGGGATCTTTCAAAAATCCTTTTAAATCCCGGTTTGCTGAGGAGGGTTTCCGTGCGCAGATTGATGATCGGCTTATAGGCGCTGCCCGTTGCCCACGGCGGGACAAGCCCCCACTTCATTTTCATCAGTTTATGGGTGCCATCGGATAGTTCGACGATGACGGGAATATCCAGAGTCGGAGCGACGTTGTAGCGCGCCTGCCACTCCAGCACCTCATTCGAATCGATATGGAAATGCTCGAGCAGCTGGTCCAGGGTCATGGCTTGCGAAAACCGTCCACACATAGGTTCATTATATCTCTCCGGACGGAAACCTTGTAAAGCCATACACGTGTATGGTATTCTCCAATTATCCCCCATCTCTTCGCGGCGAACCCTGATCATGAATAACACCGTCAACTGGCTATTTCTCGATTTAAACGCATACTTCGCTTCCGTGGAGCAGCAGGTGACCCCTGCTTTGCGCGGAAAGCCGGTCGCGGTGGTGCCGATGCTGACCGATAACACCTGCTGTATCGCCGCAAGCTACGAAGCGAAGGCCTACGGCATCAAGACCGGAACGCGCGTTGGCGACGCAAAGAAGATTTGTCCCACACTGCACCTCGTAGAAGCGGTTCCGCAGCTCTATGTCCGTTATCACAAGGCGATTGTCGAAACGGTGGAATCCCTCATTCCCATCGCTGCGGTGATGTCCATCGATGAAATGGTCTGCCAGCTCACCGGCAGCCAGCAGGAGGTCTCCAATGCGGTCGCGCTCGCTCATCAGATCAAACGGGCCATCCTGGAGCGCGTGGGCGAATGCCTGCGCTGCTCCATCGGCATCGGGCCGAACCGGTATCTCTCCAAAGTGGCGGGCGACATGCAGAAACCGGACGGTCTCACGATCATCCGCCTCGGGGACCTGCCGCAAGCGCTTTACGGGCTGGAACTCAGCGATTTCCCCGGAATCGGGCCGCGCATGGAGGCGCGTCTGCATCAGAAGCGGATCTTTACGGTCGTACAGCTCTGCGCCTTAAGCCGGGACCAGATGCGGGAAGTCTGGGGAGGAATCGTAGGCGAACGGTTTCACGCCTGGCTGCACGGCGAACAGGTGGAGGGCCCAGAGACGCATCGCTCCAGCGTGGGGCATTCCCATGTCCTGCCGCCGGAATTCAGAACCATGAACGGTGCCTATCAGATTGTTCGAAAATTAACCGGCAAGCTGGGGGTGAGACTGCGCCAGATGGGCTACTGGGCGAAAGGAATGACGCTGGCCGTGCAATTCCTGGGAGGGCGGGACTGGAACGACAAAACTAAATTGATGGAAACCCAGGACACCCCCACCCTGCTCAAAACGGTCGCCGCACTATGGGCTCATGTCCCAGCCGGGAAACCCTTATGGGTGGGTGTAACGCTTTCCCCCATCATTCCCATCGATCAACACATCCCGTCGCTCTTTGAAAACCCCAAACAGGAGAAGCTCTCGCTGGTGATGGATCGGATCAACGAAAAGTTCGGCCGCAACACGGCCTACTTCGGGGAAGAGATGGGCGCTGAAGAAAACGCGCCTACTCGAATTTCTTTTACACGGATACCGGATAACGGGGAGTTTTAAGACAGCATTGAGGCACCGATACCTCTCAGGAATGGCACAGCGAACGTCCGTCAGCAAGGCGAATAACGTCCCATTCCTTTCATACTCTTTCTTACTCTTTCATAATCAGAGAAGGGGACTTTCCCGTCCTGACCGTTCGCACATTCTGCCTGTAACTATTTCCCGAATAAGTAGTTACATGAAGGTATAGACGCAAATGCAGCAGAAGACGTTCTCAAAAGGATGGCACTCTATGCTGGAAGGGAAGGGAAGGGAAGGGAAGGGAAGGGAAGGGAAGCACCATTATGGATTTCTTATCTTCAGATCCTTTGAGCCCTTCGAATCATTCTAGATGGCAGAATATTTACACAGCTTTCAGAGAATTTTTCATTAACAGTTTGAGTTGGCGGCAGCGTATGCCGGCAATTTTGCGTTATGGAATTCCTCTCGCTTTCGCCGCATTAACCTTCTATGCACTGCAGTCCCTCACAAATTCTTTGCATGGCAATGTGCCGCTCACTCCTCCGCTGGTCATTGCCATCGTTATCGCCCTGCTGCTTGGTTCCGGACCGTCGCTTATTTACGGCATTGCTGTTGGTTTGCCCTGCTGGGTTTATCTTACGGAACCCGGCGGCTCTTTTAGAGTCTACAGTTCTCTTGAACAAATCCGCTTGGTTGGCTACTTTCTGACTGTCTTTGCAATTGCAGGCGCTGTCGGGCTCCTTCAATGGGTCACCGAGAAACTTCAGTCCAGCGCTCATGATCTGGCAGAAAGAGAGTCAGAACTCCATGAGGAGCAGCGTCTTCTTCGCCTGATACTGGAAACCGATCCGAACATGGTTTTTATAAAGGATTGGAACGGGAAATTCCTGATGGCTAATCAGGCGACGGCGGAACGTTACGGCGCCACCGTGGAAAACCTGATTGGGAAAACGGACGCGGATTTCAATCCCAACGTGGGGGAAGTTGCCCGTTTCCTTGAGGATGACCGGGAGGTCATGGTATCGCAGCACCCGAAGCTGATCGCATTTGAGCCGGTCACCAATCCCAAAACGGGGGTCACCCGCTTCTTTCAGACGGTCAAAGTTCCCCTCCCTGCAGCCGAAGGCCACTTGAAAAATGTCCTGGGCCTTGCTGTGGATATCACCGAGCGCAAGCAATCAGAAGAGCGCCTGGCCGAGCTTAACCGCACCCTTGAGGAGAAAGTGGCACAACGCACGGACGAGCTGAAGACGAAGGATGTGGAACTGGAACGGACTCGCAGGCTTGAAGTGATTGGCCAGCTCGCAGGAGGAATCGCTCACGACTTCAACAATCTCCTTACCGGCATCATGGGAATCGTGCAGGGGGTCAAAAGTGAGATGACCGATCTCCGATTGGAGCAGGACCTGGAGGAGGTGACCACTGCCTGCAAAAAGGCGTCAAATCTCACGCGGCAGCTGCTGACCTTTGGTCGCCGGCAGGTCATCGTTGCGAGAATGCTCGACATTAACGAAGTGATTTCTTCGATGAAAACGCTTCTCGAAAGCATGTTAACCGAAGATATTGAGTTGAAGACGATCCTGGACCCTAACATCGGCCTGGTTCGCGCCGATCGCAGTCAGATCGAGCAGGTTCTGATGAATCTCGTGCTGAACGCGCGGGATGCCACGCCGAACCGTGGTCGTATCGTCATAGAAACGGCCAGCGCGAACATGGCGTCAAAACCCACGGGTTGTTTTAAGCTGAAGCCCGGTCCCTATGCGATCCTCAAGGTTTCGGATACGGGGCATGGCATGGATGAGACGACTCTCAGCCATCTTTACGAACCGTTCTTCACGACCAAAGGCCCAGGCAGAGGGACCGGCATGGGGCTGGCTACGGTATATGGGATCGTCAAGCAGAGCGAAGGCGATATTTTGGTTTATAGCAAGCCGGGGCAAGGGACTGCCTTCCAGGTATTCCTGCCGCAAATTGCAGAATGCCGCACGGAGCGCCGGGGTCCGGAGCGCGGCGAGAGCCCGGGAGGCAAGGAGACTATTCTTCTGGTCGAGGATGAAGGCATTGTCCGCAGAGTAACAAGTCGATCCCTCATCAAACGAGGGTACCAGGTTTTAGAAGCTGAAAACGGACCGGCGGCCCTCGCCATCGCCGAGAAGAAAGGGGTTTCGATCGATCTGCTGTTGACTGATATCCTCATGCCCGGAATGAATGGGAACGAACTGGCCGAGGCGCTGCACAGGAGCTATCCTTCGCTTCGGGTCCTCTATATGTCCGGGCACATCCCGGATACACTTTCCCAGCGCGGCATCATCGATCCCAACGCGGCGAACTTCATCGAGAAATCTTTTTCGATGGACGCCCTTAACCACAAAGTCCGAGAGGTGTTGGATCATCGTTGAATTAAAGTTTTAGACAGCATCGAACCCACCATAAAATTGATGCATTTACGCTTCGATTCTGCTCTCCGTCGGAGTTTTCTCCAACTTTTCTCCAACTCAATGTCATGAATGATCCAAATTAATCCAAATTCGAAGGCGGGTTTTCCGACGAGGAACGGCTAAATCCTAATGATCCTGAAAAGCATGTCGAGGAAGCGCTCTACCACTGAGCCAACGGCGCCACATTGAGAGAAGTTCTCGGTCTGGGGACGGTCTGATTATCAATTCGCACCTAAAAATCAATCTTTCTTTTTATCGATTGAGCTATGGGCCCGAAAATTACTGATTTCGACGTATTATAACATCTGTTCCGACTGCGGTTTAAAATTCCAATTGACAACATGTTACCGCCGTCCAGTCCTTCCCCAGTTTCAGCCGGTTTTAATTCCCCAGGTT